>VAWL01000121.1 GCA_005883965.1 Actinomycetota bacterium
CGCTCG
Source organism: Actinomycetota bacterium (assembly GCA_005883965.1). Classification (GTDB taxonomy): domain Bacteria; phylum Actinomycetota; class Thermoleophilia; order Gaiellales; family Gaiellaceae; genus AC-32. Next base: position 7 of record VAWL01000121.1, read on the forward strand.
CCTCGACGCACCAGCCGATCGGCGCCGTCTTCTTCAACATGGGCGTCCAGTGGGCGGGCGCGAGCTCGATCATGACCGCGCTCAACTTCCTGGTCACGATCATCACCATGCGCGCGCCCGGGATGAGCTTCTGGCGGATGCCGCTGCTCGTCTGGGCGAACTTCACGACGTCACTGCTGGTCGTGATCGCGACGCCGTTCATCGCCGGCTCGCAGTTCTTCGTGATGTTCGACCACGTGATGCACACGCACTTCTTCGACTACCAGGGCGGCGGCTACCCGCTCGGCTATCAGCACATCTTCTGGTTCTACTCGCACCCGGCGGTCTACATCATGATGCTGCCCGGCTTCGGCATCGCCTCGGAGGTGATCTCCGTGATGGCGCGGAAGCCGATCTTCGGCTACCGCCTCATGGCGCTCTCGCTGATGGCGATCCTCGTGCTTGGCTTCTCGGTCTGGGCGCACCACATGTTCGTGGCGGGGATGGCGCCGTGGCTGCGCGTGCCGATGATGGTGACCTCGATGGTGA
>VAWL01000122.1 GCA_005883965.1 Actinomycetota bacterium
CGGCCCGTGGCCGGTGACGACGTGCATCAGCTCGTCCCAGTCGGGCTCGGTGTAGAGCCAGCGGCCGCTCTCCTCGTCCTTGCGCAGCTCCGGGTCGGGCACGGTCAGCCCGAGCTCCCAGATCTGCGGCACGTAGCCGTCGAGGAACTGCTGCCGTGCCTCGTCGTTCCCTTGGCTCTTGATCCGCCAGACGACCATCGGGTCCTCGTCGGCCGGGATCGGGTTGCCGTGGAACTGCATCAGCGGGCCCCACCAGCGGTTGAGCGCCTCCTGCACCAGCTCGCGCTGGTCGTCGGTGCCGAGCATCAGCGTCAGGATCACGTCGCGGCCGTGGAGGATGTGGAACGACTCCTCCCAGCAGATCTTCTTCATGATCCGCGCGTACGGCGCGTACGAGCATTTGAGGAGCGCTTTCTGGCTGATGATCGCCGCGGCGTCGACGAGCCAGGCGATCACGCCGACATCGCCCCAGGTCTTTGTCGGGTAGTGGAAGACGTTGTGGAACTTGGACTTGCCGCTGATCAGGTCATCGAGGCACTGCTCGCGCGGCTTGCCCAGGTCCTCGACCACGCGGTAGATCAGCTGCGCGTGGCCGACCTCGTCCTGCACCTTCGCGGTCAGGGCCAGCTTCCGCTGCAGCGTCGGCGCGCGCAGGATCCACTCGCGCTCTGGGAGCACGCCCATCAGCTCCGAGTTGCCGTGCATCTCGATGAACTTCCGCAGCCGCGCGCGGTACTCGTCAGGCATCCAGTCGTCGACCTCGACTTGGCCGCCGGACTGGACGTACTCGAGGAATTCGTCTTCGCGTGCCATAACGAACGGTCGTTAGGGTACCACTGTGTCCGCGAGGCGAAACGAGCTCACGCGCGAGGCCGCGCGCCTCTTCGCGCAGAAGGGCTACCACGGGACCTCGATCGGCGAGATCGCGCAGGCCCTGGGCGTGCAGAAGGGCTCGCTCTACGCGCACATCGAGTCGAAGCAGGACCTGCTCTACGAGACGATGGCCGAGGGCGCACGCGCATTCCACGCCGGCCTCGACGCGATCCCGGAGGACCTGCCGGCGACCGACAAGATCCGGCTCGCGCTCCGCTCGCACCTGCGCGCCGTCTCCGACCAGCTCGACGTGGCGACGGTCTTCGTCCAGGAGTGGCGCTACCTCGAAGGCGAGCGGCGCGACGAGATCCTGGCCGAGCGACGCCGCTACGAGGAGCGGATCCGCGCGCTCTTCCGCGAGGGCCGCGACCTCGGCGAGCTGCGCAGCGACCTCGACGACTCGACCGCCGCGCTGCTCGCGCTCTCGGCCGCCAACTGGGCCTACACCTGGCTCACGCCCGGCCGGGACACGGACGAGCTCGCCGACCGCTTCTACGAGCTCCTGCTCGACGGGATGCGCGGCTACGCGACGCCGGACTGACTGACGAATCAGTCGGACCCGGCGTTTTCAGCGCGAACGTCGCGGGGTATAGGCCTGGTCGGAATCGTCGATAGGCCCCCCTCGAAATCCATGACGGCGCCGACACTGCGTCGTCGTTCGGCTGCGCCCTGGGCGGCACGGCGGGGGGCGTTGCCGCCTGCTGAAGGGCGTGGAGCGCTACGGGCCCGGGGCGTACCCGGGCTCGTAGCGCACCTAGGAGTGCTGTCGCTCTAGCCGGGCGACGAGCCCGGCGGTCGGCGCGGGTCGTCTCCGGCCGCGTAGGTGATCGCCTCGACGAGCCGTCCGTCCGGGTCGTGGAAGAACAGGCCAGTCGCGATCCCGTGGTCGCGTTCCTCCCATTCGATGCCCTCCTCCTCGAGCCGCTGCATGATCTGCGCCCGCTCGTCCTCGCTGACCCTGATGCCAACGTGGTTGCCAGGGCCGCCGGTTTCGTGAAATGCGAAGGCCGTCGACCCGAGGTAGGCCATCACCGGGTGTCCCTCGGCTTTGACAACCCGGGCGCCGAGCATGCGCTCGCAGAAGGTCGCGGCAGCGTCCGGATCCTCGGTTTCGAAGGCCGCGTGGTCCAGCCGTGGCATGCTCGCCGGAGCTTATGGAAGTCGTGTTGATCGTGAACCCGTTCGCAAGCGCGGTAACCGAGGATCGCGTGCGGGCCGTGGAGCGCGAGCTCGGCCGGGCAGCGACCGTGCGCACGCTGCTGACCGAGCGGCCGGGCCACGGCGCCGTGCTGGCGGCAGCGGCGGTCGGCGACGCGCTCGTCGTCTACTCCGGCGACGGTGGCTTCAATGAGGCGCTGAACGGCGTGCCGGCCGGACTGCCGCTCGGTTTCCTGCCGGGAGGCCGGACGAGCGTTATGCCCCGCGCGCTCGGCCTGCCTCGCGATCCGGTCGCCGCCGCGCGCGCCCTCGCCGAGGCGCTGGAGCAGCGGCGGACGAGAACGATCTCGCTCGGGCGCGTGAACGGCCGGCGCTTCGGCTTCTCGGCCGGGATCGGGCTCGACGGCGAGCTCGTGCGGCGGGTGGACGCGCTCGGCCGCCGCGAGGACGGCAGGCGCCCCGGCGACGCTGCCTACATCGCCGCGGCAGTACGGCTGCTGGCGGCCAAACACGGCCGGTTCGAGCCCGCGCTCGAGGTGCGCGGCCTCGGGCGGGCCGCCTTCCTGCTCGTCGCCAACACCGATCCGTACACGTACGCGGGGCCGCTGCCGATTCACGCGGCGCCCGAGGCGCAGTTCGAGCTGGGTCTCGACCTCGTGGCCCCGGCGAAAGTGACGACGCGCTCGGTCCCGCGCTACCTGCGCTATCTGTTCCGCGGCCGCGGGCAGATCGAGGCGAAGGACGTGCTCTACGGGCACGACCTCGACCGGATCGAGGTGACGTGCGACCGGCCGCTCCCGCTGCAGGCCGACGGCGAGGACCTCGGCGACGTCACCGAAGCGGTCTTCGAAGCCGAACGCAGCGCACTCACGGTGCTCATCTAGGGTTTGCCCATGAGCAACGGGCGGAGGCTCGCGTTCAGTGGTGCGGCCTTGCTGGCGCTCCTCGCGCTGGTCGCGGTCGCGAGCCGGGCGCACCGGCCCGGCGGCGGCGCCGGCGCTCCGCCGGAGCACGCGCCGACGCTGCTCATCCACTACCTGGGCGCCGCAATGTTCATTCTTTTCCCCTTCGGCGCCCTCCTTGTGGTCTGGTCGCTCGCGTATCGCCGCAGGGAGGCAGCGGTTCAGGGCAAGACGAGCTGGAAGCGGACGGCAGTGACCGTCGCGATCCTGCTCGGCCTGCTTGCGGGTCTTCGCTTCTTCGTGTTCAGCCACCCCGTCCAGGGCCTCCATCTCCCGGGCCTCTTCCATTCGGCCGGCAAGGCCTCCCACGCCAAGGGGGCCGCGCACCCTACGCCCAAGGCGGCCAAGACGGGCTCGGACTGGCTGGCCGTGTACGTCCTCGGCTCGCTCGTGCTCTCCTTCGCCGTCGTCGCGGTCGCGGCCGCGGTGCACCGCCGGCGTTCGGGCGGCGAGTGGGAGGCCGAGGCCGAGCTGGCCGTCGCGCTCGACGTCGTCCTGAAGGACACGCTGGAGGACCTCCACGGCGAGGTCGACCCGCGCTCGGCCGTGATCAGGACCTACGCGCGGATGGAGCAGACCTTCGCGGCGTACGGCGCCCCGCGGCAGCCGGCCGAGGCGCCGCTCGAGTACCTCGCCCGCGTGCTCGACAGGCTTCAGGTGAGCTCGTCCGCGGTGGAGCGGCTGACCAAGCTGTTCGCGCGGGCGAAGTTCAGCACGCACGCGATCGACGCCGGCATGAAAGCCGAGGCGATCGAGGCGCTCGCCGGCCTGCGCGCGGAGCTTGACCACACGGCGGAGGCCGCGTGAAGCGGCTGCTCGGCGGGGCGGTGCTCGGGATCGGGCTCGCGGCGATCGTCCTCGTGGTCGTGCATGCGGCCGCGCCCGGGCGGGGAGCGCTCGAGCTCGACGTCTTCGTGCTGGTCGCCGGCGCGTTTGGCGTCCTGACGGCGGTGCTCGCCACTCGCCAGGCGTTCCCGCCGGCCGAGGGCTCCGCGCTCGCGGAGGCGCTCGAGCGCGACGACCGCGAGCAGGAGCGGCCGCCGGACCTGGAGCGAACCGAGCGCCTGCTGACCCTCGCGTCGACGACCGCCTTCGACCTCCACTACCGCCTCCGGCCGATCCTCCGCGAGGTCGCGGAGCAGCGGCTCGCCGACCGGCGCGGGCTGCGCCTCGACGCCGGAGGCGCGCAGGTCGAGCAGGCGCTCGGCGAGGAGCTCTGGGCGCTGGTGCGGCCCGACCGGGTCGCGCCGGACCGCCGCTTCGAGCCGGGCGCGGCGCCTGACACCCTCGAGCGGGCTGTCGAACGGCTGGAGTCGATCGCGTGACGATCCAGGAGCTCGCGGAGCGCTCCGAGCGGGTCCTGGCCGAGGTCGAGCGCGCCGTCGTCGGCAAGCGCGAGGCGCTCGAGCTCGTCCTGCTCGGCCTACTCGCCGACGGCCACGTACTGATCGAGGACTTCCCCGGCCTGGCCAAGACGCTGATCGCGCGCGCCTTCTCGCAGGTGACGAGCATCGGCTTCACGCGGATCCAGTTCACGCCCGACCTGATGCCGTCCGACGTGACCGGCTCGTCGATCTTCAACCAGCGCGAGTCCGACTTCGAGTTCCGTGCCGGCCCGATCTTCACCAACCTTCTCCTCGCCGACGAGATCAACCGCGCCCCTCCGAAGACGCAGGCCGCGCTTCTCGAGGCGATGCAGGAGCGGCAGGTCACGATCGAGGGCGAGACACGGCAGCTCGAGCGGCCCTTCCTCGTGCTCGCGACCCAGAACCCGATCGAGTACGAGGGCACCTACCCGCTGCCGGAGGCGCAGCTCGACCGGTTCCTGCTCCGGATCGGCGTCGGCTACCCGGGCCGCGAGGAGGAGTGGGACGTGCTCGAGCGGCGTCTCGAGCGGGCAGCCGACGAGATCGAGCTCGAACCGGTCGTCGGCCGCGAGGAGCTGCTCGAGATGCAGGCGGCCGTCGAGCAGGTGCACGTCGACCGGAGCGTCGGCCTCTACATCGTCGACCTCGTTGCGTCGACGCGCGCCGCTTCCGGCGTGCAGGTCGGATCGAGCCCGCGCGGCTCGCTCGCCCTGCTCAAGCTCTCCCGCTGCCGCGCGGCGCTGGCCGGCCGCGACTTCGTCGTCCCCGAGGACGTGAAGTCGGTCGCGGTGGCCGCATTGGCGCACCGTCTGTCGCTGCGGCCGGAGCTCTGGGTGCAACGGTTGCGGCCCGAGGACATCGTCGCCGACCTGCTCGACCAGGTACCAACCCCGAAGGCCGAGACCGAAGTCGCGCCGGCGGAATGACGCGCGCGGCGACGGCGAAGCTCGGCGCCTACACCGCGCTGGCGGGCCTGGGCCTGCTGGGCGCGCTCGTCGCCGGCCGCCCGGAGCTCGTCGCGCTCGCCGCACCGTTCGCGGCCGTTCTCGTCGCCGGCCTCTCGCTGGCGGAGAAGCCCGACCTGAAAGCGCTCTTCGATCTCGACCAGGAGCGCCAGGTGCAGGGCGAGACCGTCGCGGCCGAGCTCGAGCTCTGGAGCCGGCGGGGCCACTCGCACCTGGAGCTGCTGCTCGACCTGCCCGACGGCCTGGTCGCCGAGACGCCGAACCCGCAGCTGATCAGCCTCGCCGGCGACGAGCGCCGGCCGATCGACCACACGATCCGGTGCGAGCGCTGGGGCGCCTACCTCGTGGGCGACCTCGTGCTGCGCTCCCAGGATCCCTTCGGCCTGCTGGTGCACGAGTGGACGATCGAGCGCAAGCGCCCGCTGAAGATCTACCCACACGGCGAGACGCTGCGGCGGCTGCTGCGGCCGCTCGACACCCAGGCGTTCGCGGGCAACCAGGTGCCGCGCGCCCGCGGGGAGGGGATCGAGTTCGCCGACCTGCGGCCCTTCGAGCCCGGCGACCGCGTGCGCCGAATCAACTGGCGCGCGACCGCCAGGCGCGGTGAGCCGTGGGTGACCGAGACGCATCCGGAGCGGAACTCGGACGTCGTCATCTTCCTCGACACGTTCCTCGAGGCGAGGCTCGCCGACGAGAGCACGCTCGACCAGGCCGTCGGAGCGGCCGGGGCACTCGCGCGGCACTACCTCGCCGAGAAGGACCGGGTAGGTCTCGTCGCCTTCGGCGGCGTGCTCAACTGGCTGACGGTGTCGAGCGGCCTCGTTCAGCTCTACCGCGTGCTCGACTCGCTTCTCGACGCGGAGATCTTCCTCAGCTACGCGTGGAAGGACATCGACCTGCTGCCGGTGCGCACGCTGCCGCCGAAGGCGCTGGTGCTCGCGATCTCGCCGCTGCTCGACGAACGGGCGGTGCGGGCGCTGCTCGACCTCCGCGCCCGCGGGTTCGACCTCGCGGTGATCGAGATCTCGCCCGTGCCCTACGCGGCCGCCCGCGAAGGGCGGCTGGACGAGCTGGCCTGGCGACTCTGGCTGCTGCGCCGGGAGGCGTTGCGCTCGCGCTACCTGCGCCTCGGAGTCCCGATCGTCGAGTGGCGGGCGGGCACGCCCCTGCAGGCCGCGCTGGAGGAGGTGAGGAGATTCAGGCGCCACGCCCGCACCTTGCGCGTCTAGCGACCGCGGCCGGCGCGCTGCTCGTCGGGGTCGCCCTCGCCGTTGCCGGGCTCGGCGGCGGCCCGCTGGACGGCTGGCTCCTCGTCGGCCTCGGCGCCGGCGGCGTGCTCAGCCTCGCCGGCGGCCTGGTCTTCCGCTGGAGCGCGGCGCTCGCAGCCGGGATCGCGCTCCTCGGGGCCGAGCAGGCGGTACGGCTCGCGACCGGGCCGTCTCACGCGGATCCTTGGACGCCGCTCTACGCGGCCGGCTTCCTGCTCGCGGCCGAGCTCGCCTGGTGGTCGATGGAGCCGCGCGTGCCCTCCTTCTCCGACCTGCCGGTGCTCGTCAACCGGCTCGCGGTCATCATCCTCTCGTGTGCGGGCGGCGCGGTGCTCGCGGCGCTGGTCGTGCTGGCTGCGGGCGCCCCGCTCAGGGGAGGGGTCGGACTCGAGGTGGTCGGCGTGGTCGCGGCCGCGGCGGCTCTCACCGTCGTCGCCACCGTTGCGCGGACGCGCGTTCGGTAGATTCGGCCGCATGGCGCGGGTGCTTCCGGCCGAGCAGGACCTCCGGCGCGTTATCGGCGACGGCGAAGGCGTTCCCGACGGCGAGGTCGACGGGCTCTCCGAGGACGACCTCCTCCAGCTGCACCGCGACCTCGTTCTGCTGCGAACCTACGACGAGCGGTCGCTCGTCTACCACCGCCAGGGCCGGATCGGCACCTACGCGATCTTCTGGAACCACGAGGCGATGCAGGCCGGCTCCGTCTTCGCGCTCGAGCGCGAGGACTGGATTTTCCCGAGCTACCGCGAGTCGGCCATCGGACTCCTGCGCGGGATGCCGGCCTCGACGGTGCTGTCGTGGTGGCGCGGCCACCCGGCCGGCTGGTGGAGCCCGCTCGACTGGAATGTCGCCTCGATCTGCGTCCCGATCGGCACGCACGTGCCCCACGCCGCCGGGCTCGCCTGGGGCAAGAAGCTGCGCGGCGAGGCGACCTGCGCGATCGTGTACTTCGGCGACGGCGCCACCTCGGAGGGCGCCTTCCACGAGGGCGCCAACTTCGCCGCCGTGATGCGGGCGCCGCTCGTCCTCTTCTGCAACAACAACCAGTGGGCGATCTCGACGCCGCTCTCGGCGCAGACCGCGGCGGAAACGCTGGCCGACAAGGCGGCGGGCTACGGGATCCCCGGCGTGCGTGTCGACGGCCTTGACGTCCTCGCGGTGTACGAAGCGACCCGAGAGGCGGTCGCCCGGGCACGCTCAGGTGACGGGCCGACGTTCATCGAGGCGGTCAGCTACCGCGCCGCGCCGCACGCGACTGCGGACGACCCGTCCGCCTACATCGACCAGGAGCGCGTCGAGGAGGAGAAGGGCCGCGAGTGCGTCGGCCGCTACGAGGCGTACCTGCGGCGGCTCGGCCTGCTCTCGGGCGAGGCCGCGGAGGCGGTGCGAGCGGAGGCCGCCGACCTGATGCGGGCGGGGATCGCCGCTGCAGAAGCCGAGCCGCCGCCGGACCCGTCTCTGGTGTTCTCGCACGCGTTCGTCGACCCGCCGGCCTCCTTCGAGCACGACCTGGCCGAGCTCAGGAGGGTGCTCGATGGCTGAGCTCACTGTCGTCGAAGCGATCAACGACGCCTTCCACGTCGAGCTCGAGCGCGACGCCGACGTGCTGGTGATGGGCGAGGACGTCGGCCGCGCCGGGG
>VAWL01000205.1 GCA_005883965.1 Actinomycetota bacterium
CACGGTGGGCGGTGCGGTAGTGCCACTCGGCAAGCGGCGAGAGCCGGGCCAGCTCGAGACCGCGCAGGGCGACCTCCGCGGGCTTGGCGGGCACCGGGCGCAGGCGGCTGCCCGAGCCGGCGTGCGCAATCAGGCCTTCGAGGTCCGAGCGGACGGTGCCGAACTCGGTCGCGCCGACGTTGAACGTCTCGCCGGCGACGTCGGCCGTGCCGGCGCTCACGGTCGCCTCGACCAGGTCCTCGACCGCGAGCAGCTGGTAGCGGTTCGAGCCGTCCCCGAGAATCGGGATCCGGCGGCCCTCGCGGATCCAGTCGAACAGGATCTCGAAGACGCCCAGCCGCTCCGGCCCGATGAACGTCTTCGGGCGGAGGATCACGACCTCGAGCCCGCGCCTGCCCGCGCGCCGGGCGACGCGCTCGGCCTCGATCTTCGACTCGCCGTAGTGGCCGACGCCGACAAGCGGCGCGTCCTCACGGAGTGGGTGGTGCTTCGGAATGCCGTAGACCGCCGTCGAGGAGATCAGAACCGTGCGGGTTACATCGGCCTCGAGCGCCGCGGCGAGCGTGACTGCCGCCCCTTCGACGTTCACCGAGCGGATCGAGCCACGCGAGGCCTGGATCGGCAGCGCGGCCGCCGCGTGGACGAGCACGTCGGCGCCGTCGACCAGGCGCGCCGCCGCGCCAGGGTCCCGCACGTCGCCGCGCAGCTCCTCGACCGAGCGCTCGAGCTCGGCGTCGTCCAGCGGGGCCAGGTCGAGCGTGCGCACGTCGTGCCCGTCCGCCACGAGCCGGCGCGCAAGGTGCAGGCCGAGGAAGCCCGCGCCGCCTGAGATCGCCCAACGCATTCGGCGCCGGACGTTAGAGGAATCCGCGCAGGGCGGGCGAACCGGGTCCGTCCGTGACCGCCAGGATCGTCGCCTTCTCCGCGGCGTCGCTGGCAGCGCTCGCGCTGGCGGCGCCGACGCGCGCCTCGAACCCGCAGATCGCCGGGCTCCAGGTCGCTCTGCGCGCGTACAACCTCTACCGCGGGCCGATCGACTCGATCGCCGGGCCCCAGACGGTGCGCGCGACGAAAGCCTTCCAGCGGCGGGCCGGCCTTCCCGTCGACGGCCTGGCCGGCCTGCGGACGCGCGAGGCGCTCGGCCCGCTCGGGGAGCCGCTCTTCGGCCGGCGGACGCTGCGTCTGCGCATGTTCGGCTGGGACGTCTCCGTGCTTCAGTTCCTGCTCTCGCGCCACGGCGCGCTCGTCCCGGTCGACGGCTATTTCGACCCGGCCACGAAGCGGGCGCTGCGCGGCTACCAGCGGCAGCAACGGCTCGAAGTGGACGGGGTCGCCGGTCCCCACACGCTGAAGGCGCTCGCCGGCGGACGGCCCGAGCTCTCGCCGGGAAAGGTGCGGAAGGCGCCCGTCGGAGTCCGGGCGCTGCTCGGCCACTGGGGCCGCGTCTACGGCGTGGACACGCGTCTTGTCCGCGCGCTCGCCTGGATGGAGTCGGGCTACCAGCCGGGTCTCGTCTCGCCGTCCGGCGCGCGCGGCGTGCTGCAGGTGCTGCCGAGCACTCGCCGCTACGTCGAGGAGGTGCTGCTCGGCCGGCGCGCTCCCTCGAGCGTCTCGGGCGGGATCCAGGTCGGCGTCGTCTACTTCCGCAAGCTGCTGCGCGACTTCCACGAGAGCGAATCGCTCGCGCTCGCAGCGTGGTACCAGGGCCCGGCTTCGGTCCGGCGCGACGGCATGACTGCCGGCACGCGAACCTTCGTCGCCAACGTGCTAGCGCTGCGGCGCCGCGGCGTGTGACGCTCTCGGAGCAGGAAGGGGCTGCGGCGGCGGCTTCGACTCGACCAGGATCGCCGCGACGAGCAGGATCGCGACGCCGACGGCGCTCTCGCCGATCAGGCTCCTGGGCAGCCCCGCGAACGGCGCGGCTCCGCGCTCGAGCGCCGGCCGGACGACGAAGTGGTGGACGGCGCCCCAGAGCAGGGCCAGCGATACGAGCCCGAGCTTGACCAGCAGCACCTGCCCGTAGCCGACGGTCCAGAGGTCGCGCAGGTGCGGCAGCCGCAGGATGCTCAGGTAGGTCCCGGCGCCGAGCAGCACGGCGATCAGCACCGTCGCGAGCCGCGAGAAGCGCAGGAACGCCGTCCGCCGCAGCTCGGGTGCGAGCGGCCAAACGACGAACGCGAGCTGGACGAGGCCGCCGACCCAGAGCGACGCTGCCGCCAGATGCGCCCAGTCGGCCAGCTCCGACAGCCACGATGAGCCCGAGTCGACGGCCGAGTGGCCGGAGAGCGAGAGCCCGGAGGCGAGGCTGATCGAGAGCAGGAACGCCGGCCAGAGCAGGACCCGCTTCTCCGTCAGCCAGGCCAGGAACAGCAGCGCGCAGACGAGCGCGAAGCCGAGTGTCATCACCACGAACGCCCGGCCGAAGCGGAGCGTCGCGATCGGCGAGAGGTCGCCGTAGAGGAAGTTCCCGAACGGGAGCTGGAGCGCGTCCTCGGCGCGGAGCAGGAACGCGAGGATCCCGA
>VAWL01000123.1 GCA_005883965.1 Actinomycetota bacterium
AGAAGGATCCCACCGCCGACCGCCAGCGGCACCGACCCGCTCGGAAGCAGAAACAGCATCGGCACGAGGATCAGCTGCGTGGGAACTGCCGTCCCACTGGCGACCTCGAACTGAAATCCGAAGGCCGCGGCATACGCGCCGATCAGAAGCAGGACCGTTGCGGCCCCCGGAGCCCGATTCGAGGGGAGATAGAGGGCAAGTGCCACGGCGGCCGCGACGAAGGCGGCCGTGAAGGCCAGCAGCGACCAGAACTGCCGCCGCGCCAGGCGATGAAGCCGCCGCACGCGCGACTCCTCGATCACTCGCTGTTCGTCGGGGTCGAGTACGAGCGAATGCGGATGGGTGGTGGCCGCAGTCGACATCGCCAGATGAAGATCGACCCCGCAAGACCCACTCGTTTCACTCGGTCGAGGGATGCGGGCGCGTCCGAAGCCCCCGATCGGGTGATGCAGCGCCCTCCGGCTCGAAGAGAGTGAGAGAACTTCGGCAATGGAGGGCGGCGTGGCGGCAACTGTGGCAAGAGCGGGACTGCGAATCACTTTCGGCGTTGCGATCATCGCGGCGCTCATCCTGAGCTCGACGGCGAAGGCCGGGTTGATCGGCACCGGCTCTGCGGCGTACTGCGATCCGACTTCGGCGCAGCCTTTCGCGGCGTGGGGCGACTCAGCCTCCTACGCGCGCCTGCTCAACGGCGGCTTCGAGGCAGGCACGACTGGCTGGACGCTCTCAGGCGGCGCACGCGTCGTCTCGGGCAATGAGCCGTTCTTCGTCGACGGCAACAAGAAGGACAGCCACTCGCTCCTGCTTCCGGCGGGGAGCTCGGCGTACAGCAGCACCGTCTGCTTCGCCCTCGGCGACTGGCACCTGCGCTTCCTGATGCGCAACGTCGGCTCCTCGTCGGGCCAGCTCCACATCCAGGTGGTCGTCCCGAGCCTGCTCGGCGGCGTGTTGGCGATTCTCGACGGCGGCACGGTCAGCTCCGGCAGTGCATGGACACCGTCGCCGCGGCTCGAGCTCCTGCTGTGCAACGTGACGAGCCTCCTCGGCACGAAAGCGGTTGCATTCCGCTTCACGCCGGTCGGCTACGGCGCCGGCTACCAGATCGACGACACCTACCTGGATCCCTGGGTAGACCGCTGAACCACCCCCGTCTCTAGACTCCAGGCCATGCAGGGCTCCTTGCCCGTGGCCGATCGTCCGCGCCGGCCGGAATGGATGAAGGTGCGCGCGCCGAGCGCGGACTCGCGCTACTTCGACGTTCGCAAGCTGATCCACGGCGCGAGCCTGAACACGATCTGCGAAGAGGCGCGCTGCCCGAACATCGCCGAGTGCTGGGGGCGCGGCACGGCGACCTTCCAGATCCTCGGCGACACCTGCACGCGCGCCTGCCGCTACTGCTACGTCCACTCCGGCCGGCCCGAGGAGCCGCCCGACCCGCTCGAGCCGCTCCGGCTCGCGGCGACCGCGGCCAGGATGGACCTCAAGCACGTCGTCGTCACCTCCGTCGACCGAGACGACGTGCCCGACCGCGGGGCCGCGCACTACGCCGCGACCATCCGCGCGCTCAAGCACAAGGTTCCCGAGGCGACGATCGAGATCCTCACGCCCGACTTCCTCGGAGTCGAGGAGGAGGCCCTGCGCACGATCCTCGCCGAGCGGCCCGACGTCTTCAACCACAACATCGAGACGGTCCGGCGGCTGCACGCGCGGATGCGCGGAGCCAAGGCCTCGTACGACAAGGCGCTCTGGCTGCTCGCCCGCGCGAAGGAGCTGGCGGGGTATCAGGTGCTGACCAAGTCCGGGATCATCGTCGGCCTCGGCGAGACGAACGACGAGGTCGTCGAGACCCTGCGCGACCTGCGGGCCCACGGAGTCGATGTCGTCACGATCGGCCAGTACCTGCAGCCGAGCGCGAAGCACGCGACGATCGACCGCTGGGTGCACCCGGACGAGTTCCGCTGGTTCCGCGAGCAGGGCGAGGCACTCGGCTTCGGGTCGGTCTTCTCGGGCCCGCTCGTGCGCAGCTCCTACCGCGCGGACGAGCAGCGCCACGCAGCGGCCACCGGCCGCGGCGCGATCGCCTATTAGAAAGACGAGAGCCGCCCGAAGGCGGCCCTCGTCTTCTCCGTTCGAGAGGGGCTTAGTCGCCCAGATGCAGCTTCCAGATGCCCTGGGAGTGCGTAGCCGCGTACAGCACGCGCGGGCAGTGCTTCTGCCCAACGCAGGTCGCGACGCGGTTCGAGGGCTGCAGCTCAAGATGCGTCACCTCGTAGCGAGGCATCCCGTGCGTGACGTGCCAGCTCGCCCCGTCGTTCGTACCGGCGAGGACACCGAAGTCCGTGGCGACGTACAGCGTGTGGGTCGCGTCGTCGCGGACGATGTCGTCCACCGGCAGGTCGCCGGTCGAGGTCGGCGTCGGGAATGCCGACGTGCCGCCTTCGACGTTGAGGTTCGTGAACGTGCCGGAGCCCGGCGCCGTTCCGTTCTCGGACACGTCGAAGACGTGTCCCGGCGTGGTCGGGGTCGTCGCGTTGTAGCCCGAGTACGAGATCCACGCGTGGCCGGGATTGGCCGGGTCGACGTAGATCGCGGTCGGGACACGCGTCGGCGAGTTGCCCGACGTCGAGCTGTCGATGCGGTGCCAGCTCACGGCGGCCGGATCCGTCGCGTCCGCGTTGTGCGTCACGAAAACGCGTCCCGCGGACGTGGTGGCCCAGAGCGTGCCGTGGTCGGCGCCGTCACGTGCGAGCCACGAGACGAAACCGCCGGTCCGGTCGGCCCCGTAAACAGTGCCGGTCAGGTCGCCGGCGGTGTTCGCCCCCGCGGGCCCGCCCATCGGCTGGTAGTCGCCGCAGTGCACGTCGTTCCCCGGGGTCACGAACTCGGGACAGTTCGCCTCGTAGCCGGCGATGTCCGGGGTCGTCTGCTGCGGGACGCTAACCGTCGCTCCCGCCCCGAACGCCCAGGAGCGCCAGACGTGCTGGAAGCCCTGGAAGATCGGGTGAGTCCCGGCCGGCGGGTTCGGGTCGGCGATCTGCGGCCAGTAGAAGGACGCGGTCTCGCCGCTCGCCTCGATGTTTCCGGTCGAGATGACCCACTTCGTCGGGTCGCCGTTCTCGAAGTTCACGTCGCCGAAGCCGCTCGTGAACCCGTTGCCCATCCAGTTGGAGTGGGTCGAGTCGAAGAACGCGTCTCCGCCGTCGCCGTAGATGACCTGGGTGAACGTGTTCCGGTCGCAGCTCGGACCAGTCGACCACGTCCCGTTGTCCTGCGTGCCGCCGAGGACGTCACACGTGTTGAACGGGTCGATCGCCACGTTGTAGAACTGGATCGTGCTGCCCAGCCGCGTGTTGATATGCGTGAGTTCCGTCGGGACTCGCGAGAGCACCCGCTTGCACGTCAGGTAGCTGCCCGTTGTCGTCGGGAGCGGCCCGCCGCCGTTGCGGTGCGGCTCGTCGCAGTTCGCCTGGGTGTCGGCGAAGGATCCACTCGTCCGGATCATCCCACCGTCCGAGCCCTCGAAGATCTGGGTCGGGTTGGACGGGTTGACCGCGATCACGTGCTGGTCGGGATGGATCCCGTTCGGCGAGAAGACGCACGCCGTGAACGCGTACGGCCCGTAGGCGCACCACGGCGCCGGCTGATTCGTCGCGTCGTACGACAGGTCGGTGAACGTCCGGCTGTTGGCGGTGCCGTCCGGGTCGCCTGCGGTGGTCGAGTAGAGGACCTCGCGGCCGTTGGAGCGGCCGTTGCCGCAGCCGACGCCATGCGTGTCGCACGGCTGCTCGCCGTACTGGTTCGAGCCGATGACGTAAACCGTGTCGGGCAGGCCGGTCGGCGTGTAGACGTCCTCGTCGTACCAGCACTGGCCGGTGCAGAAGTCGTCCGTCGCGAAGTACGGGCTGACCGTGGTCTTCGCCGTCAGGTTCTGCCATCCGGCGTACGCCTGCGGGTAGGTGGTCGTATCCGGCGGAGGCGTCGAGCCGGCCGCCTGGGACGCGAGCAGCGTCGCAGCTGGCTGGTCTCCGTTGTCCGTCCGCCAGAAGTTTGCGGCCGCCGCACCCGCGGGCCCGCCGCCGTTGGCGGTGCCGTCCGTCAGGTAGATACGCGTCGCGTTGTTCTTGACCGTGAGCGCGAACCCCGTCCGGTCGGGGACGCCAAACTGCGCCGCGAACAGCTTGTGGAAGTCGAACTGCGTCGCGGAGCCGTCCAGCGTCGGCGAGCGGCGCCAGAGCCCCTCGTCATAGGCAGCGACGTAGACGTTCGATGCGTTGCGCGGGTCGAAAGCGATCTTGGTGACGCCGAACGAGTTCCCGCTGGCGCCGTCCCACACCTCCGTGAAAGTCGCGCCACCGTTGGTCGACTCGTAGAGCCCGGGCGAGTTCGCACCCGGCTCGAGCCGCACCTGGCCGCCGTTGCCGATCGTGTGGTTGATGCCGCGAACGGCCTGAGCGGAACCGACGAGGATGTGCTGGCTGTTCGTCGGATCGACGGCGATCGAGTTGATCCCGCGTCCGAGGAACGCATCCTTGGCCGGCGTCACGCACGTGAACATCGCGTTGCTGACGCAGCTGTCGCCGAGCTTCGTCCAGCTGTGGCCGCCGTTCGTCGACTTGTAGACGCCGACGCCAGACTCACAGCCGGAGGAGCAGTGGTTGCCCTCGCCCGTGCCGAGGTACAGCGTCTTGTGCTTCTTGTCGGTCGGATCGAGCAACAGGTAGCCGACCGAGTTCTGGTCGAGCGACCTCGGCGACATGTGCCGCCACTTCGGGTTCGCGGCGAGCGCGTCGTCCGTCCGCCACACACCGCCACCCGCGGCGCCGGCAAAGACGGTGCACTTCCCGTCCTCTCCGTCGTGCCCGTCCTTCGCGTCCTTCCCGTCCTTCGCGCCACAATCGGGCGATACGGCCAGCGCAGTGATCCGGCTTGCCGTCTCGTTCGTCGCTCCTGAGAACGACGTCACTCCGGGCTGGACCGCGTGCTGCCGCGGCCCGTACTGGCGCCAGTGGCCTCCCGTCCCGTAGAACGAGCGTCCGTGGAGTTGGATCAGCCGCGCGTCCCGCTTGGCGATCCGGCTGAAGGTCGCCTGCTCGCGCTGGACGACCGACACCGGGATCACATTCGCCGGATACGTCCTGATCGCGGACTGCCAGGCGTCAAAGGTATTGGCCCCCATACCGGGCGTCGCCACCGCGGAGTCCGGGTCGGCCGCCGCGCCGGCTTTCGGCACGAAGATCCCGTGACCCGATGACCTCGCGGTGAGCACCAGGAACAGGGTCACCGCCGTCGCGACAAGGAAGATCCCCGTGAGGACGGTGATGCGTGGTCTCGTCATTCCTCCCCCCTCTTCCAGTTGGTGTGCACTACCTCTCGATTCGCTGTCCCGAGCTCAGCCTGGAAGCGAGATCGTTCCCGCTCCGGTCCACGCTGCCGCGGCCGAAAGCGACCGCAAACTGATCCTGGCCGGACTGGGTTGGGCGACGGCGCTCAGGCATACCCCGAAGAACGAAGATGCTTTATATGCGGCCCTAGATCAGGTGTCAAGCAATAACGACGTGCCGCGAAAGCGGTCGCGCGTCTGTTCGTAACGTGTAGCCGCTAGCGGACAGCGGCGTCGGCGTCGACCAAGCCCGCGCCATAGGCGTCCCCGAAGGAAATCGGGTGGGATTGGTCGAGGTGGCAGTAGCCGGTCGGGCACGCATCGCCGAAGACCGACGGGGCGAAGTTCGATGGGTCGTTCGGGCCCATGTAGTTCACGACGCTCTGGTTGGCGGTGCCCTTCAGCCGGGCCACGAGCGCGTCGGGGTGCCCGCGCAGGTCGCGGTGCGCCGAGAGCACGAGCGCGGCAACGCCGGCCGCGTTCGGCGTCGCCATCGAGGTGCCCTGCAGCCAGCCGAAGCCCTGGCCGCCGAGCTTGAAGCAGGCAGCATTGAACAGCGCCGAGGTGACTGGGTCGGTGCAGATCAGGCCTTGGGGGGCCAGGGCGCCGAGGGAGCCCCAGCCGCCGTAGGTGACGTCGCCGGCGCCGCCGTCCCAGAACGGGACCTCGTAGCGCCGCGCGCCGCCGGGGGCTGCGAGGTCGATCCGCGAGCCGTAGTTCGAGTAGTAGGCGAGCTGGTCGCGCGCGCCGACGTGAGCCCGCCAGCGCAGCGGGACGTTCGCCGGCGCGGCGCCGATCGCGTTCGCGGTCGCCGAGACCATGGTGACACCGGGAAGGCCGGCCGGCACCTCGAGCAGGCCGCGCAGGTCGTAGTCGGAGAGCGACGGGCTGCCGGGTGTGACGCTGGCGAAGCCCTGGCTGCCGTCCGTCACCTGGCCGACGCCGCTCAGCTCACGGCCGCCGACGTTCAGGTCGACGCGGTCGATCCGCACGTGCTCGTTGCCCGCGGCTGCGAAGACCGCGACGCCGTGGTCGCGACAGTACGAGACCGCGTCGTGGAAGAGCAGGTAGACCTGCGCGCTCGCCGGATCAGTGGGATCGAGGTAGCCCTCGATCGACATGTTCACGATGTCGACGCCCGGGGTCGAGCAGGCGGCGACGAGGCCGTTGATCATCCAGCTCGCCAGGCCGCCGAGGCCGGCGGCGAGAACCTTGTACGAGGCGACGCGCACGCCGGGTGCGACGCCGTTCGAGCCGAAGCCGTTCGCCGCGCCCGCGATCCGGCTCGCGACCCAGGTGCCGTGACCCTCGAAGTCCCCGTTCTGGCAGTCCTTCAAGCCTGAGCGGTCGATGAAGCCGAGGCCGAAGAGCGCGCGCAGGTCGGCGCAAGGGATGAAGTTGCCGCCGAGGGTGCGGTCGACGGTCTCGTGGAGCTCGCGATGGTCGGTGTCGACGCCGGTGTCGAGGACCGCGACGACTACGTTCCGATCGCCCCTGGTCTTCGCCCAGGCGGCCGGGACATCCATCCGGTTGTCCTCCCACTGGAGGACGCCCTCTGGGTTCGTGACGCCCAGGAAGGACGAGGCGTCGTGGAGCGGGTCGGGAAAGCTCTTGCCAGGCGGCCCGGGATTCTGGTCGGGCGCCTGGCCGCCGCCCCGGCCGTCGGGCTGCCCACGGCTGTCGCCGAGCAGCGCGTCCTCAAAGGCCGTCGTGACCGCCGCATTCCGGCCAACGCGCGCGTCGAAACCGGCGCTGCCGGGGACGACCACCATCGCCCCGATCGGGCTCAGGTCGGCGACGACCTTCGCGCCGGCCGCTGTGACGACCTGGCGCATCTGCGCCGGCGACGTGCCGGGGGTGAACCGGACCACGGTGACGCCGAAGGGATTGCCGGCGGCTGAGGCAGATCCTGTGATCGCGAGCGCGGCGGCAAACGTCGCAAGGAGAAGACTGGGCCGCTTCACCGTGTTCCACCTTTCGGCAGAAGCGCTTTGCGGCTTGATAGCCGCGTCCGGAGCGACGAAGGCCCGGTGCGAACCGGGCCTTCGTCGTGTTCTTATTGCTTGAGTCGAGCTAGGGAGTCAACTGGCTGATCCGCGTCGACCAGTTGGCAAGCGCGGTGCGCGGGCCTGGGCCGTGGCTCGCGCCACCGCACGTGCCGAGCAGGTTGTCGCCAGTGCCGCCCGCGAAGAACGGGCCGCCCCAGTCGATGTAGTCGCAAGTGTGAGCGATGTACTCGCTCGCGATCCAGATGGACTTGCCGTCGACCGCAGCCGCCCCGTAGTCGCCCCACCGCGAGCGGATCGGGTTCGGGAAGCGCTGCTGCTTGTAACCTGAGAAGCCGTCGTCCGCGGCGGCTCCGGTGCCGCCGGTCACGACGTTCCAGGCGCCGACGCCGGCGTTCGCGTCGATCGGCGCGTACGCGGCGCTCGGGTCGAGTGTGTCGCCCGTTGCCGTGAACGCCATGATGCCGCGACCGCTCGCCGTGACGCCGATGGCCGGATAGGTGAAGTCGTGGCCCGTAGCGCCGAGGTAGCCCTGGTTCACGATCTTCGGAGTCGTCGGGTTCACGACGTACCACGCGATTCCGGCCCGCTGTGGCCCGCTATCGGGGTTGAGCGCCGTGTCGAGCGCTCCCCATAGCTTGCCGTTCGCGTAGTCGACTTGCTGCATGCGGGTGTCGTTCGAGTCGGGCCTCGCAACGACCTCGGCCCCCGCGGCGTGCGCGGTGGGGGTGACGAGCAGCTTCCAGCAGCCCACGCCCGCGATCGTCGCGGTCGTTGTGTCGTTCAGGCAGTGGCCCTGTGGCACCGTCGTATCCGGAGCCGTGCCCGAGCCGGGCTGCTGCTGCTTCGGCGGGACGCCATACTGGCCGACGCTCAGGATCTTGTTGCTGAGGCTGACCGCCGGGTTCGCCGGGTTCGCCGTGTTCAGCGACGCCGTGTTCGTCAGCGTCCAGACGATGAGCTGGTTCGAGGTCCGCGTGCCCGCATTCCCGGAGACGGGCATCTGCGCTTCGTCGGCGGCGTTCGAGCTCAGGAAGTGCTCGGTGCCGTTGTTCGCGAGGTTGAACTGCGACGTCCCAGGCGACTGTGAGGGCCAGACGGTGAAGCCCGGCTGGGTCAAGCCCGCGTCGCTGGGAGCGTTGACCATCCCCGAGGTGTCGATGTGCTGCATCGTCACAGTCGCGGCGCCCGCGGCGAGCTGGGCCTTGGAGTAGGCGTAGATCTGTGCGCCGCTGAAGCCGTTGCAGCACCACGGATACGCGTTCGTCGTGATGTAGAACCCGTTCGCGTCGGCGCCGATGTGCGGGTAGTCGCCGAGGAACGGACCGGGGTTCGCACCGCCGGTGTTCGTGCCGTCGTTGGTAACGTCGGTCTTGTAGATGTTCCAGCTACCCGTCGGGTTCGACGTGCTGCTGACCGCGATGTCGAGGTGGTTCACGAGGTTTAGCGAGCCGTTCGAGTTTCGGTCGAGCGTCAGCACGACGACGAAGAAGCGCTGCGTGGCCGCGTCGTACAGGCACGACGGGTCGGTCAGCTCCGGCCCGAGTGCCCCGGTCGTGCGGTTGACCGCGGCCGGGTAGCCGTAGAACGAGTTCAGATCGACAGCGTGATTGACGTTGCGCGGGAACCCGGCGACGATGTTCGTCGCCGTGTTATCCGGAAGAACGGACGCCCCCGTTGACGCGCTGTAGACGTTGACGACGTCGTTCACGGCCTCGACCACGTAACCGTTGCCGACGCACATGCCCTGGTCGGGCGGCTCGACGGAGAACTGGTTCCCGCCGCGCGAGTAGCGCTGCTGGTAGTGGTTCAGCCCTTCGAAGCCGAAGTTGAACGTCGGGTTCGACTTCGCCTTCTGGCCGCTGTTGACGGACGCTCCGTGGCCGACGCCGTTCGAGAGGCTGCGGTCGATGATCCCGTTGTACGGGTCGCCGCCACCGTCGTTGTCGCTCGCGCCGGGGAACTCCTGCTGCGTGACGTCCCCGAACCCCGAGGGCGCGAACGCGCCGGTCTGTGGACCCCCGGTGCCGACGAGCGACACCTGCGAGGCGGCGCTGCCGGCTGTTGCCGACCCACCGCCGAACGCAACGACGGCTGCCGCGCAGAGCGCAAAGAGCAGCAGCAATCGCATTGAGACCTTCCTCATGTGTTCCCCTCCCCTGATGTGGTGTGATCGCAGGCGCGCAAAGTGACACCTGCCCTCTCGCTGCGCACGTTCTCACGTCCGTGCCACAGCGTCAAGGATGTGCGGCCGACTCCTCGCCGCGAGAGTGATGGAGCCCGCTAGGAGGCGTCGCCGTGCGGCTTGGCCATCTTGCGGTAGTCGAGCGCCTCGTCGAGCACGGACTCCTCGACGCCTGCCTCGCGGGCGACCTCGCGCAGCGAGCGGCCGGAGCTCACCGCCTCCTTGACGATCTCGGTCGCCTTGTCGTAGCCGATGTACGGGTTGAGCGCGGTCGCCGCCGACAGCGTCAGCTCCGCGTAGTGCTCGTTGGTCTCGCGGTTCGCCTCGATCCCCTCGACGCACTTCTCGGCGAACAGGCGCGAGGCGCTCGCGAGCAGCTTGATCGAGTCCAGCAGATTGCGCGCCAGCAGCGGGACGAAGACGTTGAGCTCGAAGTGCCCCTGCAGGCCGCCGACCGTGATCGCCTCGTCGTTGCCGATCACCTGGGCCGCGACCTGGGTCACGACCTCCGGGATGACCGGGTTGATCTTGCCCGGCATGATCGA
>VAWL01000124.1 GCA_005883965.1 Actinomycetota bacterium
GCTTGCCCTCCTGGACTGAGCGCGAGGGTTTCGGCGCTGCCGCCTCTAATTGCAGCCCGAGTCTCTGCCTTGCGGCTTCGGCGACCCTCGAGCGCCTTGCACGTTTCCGTTTCGCCCTGAGCGGGATGTCCTAACGCAAACGCATCCGCAAACGACAGAGAGGGAGTGCTCATGGACCCTCGTCGATTGACCATCCTTCTGGTCGCCGCCCTCGCCGTCCTGGTGACACCGGCGACTGCAGCCGCGGCGCAGACCTACAGCGACACGATCAGCGGTTACGAGTATGCGTTCACATCGACGGACGGCAAGTTCGCCGGGAAGGCCTCAGGCATGCTCCCCGGTTCCTGGAACGCGGACGTGCATCACACGCCACTCTGCCTTTCATGCACCCCGACCGCGACGATCACCGGCGGCAGTTTCTCCCTGGCGACGACGCACAACGGGTTCCCTGCGCTCGTCTCTGGCGCGTTCGTCGGAGGAAAGGTGCGGGTCACGAACGTCGGCTCCAACTGCTCGAACCAGGCGTTCGCCATCAACGGAATCCTTGACAATGTCGGCTGGTGGTCGAGCGGCGGCGGCAGCGGCACCTTCATCGCGACGCTTACCCACTACCGCCATTCGGTCTTCGGGAGTTGCGTCACCTACGGTGCGTCTGTCAAGGGAAAGCTTTCGCTGACGTTTTGATTCGAAGCGAGCTAGGCGGGAACAGGAATCTCCCGATGGATGAGCGATCGGCGAAGCTGGCGGAGAACGAGACGATCTTCCGCGCCGGCAACGAGAGCATCGACAAGGCCGCTGGCGACAAGCTCGAGCGGGCCCCCTTTATGTGCGAGTGCGGGGACGAGCACTGTTTTGAGCGAATCGAGCTCACGCCGGCCGCTTACGAGGCGGTACGCGCCCATCCAGCCAGGTTCTTCGTCGTCCCTGGACACGAAGACCTGACTGCGGGGGAGGTGGTCGTCGAGCAGCACGAACGCTACGCGCTCGTCGAAAAGCAGGGCGCGGAGCGGGAACTCGTCGAAGGCCGAGACCCACGGGCCTCATAGCCGTATGGCCGACGGCTCCAGAGAACGGAACGAGGCCCTCTTCCGGAATGTCAACGAGCAGATCGAGGACCTAAGCAAGACCGTTCCGCCTGACGAGCCGCTGATGGAGTTTCTCTGCGAGTGCGACAACAGGGATTGCGTGGAGAAGATCAGCGCAACACGAGCCGAGTACGAGGCGGTTCGCTCCGTAGCCACCCACTTCATCGTGGTGCCTGGACACGAGGATCCCGACATCGAGCACATCGCTCTGCAGAACGAACGCTTTCGGGTCGTGGAGAAAGAGGGCCGCGCGGCGCGAGAGGCTGAGGAAGGCGAGCCAGGGGAGACGTAGCCCGCTTCGTCCGCTGCCCGATCGAGCGGTGGACGAATGAGGGCGTTGCCCGCCGCCACTCGGGAACATCTTCTGCCAGTTGGTCACGCCGCCGCCGCCGCCCCCCGGTGCCGGCACGCATCGGCTGAGCTTGCTCGACGCCGCGCCGCTGGCCTCCCGGCGGCGCGGCGGCGCGCCACAGCAAACGCCGCCTAGCAGCTTCGAACTCGCAGGTGACCGCGGGCAAAGGAACCCTCGCAGGGCCCTTAGTGGATCTTCCGCCGAAGCTGCCCAGCCGGAGAGACCCGATCGCGCTCCCTCTAATGTCAGAGGCGCCCAACAGGGCGCTTCTGACGAGCACAAAGATCCGCCCCGGCCTCAGGAGCCTTCGCCCTTTTGCGTCAACCCCTTCTGGAAGGGGCTGCCATTCGAGGTCTGCCGTAGTTCGCAGAGCGGCCGCGTAGCGGTTTTCGCCTAGCCACGCGGCCCTCTCGCTAGCTTTCTTGAAGTGGCCGGGCGCACTCAGCGGACTCTCGTCAGCGCTGCGGCACTGCTCGCGGGGCTCGTCACGGTTGTCGCGGTGGTCGCCTGGCTCGGGACCGGCGGCGGCTCGTCGGTGACGACCGGGCCGCCGCCGGGAGCCGCACAGGGGATCCCACCGCCGCCGCCCGCCGGCTCGCTCGTGCTGGCGGAGGAGGCAGGGAGCTATGCCGTCGCACTGGCGGCCCAGCCGCGCCGCGTGACCGCGACCGTCCTCTCGCCGAGCGGCGGACCCGCCTCGAGGCTGGCCCTTAAGTTCCGAGCCGGCGGGCGTACGCTGACGGCCACGCCCTGCGGGCCCGGCTGCTATCGCGCCGGCGTCCAGGGGCGGCCCAGGCTCGTCGAGGCGCTCTTCGGCAAGCAGCATGCGACGTTCAGGCTGCCGGTGGCATCCAGGCCCGCGAACGCGATCATGAACCGCGCGACCCACGTCTTCCAGAACCTGCACAGCCTCGTCTACGTCGAGTCGCTCCGCTCCGATCCGACCCACGGGCTGGTAACGACCTGGACGCTCGGCGCGCCCGACCGCGTCGCCTACCGGATCCGCGGCGGCGCCTCGGCGGTGGTGATCGGCAAGCGGCGCTGGGACCGAACCGCGCCCGGCAAGCGCTGGATCAGGAGCGCCCAGGTGCCGCCGCTGCAGGTGCCCACGCCGACGTGGGGGAGCGGCGTCTCGAACGCGCACCTGCTCGGGACGGCGCGCGTCGGCGGCCGGCCGGTCTGGGTCGTCTCGTTCGCCAACCCGTCGATCCCGGCGTTCTTCACCGCCTGGGTCGACCGGCAGAGCTACCGGACGCTGCAGCTGCGGATGACCGCCGCCGCCCACTTCATGTTCCACCGCTACACGGAGTTCGACCGGCCGGTGTCGATCAAGCCGCCGGCCAGCGGCTCGTCGTAGTGCTCGAGCACGTCGAAGAAGACGACGACTCCGAGGATCGCGGCCGCCGCTCCGGCCGAGAGCGCAATGACGACCGCTGTTCGCGCCACCTGGCCGGGCAGTGCCGAGAACACGATCCCGTGGAACAGCACCGGCAGCCTCGTCGGGGCCAAGACGCAGGAAGGGCTCGCCGAGGTAGCCGAGGACGACGATGCGGTGGCCGCCGTGCGCCGTGAGACCCACTGCGAGGTCGGCGCGGTAGACCCGCGCCCGAACCGCTCCGGCGAGCGGCGCACGAAAGGGCGTGACCGTCGCGCGGTAGTCGACCGCAACCCGGCTCGTGCGCACGTGCGCGGAGGCCGGCCCAGGCGCCGCCAGTGCGGCGGCTGCGACGCGTGCAAATGCGCCCGGCGCACGAGCCGCTTCCTCTCAGCGCACCTGCACCGTGAACGGCGCGGTCAGGATGTGGCCGTTCACCTGCGTCTGGAGGAATAGGCGCCACGTGCCCGCGATCGGGACGAGCACTCCGACACTCAGCTTCCCGGGGGTCGTCGACGTCCCGGTCACCTTCGAGCCTCCGAGTAGGCTGGTGCAGCCGGTCGCGCCCGGGCTGCAGATGTGCGTGTGGAAGTAGTCGAGCGAGCCCTGGCGGAAGAAGATCGCGTGGGCCAGCGCGCCGTACCAGGGTGAGAACGTCGCCGGGCGGCCGCTCGGATCGCGCACGGTGACCGTCAGGAAGGCCGGGTCGATCGCGTGCAGCGCGGGGTGTGGGTGCATCGTGAAGCGGTAGCCGTCCACGATCACGTCCGGCTGGTACGGCGGCAGCGGTTGCGAGCGCGCCTTGCCGGCCACGCGGATCCAGTCGACGAGCTGGAAGTTCCGCAAGCCGGCCGGTCCATGCGCCGGGTAGGCGTCGACCACGACGCGGTAGCGCCCGGGCGCCGGAAAGACGACACGCTGGCTTGTGCGGCCGCTCGCCTGCACCGGCGGATGGCGGTGGATGATCGTCGAGAGGTCGCTTCGGACGATGATCAGGTGGATTCCCGTGTGCGGCCCGGGGCCGCGCTTGTACTGGGTGAGCGGCGTGCCGTCCGGCTGCCGGATCGTGAAGGAGACGACGGTCGGCTTGCCTGCTCGAACTGCGCGCGCCGGCTCGAAGTTCTGGAGCTGGTAGGTGCGCGCGGCGCCGACCGTCACCGAAGGGCCGGCCGAGGAGCCGCAGCCGGCCACGACGACCACGGCCGGTAGGACAAGAGCGAGGGCGAGACGGGTCACGAACGGTCCTTTCACGGGAGAGCGGTGTGCAGGAGGAGCAGGGCGACGACCGCCGCCGCGGCGCCGCAGCCGAGCGCGACCAGCGAGGCCAGCAGCCGGAGCCGGACGTTGCGGGTGGGAGGCGGCTCGTTCATCCGGTGGCGTGGTCGACGACGAGGGCAGTGAACGGCGTGCCGCCCTTCGGCGTCACGTTGAACTCGAGCCCCCAGTGGCCGACCATGACGAGGGCGGGGGCGGGGCGGGCGTAGATCCCGGGGCGGGTCTCGGTGAGTTGGAGCTCCTGGTTCGCCATCTGCATGTCGAGCATCGACAGCGAGAGGGTGACGTCCGCGCGGCGAACCGGCTTGCCGTTCTTCGTCAGCGCGAGCGCGAACGAGTTCGGGACAACTGCTTTGTTCGGGTGGACGAGTACCCTGAGCGTGTACGGGCCCTGGTGCACGACCGTCCCGACCGGGCCCGGACCGACCTTGGCGAGCGCCGAGCCCTCCTTGGCGAGCGCGGCGGCCGGCGGGGCGAGGCTCGAGAGGAGGGCGGCGGCGAACACCGCGGCCGTGAGCAGCAGCGTTTCGCCGCTGATCGTGCGGCGGAGGAGCGCCGCGGCGGGCCGGCCGGCATCGGCGTCGCGTGCGGCGACCAGTCGCGGCTTGCTCCGCAGGAGGTTCACGGCCCCGAGCAGCATCGCGGCGGCGAGCAGCCCGATCTTGACCAGGATCGTCTTGCCGTAGCTGGTTTCCCAGAGCGCGGCCAGGATCGGCATGTGGATCACGGTCGCGCCGACACCCGAGGCGAGCAGGAAGACGACGGAGAAGAAGGCCACGTTGGAGAAGCGCGGTACGCAGACGACGAGGCCGGCGAGGCGCTGGAGCGCGGGGAGGCTCCGCCAGAGGACGAGCAGGCCGATCAGCCCGCCGATCCATAGGGAGCCGGACACCAGGTGGACCCAGTCGAGCATCACGGAGACGCCGCGCGGCGCCGTCTGGGCCGCGTGTCCCGCGAGCCCCGGCACGAGCAGGACGGCCGCGGCGGCCAGGAGCGCCCCGCTTGTCGAGAGCAGCTCCGCGACCGAGCGGTGCTCGCGCTCCGGCCGGTCGAGCCAGAGGGCGATCCCCGCCGCCGCGCAGAAGAGGGCGAAGCAGATCTCCAGGTCGACGTAGCTGCGCCCGAACGCGGTCACCCGGAAGAGCGGCACGAGCGCCGAGACGTCGAACGCCGAGTGCAGCGAGTCGATCGCGGTCGAGATGTCGAGGTAGAGGGGGATCGCAACAAGGCCGAGCACCGACGCCACGACGAAGGCGGCCGAGACGGTGCGCAGGCTCGTCCCGGGGACGCGGCGCATAACCGGCCGGGCGATCGCGATGCGCAGCACGAACAGCCCGATCGCGGCCATCACCGTCAGGAAGACGAGCCAGCGGGCGACGAGCAGCCGCGGTGTGGTTGCCGTCTGCGAGATGTTCGGGACGACGAACTGCGGCGCTGGGCCCGGATTCGGCCCGACCGCGAAGGTGAACGCGCTTTGCACCGGGTGACCGTCGACGGAGATGGCGCGCCAGTAGACGAGGTACCAGCCCTCCGGGAGGTGGGGGCGGAGCGGCACGATCAGGGTGTCCGGGTCGGCCGGCGAGCGCTGCACGGGCCCGCTCGTCTCCTGGTGGCCGAGCGTGTTCGTGACGGAGATCACTGCGAAGCGCGGCTCGACCGCCTCGTCGAAGGTCAGGGCGGCCTGCGGCGGTGGGGCATTCAGGACGACGCTGGCCTCGGGAACCGTGTGGACGAGATACGCGTGGGCGAAAGCAGCCTGCGGCAGCCCGAGCGTGAGCATGGCTCCCGCCAGGACCAGGCCGGCTCTCGCCCGTCGTCTCAAGCGAGCGCCCGCTTTCCGTCCGGCCGGGTGAAGAGCGCCACGGCCCCGAGCACGACGCCGACCGCGCCGAGCGCGAGCGCGACGATCGTCAGCGTGGAGGTGCTGCCGCCGAGAGAGCTCTTCGCCTCGATGGTCGGCGCAGGGCTCTCGGACGACTCCGAGCCGTTCCAGTCGACGACCGTGCCGTCCGAGTAGGTCTGCTTGACCGTGAACGTGTACGTCTTGCTGCCGGACGGCTGCGCGAGGAACTGGAAGAGCGAGTCCTCGCCCGTCGGCACGGAGCCGCCGGTCCAGGTCACCTGCTGGACCACCGCTTCCTCGCCGGAGCCGGTGGACTGCACCGCGCGATGCCAGCCTGGGCTCGGAGCGAACGAGTCGATCGAGAACCCCTGCGGGACGGTGAGCACGATCTTGGTGGTCGTCGCGCCCTCCTTCTCGGTGGGCACGGCGAGGCTGTACAGCTGCAGCTCCTTGGAGAGCGAGACGGCCGGGCTGATGCGGGCGTGTGCCGACGCGGCCGAGGCGGCCCCGAGCGCCACCAGCGTCGCCGCGGCGCAGGCACGACACAGATTTCGCATGGATGCTCCTTCGCTAGCGGGACATGCCGACGTGGCCGCCGCGAAGCGTGTGCGCCGGCGCTAGACGGCGCAGCCGAAGATCGCGGCGGCCGCGGCAGGTGGGCCTCGCCCGGTATGGGCGCCGAGCAGCGAGATGCGAGGCATCCAGGTCGCGGAGACCGACCACCCCGGCTGCTCGCCGCTCGCCGGGCCCAGGTTCGCCTCGTCGGCGAGCGCGCGGCCGACCTCGTCCACGGCCCGCAGGAGCAGGCGAGCGACGAGGTAGGCGGCGAGGCCGAAGGGAAGCTGCAGCAGCAGGCCGATCCGGAAGGTCGGCTGCAGGACCATCCACCAGGGGAAGAGCGCTCCGGAGAGCCAGCGCTCGAGGAACTCCTGCACCGCGAAGCCGAGGGGCGGGAGCAGGCCGAACGCCCAGGCCGGTACCGGCGGCGCGGCTCTGCGCCGCAAGCTGCCTACGACCGCGGTGACGAAGGCGATCAGCTCGATCGCCGCGCAGGCCGCGAAGACGAGCGGCAGGCGCGCCATGTAGCCGTGGCCGGTGACGAGCAACGCGTGCAAGCGCACCGGCATCTGCGGATAGACCAGGCGGTAGGCGAGAACGTGGGCCACCTGCGACCCGGCCACCATCAGCGGCAGCGCGACCGACCACGCTGCGAGTCGGCGACGGCTCATCGCATACATCTTAGGCGCGCTGGGTCGCGCCACGATCGGCTAGCCTGGCCGCGTGCTCGCCGACTGGAGCGCCCCGACGGTCGTTGTCCTCGGAGCCGCGCTCGCGCTCCTGCTCTTCGCGCAGGCTTTCGCGCGTCTCCGCGCCCGCCGGACCGATCTCGCGCCATGGAGCCGGGCGACCATGTTCGGCGCCGGGCTGGCGCTCGTCGTGCTGCCGCTCGTCTCGCCGCTCGACGTTGCCGGCGACGACCGGCTGCTCTCGGCGCACATGCTTCAGCACGTCCTCATCGGCGACCTGGCTGCGGCCCTGCTCGTCGTCTCGGTGCGCGGGCCGCTGCTCTTCTTCCTTTTGCCGCCGCCCGTCCTGCGCCCGCTTGCCGGGTTCCGCCCACTGCGCGCCTTGCTCTCGGTGCTGATGCGGCCGCTCGTCAGCCTCGCCCTCTGGGCGGCCGCGATCCTCGCCTGGCACGTGCCACGAGCCTACGACTACGCTGCCGCGCACCCGGTCGTCCACGATCTCGAGCACCTGAGCTTCGTCGTCACCGGGATCCTCGTCTGGACGCAGCTCGTCGACCCGGCCGGGCACCGGCGCCTTCGCCGCCCGCAGCGGATCTTGTTCGGGCTGGCGATGCTGGTGCTCGCACAGCCCGTCGTGGACATGCTCCTCTTCAGCTCGAGCACGCAGTACGCCCGCTACGCCGATCCCGCGAACCGGCTGTTCGGGATCTCGCCGCTCACCGACCAGCGGCTGGCGGGCGCCGTGATGATGGTCGAGCAGCTGTTGACAGTCGGTACCTGTGTCGCACTGCTCCTGCGGCCGTACCTGCAGGAGCGGCAGGCCGGGACGCGCCGCCGGCCGGCGCTCTCCGGTCGGTGACCCCGGCCTCGACGTCGTTCAGCTTCGAGCCTGCGTTCCTCGTGCTCGGGGCGGCGGCGGTCTACGGCTACGTGCGCCTGGCGCGCACCGTGGAGAGGCCCAGCGTCGGTCGGGCGACGCTCTTCGGGCTCGGCGTCGCGCTGATCGCCCTGCCGCTCAACTCGCCGCTGGAGACGGTCGCCGTCCACTATCTGCTCGTGATCCACCTGCTCCAGAACGTGATGATCGCGGACTGGGCGCCGCCGCTCCTGATCCTCGGCCTGACTCCCGCCATGCGCGACCGCGTCGCCGAGGTCGGCGGGCGTCCGTTCGCGCTCCTGACCCGCCCGCGGTTCGCGCTGCCCTTCTGGCTGATCGTCTGGTACGGCGTCCACCTGCCACCGTTCTACGACTGGGCGCTCCGTCGCGGCTGGCCGCTGAACCTCGAGCACGGCCTGCTGATCCTGGCCGGGCTCCTCTTCTGGTGGCCGGTGTTCGCGACCGAGCCGCAGCGCGTCTCGACCGCCGTCCGCCTGGCCTATCTCGGCGCGGCGTACATCGGCTCGGCCTTCCTCTCGCTCGCCTACATCTTCTCGGCCCGCGCCTTCTACGCCTTCTACGAGCACGCCCCTAGACTCTGGGGGTTGTCTGCGACCAAGGACCAGAATCTCGGCGGGATCCTGATGAACGTCGAGCAGCTGGCCGTCTTCTTCGCCGCGCTCTCCTATTTCCTGCTGCGCCTGCTCAGCGAGGAAGACGAGAGCCAGCGGGCACTGGAGGGGCCGTGAAGCGGGCTGCCCTCGTGGGCGTGCTCGTGGCGCTGCTCGCGCCGGCGGCCGCGCGCGCGAACGGCGACCCGGCCAGCGACGTCCTCCTGACCGACAAGGTCTTCCTGCCCTTCGAGGCCCCGGTGTCGAAGCAGGCCGCGCAGGAGCTGCGCGGGACGGTGGCCGAGGCGAACAAGAAGGGCTTCAAGATCCGCGTCGCCGTGATCGCCTTCACCGGCGACCTCGGCACGGCGACCGTCCTGTGGCGCAAGCCCCAGCCGTACTCGAAGTTCCTCTGGAGCGAGATCGCCTTCGTCTACTCGAACCGGCTGCTGGTCGCGATGCCCTCCGGCTTCGGCTTCTGGAACGGCAAGAAGCCGGTCGCCAAGGAGCTGCTAGTCCTGAAGGGCAGGAAGCCCGGCGCGACGCCGACGGCGCTCGTCCAGTCGACGACCGCCGCGGTCCGCGCGTTGGCGAAGGCGAACGGGGTCACGTTGGCGAAGGTCTCGACCGGCGGCACGTCGTCGAACCGCGACCGCTACATCCTGGGCGCTGCCGTCCTCGTGTTCCTGCTCGTCCTCTTCGTTCCGACACGGATCTTCAGGAGACGAGGCCGAGGTGGCGGGCGATCACCATCCGCTGAACCTCGTTAGTCCCTTCGCCGATCTCGAGGATCTTCTGGTCGCGGTAGAGGCGTGAGATCGCCGACTCCTCCATGAACCCGTAGCCGCCGTGGATCTGCAGCGCCGCGTTGGCCGCACGGTGCGAGAGCTCGCCGGTGTAGAGCTTGGCCATCGCCGCCTCGAGCGCGAACGTGCGGCCCTCGTCCTTGAGCCAGGCGGCCTTGTAGGTCAGCTGGCGGCCCGCCTCGACCTCGACCGCCATGTCGGCCAGGGCGAACTGCACGGCCTGGAACTGCGCGATCGGCTTACCGAACTGCTCACGCTCCTTGGCATAGGCGACGGCGAGGTCGTAGGCGCCCTGCGCGAGGCCGACGCCCATCGCGGCGACGGAGATGCGGCCGCCGTCGAGGATCTCCAGGAACTGCGCGAAGCCCTTGCCGCGGTCGCCGAGCAGGTTCTCCTCCGGCACCGCGCAGTCGCGGAACGAGAGCTCGCGTGTGTCCGAGGCGCGCCAGCCGAGCTTCTCCATCGGCGCCGAGATCTCGTAGCCCGGCGTGCCGTTCGGAATGATCAGGTTCGAGATCTCGTCTTTTCCTGTGCGGGCGGTGATGGTCACGCAGGAGGTGATGTCCGTGCCGGCGTTGGTGATGAAGATCTTCGAACCGTTGACGATCCACTGGCCGTCGCGCAGCTCGGCGGTCGTGCGCGCGTTCGCCGCGTCCGAGCCCGCGCCCGGCTCGGTCAGGCCGAAGGCGGCGAGCTTCTTGCCGCTCGCCAGATCCGGGAGCCACTGCCGCTTCTGCTCCTCGCTCCCGAAGAGCAGGATCGGCATCGTGCCGAGCGAGGTGTGCGCCGCCATGGTGATCGCCACCGATGAGTCGATCCGCGTCAGCTCCTCGACCGCAATCGCGTACGAGAGCGTGTCCGCGCCGGCGCCGCCGTACTCCTCCGGGACCGGCATGCCCATCAGGCCGAGCTCGGCCAGCTCGGCTACGAGGTCGTACGGGAAGCGGTGCTCGCGGTCGAGCTCGGCGGCGACGGGGGCGACCTTCCGCTCGGCGAACTCGCGGACCGTGCTCCGGACGAGCTCGTGCTCGGGCGAGAGGTCGAAGTTCAAGAGGAGAGGCGGGAGGCGAGCTCGACGATCAGCCTGACGCCGTAGCCGGTGCCGCCGCGCTGGTGCAGGTAGTCGCCGCGCGAACGCTCGAAGAAGGCAGGGCCGGCGATGTCGGCGTGGGCCCACGGGCCCTCGCCGGCGAACTCCTGCAGGAACTCCGCGGCGAGCGCGGGGGAGCCCTGCCGCAGGTCGGAGGAGTTCTTGATGTCGGCGAAGGCCGAGTCGACGTAGCGGCGGTAGCGCGGGTGCAGCGGGAACGCCCAGGCGTGGTCGCCGCTGGCCTCGCCGGCCGCGATCACCTGCTCCCGCCAGTCGTCGTCACGGCCGAAGACGCCTGCATAGAGGTCGCCGAGCGCTAGCTCCATCGCCCCGGTCAGCGTCGCCAGGTCGAGTACATGGGTTGCGCCGTGCTCGCGCGCGTACCAGAGCGCGTCCGCGAGCACGAGCCGTCCCTCGGCGTCGGTGTTCGTGATCTCAATCGTCTTGCCATTGGCCGCGGTCAGGATGTCGCCGGGCCGGTACGCGTGGCCGCCGGGCATGTTCTCGCAGGACGCGACGACGCTCAGGACGCGCACCGGCAGGCCGAGATCGGCAATCGCGCCGGTGGCCTCGATCACGGCCGCGCCACCGGCCATGTCGCCTTTCATGTCCTCCATCTTCAGCGAGGGCTTGAGAGAGATGCCGCCCGTGTCGAAGGTGATGGCCTTGCCGACCAGGCCGAGCACGAGGTCTGCATGCGCCGGCTCCGGCGGCTCGTAGCGGAGGACGATCAGCCGCGGCTCGACGTCGCTGCCCTGCGCAACCGCGGCCAGCGCGCCCATGCCCTGCTTCTGGATCTCCTTCGGGCCGAGCGCCTGGCTCTCGACGTTCTCGAGCTCGGAGGCGATCTCGGCGGCGCGCGCAGCAAGTTGCTCGGGGCTCATCTCGTTCGGCGGGCTGTTGACGAGGTCGCGCGCGCGGTTGACCCATCCGGAGATGCGGGCCGCGCGCTCGGCGGCGTCGGCCAGGCCGAAGTCGCCGCAGAGGATCAGCTTCTCGAGCTTCGTGTGCCGGCCGTTCTGCTTCCAGCGCGCGGGATCGTAGGCACCGAGGATCGTGCCCTCGACCAGCGCGCCCGCCTGTTCCTCGCCCGAGAGCGGCAGCGCGTCGTCGATGGGCCACGCGATCGAGTCGACGAACTCGCCGGCCTCGCCGACGACCGCGGCCGCGGTCGTGCGCAGGGCGTCGGCGTCGACCAGGGAGGTCTCGCCGACTCCGGCCAGGACGACGCGGCGGTCGCCGGCGTGCACGAGGCGCGCGCGGCCGAGGTCGCTGCGGGCCTCGCCGTCCTGCGCGATCCGCGAGAGCAATCCGTCGAGCGTCGAATCGAGCGTCCGGCCGGTCTCGGTCAGGCCGCCGGCGGTCAGCAGCACGGCGACGACGCCGGCTTCGACCTCGGCGGGCGCAACCGCCTGCACCTCGACTCGCATCGCGGCGCGATGCTAGCCGACGGCCCGCCTACGCTGCGCTGCGGATGCCGGGGCTACACCTCCGTCAAGTCGGTGCCGATAGGGGGGATATGGCCTGCGGCACTCCTCTCCGACGCCTGCGCCCATCCCGCTTCCGGCGAAGCCGGAATCGCGTGCCGGTCGAGTTGCTCGTCAACCGGATCGGCGAGCTCGTCTCCGAGCGGCAGGAGCTTCGCGCGGCCTCCGCGCCCTCGGCCGCAATCGAGCGGAACCGCGTTCAGATCGCCCGCGCGCAGTGGGAGCTCGCCCACGCGCTGATCGACCGCTACCTGCCTGACACAGCCCGCTCAGCGGCCTAGCTAGTCTCGGCCCGTGCGGGCCGAGCTGGACAAACGCGCGATGGCGGCGCTCTCCGCCGGCCACGGCGCGACCGACTTCGCCAACGGCGCGCTGCCGGCGCTGCTGCCGTTCTTCGTCGACCGCTTCTCGCTCTCGTACACGTTGGCCGCTGCGCTGATCCTCGCGTCGGCCGCCTCGTCGTCGCTGATCCAGCCGCTGTTCGGCGCCTGGTCCGACCGCCGCGGCGCGCTCTGGCTGCTCCCGGCCGGGGTCGCCGTGGCGGGGATCGGCATCGCGCTGGCAGCGGCGGCGCCGTCGTACTGGCTGGTCTGCGTGCTCGTCGTCGTCTCCGGCCTCGGCGTCGCGGCCTATCACCCGGAGGGCTCGAAGTTCGCCGCGTACGCGAGCGGGCGGAAGCGGGCGAGCGGCATGAGCCTGTTCTCGGTCGGCGGTAACCTCGGCTTCGCGCTCGGGCCGACGGTGACGACGCCGCTCGTGCTTGCATTCGGCCTGACCGGCGGGCTGCTGTTGGCCGTTCCCTGCCTTGCCGTCGCCGCGCTGCTGGTGGCGGTGGCGCGATACCTCTCGAGCTTCGCCCCTGCCGGGGGCGCGCACACATCGGCCTCGGGCGAGGACCGACCGGGAGCGCTCGTGCTCCTGCTCGGCGTGATCGCCTTCCGCAGCGTCGCCTGGTTCGGGCTCGTCACCTTCGTGCCGCTCTGGGAGGTGTCGCTCGGCCACTCGAAGGCGCACGGGAGCCACCTGCTCTCGCTGATGCTGCTCGCGGGCGGCCTCGGCACGCTAGCCGCGGGGCCGATCGCCGACCGGATCGGCAGGCGGCCGGTGCTCGTCGTGAGCATGCTCGCCGTCTGCCCGCTGACGCTTGTCTACATCGTCGTCGGCGGTTTGCCGGGCGCGGTGGCGCTGGCGCTCGTTGGGGTCTGCGTAATCGGGACGTTCGGCGTGACGATGGTCATGAGCCAGGAATACCTCCCACGCCGGATCGGCATGGCTTCTGGCCTGTCGATCGGCCTCTCGATCGGCCTCGGCGGAATCGCCGCGGTCGGCCTCGGCGCCGTCGCGGACTCGGTCGACCTGCGCACGGCGATGTACGCGGCGGCCGCTGCGGCAGTCCCCGGCTTCGTGCTCGCGACGCTGCTCCCTTCGACGCGGGCGCGCCGGCAGCTCGCGCCCGAGCCGGTTGTGTAGGCTCGCCGCCGTGGACGACCCGAGAGAGTTCTTCGACACGCTGGAGTCACGAGTCGATCCCGCCAAGGCCGCGGGCCTGACCGCGAGCTACCGCTTCGAGATCGACGGCTCCGGCAACTGGACGGTCGACGTCGACGACGGCAAGGTGACGGTCACCGAGAACGGCGCCGACGCCGACTGCACGATCTCGACCACGGCCGAGACCTTCCTGAAGATCGCCAACCGCGAGCAGAACCCGACGGCCGCCTACATGTCGGGCAAGCTGAAGATCAAGGGCGACATGGGCCAGGCCATGAAGCTCCAGAAGCTGTTCTAGCGCTTAGCCGTCGGCGGCCTAAACTTCGAAGGTGAAGCGGGCTTTCATCGTCGTGGCCTTCTTGGTCGTTACGACCGGATGCGGCAGCACGAGAACCGTCCCCAGGCCCGTTCGCTTTGCGGACGACGTGTTTACTGTCAGGCCGGGCGGCACTGGCCTTCGAGACCTAACCCGCAGTCCGAGTGTGTCCGAGCGGCTTCTCAGCGTCTCTCCAGACGGTCGCAGGCTCGCGTTCTTTCGCTCCGGGAGGCTCATCGCTCGGTCAGAAATGCCGTCGTCGTCCGACCGGCCCGCAGGGCGGGGTGGTCCACGAGCCAGCGCAGGAAGTCGAGGTTGGTGACGACGCCTTCGACCTCGGTCTCCGCGAGCGCCGCGGCCAGCCGGTCGAGCGCCTCGTCCCGCGTCGTCCCGTACGCGATCAGCTTCGCGATCAGTGGGTCGTAGGTCATGCCGACCTCGTCGCCCTCCGCGACCCCGGCCTCGACGCGGATCCCCTCCGGCAGCCGCAGCAGCGAGATCGTGCCGGTCTGCGGCAGGAAGGTCCGCGGGTCCTCCGCGTACAGCCTCACCTCTACCGCCGAGCCCTCCAAGTCACAGTCCGTTACCAAGCCGGTCTCACCCTGCGCGATCCGCAGCTGGGCCCGGACGAGGTCGACGCCGGTGACGAGCTCGGTGACCGGGTGCTCGACCTGGATGCGGCCGTTCAGCTCGAGGAAGAAGAAGTCGCGGCCGTCGAGCATGAACTCGGCGGTGCCCGCGCTGCGGTAGCCGATCGCCTCGGCGAAGGAGACCGCGGCCTCGCTCATCCGCCCCCGCAACTCGTCGTCGAGCGCGACCGAGGGCGACTCCTCGAGCACCTTCTGGTGGCGCCGCTGCACCGAGCACTCGCGCTCGCCGAGCGCGACGACCCCGTTCGCGTCGCCGAGGAGCTGGATCTCGACGTGGCGCGGCCGTTCGACGTAGCGCTCGCAGAAGACGCGGTCGTTGCCGAAGGCCGCCTTCGCCTCGCGCCGTGCTGCCGCGAACGCCTGCTCGAGCTCCCCGGGTCGGCGCACGATCCGCATCCCGCGTCCGCCCCCGCCGGCCGCAGCCTTGATCACGAGCGGAAAGCCGAGCTCGTCCGGACCGCCCTCGCGGACGACCGGCACGCCGGCGCGCCGGGCGATCCGCTTCGCCCGCAGCTTGTCGCCCCCGGCCGCGAGCGCGTCCGCAGGCGGCCCCACCCACCTGAGCCCCGCAGCTGTGACCGCCGCGGCGAAGTCAGGGCTCTCGGCCAGGAAGCCATAACCCGGGTGGACCGCGTCCGCGCCGGCCTGCTTCGCCGCGCGGACGTGCTCATCGGAGTGCAGGTACGACGTGATCTCGACCGTCTCGTCGGCCGAGCGCGCGTGTAGCGATCCGCCGTCGTCCGGCGGCGCGACCGCAACGGTCTTGATCCCGAGCTCGCGGCAGGCGCGGAAGACCCGCAACGCGATCTCGCCGCGGTTCGCGACCAGGAGCTTCCGGATCGGCACGAACGCAGGCTAATCGGCAAGCAGCGGGAGGGGCGGCCCGGCCGGGCCGCCCCCCTCGTGTTTACGAAGAAGCGGCCGCGCCGCCGCCTCCTAGCGAGGCTGCAGAGCAGGCTGCCGAGGATTCCGCTGGTGGAGGTCGTCTGGTAGAGCGGAACCGCCAGCGTCACGCCCTTGGTGGCGAAACCGCTGCGGCTGACCGCCGCCCGCAACCGAGCAGAGCAGGCTGCCCAGGATTCCGCCGTTCGAGTCGGCCGTGATCGTCAGGTGCACCGTGTCGAGGTGCACCATCAGCCCGAGCAGGTTCAGGTCGAGCGGCCCGAGCGTCAGGTCGAGGACCGGGCAGATCTTTTGGGCTGACGCGATTTGCTTCAGCCTCCTGACCGGCGCCGTGACTGCTTGGCGGACGGTCTTCGTCGGGTAGTCCTGCGCCTTCGCGTCGGTCGGCGTGAACTTGGTCCTGTCAGGCAGTCCAGCTCGGGGGGCGCTTCTCGAGGAACGCCAGCAGGCCTTCTTGGCCCTCTTCGCTCGTGCGCCTCTGCGCGATTCGCCGCTCAGTGCCCAGCGCGTCCGGCCGTTCGAGAACGAGCTGCTTCGCGTGCCGCCCCGCCTCGGGGCCGGCGGTGCGCAGCTCCGCGACGATCCGCTCGACGGCCGCGTCGATGTCCTCCGCGACCTCGTGAACGAGGCCGATCCGGAAGGCGGTCGCCGCGTCGAAGCGCTCGCCGGTGACGAAGTAGCGGCGGGCCGCGCTCTCGCCGATCTTCGCCAGCGCGAACGGCGAGATCACCGAGGGGATGATGCCGAGCTTCACCTCGGAGAAGGCGAAGATCGCGTTGGGCGCCGCCACGGCGACGTCAGAGCAGGCGACGAGCCCGCAGCCGCCGCCGAGTGCGTGGCCCTGCACCCGCGCGATCACCGGCACCGCGCACGTGTTGATCGCGTCCAGCATCATCCGCAGCCGTCTCGCATCGGCGACGTTCTCCTCGTAACTGAGCTGGATGGAGGCGCGCATCCAGTCGACGTCGGCGCCCGCAGAGAAGCTCTCGCCCTCGCCCGCGAGGATCACCGCGCGCGCGTCGCCGACGGCGGAGAAGGCCTCGGTCAGCTCGCGGATCAGGTCCGCGTCGAACGCGTTGCGGCGGTCGGCGCGGTCCATGGTCATGCGCAGGGTGTCGCCCGCCTGCTCCACGCGTAACGCCGCCATCGCCGCAGATCGTAAAGTTGTCGCATGCTGCGCGGAGCGCTCGCGGCTGCCGTCACGCCTCTCCGCGACGAGGGAGCCGCTCTGGACGAGGAGGCCTTCGGGCCGTACCTCGAGTTTCTCGAGGCCGGCGGGCTCGACGGAATCCTCGCGTTGGGCACGACCGGCGAGGGGATCCTGCTCTCCGCAGCCGAGCGCCGACGGGCAGCCGAGCTCTTCCTCAACGGGCCGTTGCCGGTCATCGTCCACTGCGGCGCGCAGACCACCGCCGAGACGGTCGCGCTCGCTGAGCACGCCGCCGGCGCCGGCGCCGTGGGGGTGGCAGTGATCGCGCCGCCGTACTACGCGCTCGACGACGATGCGCTGCTCGCGCACTTCGCGGCGGCCGCACGTGCGTGCGAGCCGCTGCCGTTCTACGTCTACGAGTTCAAGGCGCGCAGCGGGTACGCCGTCCCGGTCGCCGTGCTCGAACGGCTGCGTGCGGAAGCGTCGAACCTGGCCGGGCTGAAGGTTTCCGACAAGCCGCTCGAGGCGGTGGAGCCGTACCTGCTGGAGGGGTTGGACGTCTTTGTGGGCGCGGAAGAGCTGCTTCCTGTCCGAGGCGCCGCGGGAACGGTGTCGGGGCTCGCGTCGGTCTTCCCGGAGCGGGTCGTGGCGCTCGACGGCGTCGGCGAGCTGCGGGCGGCGCTCGACCGCTTCCCGTTCCAGGCCGCGGCCAAGTTCCTGCTCGGCCGGCGCGGCGTGCCGGTGCGCGAGGACGTGCGCGGCCCGCTGCGGACGTTGACCGCCGGCGAGAAGCGAGAGCTGGACGAGTGGCTCGAATCGTCGTAGCCGGAGCGGGTGCGATCGGCGCCTCGGTCGCGTACCACCTGGCGCAGCTCGGCGCGCGCGACGTCGTCCTCGCCGATCGCGGCAGGGTTGCCGGGGGCTCGACCTCGAAGGCGATGGGTGGCGTGCGCCAGCAGTTCTCGACCGCCGCCGAGGTCCGGCTCGCTCAGGCGAGCATCCGCTTCTTCGAGGAGCTCGGCGAGCCGCTCTTCCACCAGGTCGGCTATCTGTTCCTCGCGACGACGCCCCAAGGGCTTGCTCAGCTCGAGGAGCGGCGCGAGCTGCAGGCCGGGCTCGGCGTGCCCGTCAAGAGCGTGGATGCTTCTTCCGTCGAAGGCCTGCACACCGAGGACGTGCTCGGCGCGGCGATGTGCGCGGAGGACGGCGTCGCCGACCCGGCGGGGGTCACGCGGGAGCTCGTCAGCCGCTCCTTGAAGCTCGGCGTCGAGGTGCACGAGCGGACCGACGCCGCCACGCTGGACGCCGACGTGCTCGTGATCGCATGCGGTCCCTGGTCGGCCGAGCTGGCGGCAGCCCGTGGGGTCGAGCTGCCGGTGCGCCCGCTCTGCCGGCAGCTGCTCGAGACGACGCCGCTGCCCGAGCTTCCCGAGGACCTGCCGATGGTGCTCGAGGCTGAGACCGGCTTCCACTTTCGTCGCCGGGGCGACCGCCTAGTTTTGGCGATGAGCGATCCAGAGCCGCGGTGGGGCTTCGAGGAGACGGTCGACACGACCCTGTTCGACGATCGGCTCGCCCGCCTGCGCC
>VAWL01000125.1 GCA_005883965.1 Actinomycetota bacterium
CCACGACGCTGCTCGAGCGGGAATCGTGCCTCGATGCGCTCGACCAATCGCTCGCTGAAGCGGCAGGGGGCCATGGGCGCTTGGTGCTCGTCTACGGCGAGGCGGGAGTCGGCAAGACGGCCCTTGTGCGCCGGTTTTGCGATGACCAAGAGCCGAGGCACGTTCTTTGCGGAGTATGCGACCCGCTCTTCACTCCGCGCCCGCTGGGGCCGCTGCTCGACCTTGTCGCCGGCGGGGCAAAGGGCGCTCCGGATGCGCATGATGTTGTGGCTGCGCTGGCTGACGAACTGCGCCGGCCGGGATCGATTCTGGTTCTCGAGGACCTCCACTGGGCCGACGAGGCGACGCTCGACGTTCTGAAGTTGCTCTCGAACCGGCTCGACTCGCTGCCGGCACTGGTCGTGGTCACCTACCGGGACGACGAGCTCGAGGCGACACATCCGCTTCGCCACCTCCTCGGACAGCTCGCCGGTAGCGGCGCCGTTCGCCGGCTGCCGCTCGACAGGCTTTCCCTCGACGCAGTCCAGGCGCTCGCAACGCCGCACGGCATTGAGGCCGATGACCTGTACCGCAACACCGGCGGGAACCCATTCTTCGTCACCGAGGTCCTCGCAGCCCCCGGTGACGAAATTCCGGCGACAGTTCGCGACGCGGTGCTCGCTCGCAGCGCCCGGCTCGGGGATGATGCGCGCGCGCTCCTGGACGCGGTGGCAATCGCGACGTCGGATGCGGAGCTGTGGCTCCTCGAAGCGCTCGTGCCCGACGAGCTGGGGGCCCTCGACGAATGCCTGGCTTCGGGCATGCTCGTTCGGCGCTCGAGCGGGGTCGGCTTCCGCCATGAGCTCGCGCGCCTGACGATCGAGGACTCCATCGCACCCGATCGTGCCCTCGTTCTTCACCGGCGTGCGCTCGTCGGGCTGGAGACACCTGCCGTGGGGGCGCCCGACCTGGCGCGCTTGGCGCACCACGCGGAGGCGGCCGGCGACGCCGCTGCGGTCCTCCACTATGCGTCCCTGGCAGCCAGGCTTGCGGCCGAGGTCGGCGCTCATCGCGAGGCTGCGGCCCAGTACGCGCGCGCTCTGCGCTTCGCCGATGGCCTCGCCCCCGAGGAACGGGCGAACCTGCTTCATCTCCGCGCCGACGAGTGCTACCTGACCGACCAGCAGGAAGAAGCGATCGCCGCCGCTCAGGCCGCCGCGGCCTGCTACCGCGAGGTGGGAGACCGGCTCGGCGAAGGGCGGTCAATCTTGTTCGTGTCGTCAATCTCGTGGTGCCCCGGTCGAACTCAGGAGGCCGAAGAGGCCGGCTGGGCGGCGGTCGAGATCCTGAAGCCGCTTGGGCCGGGCCTC
Organism: Actinomycetota bacterium; assembly: GCA_005883965.1. GTDB lineage: Bacteria > Actinomycetota > Thermoleophilia > Gaiellales > Gaiellaceae > AC-32. The sequence goes on from VAWL01000125.1 coordinate 1,350, forward strand.
GAACTGGCCCAGGCGTACGGAAACCTTGCGAGCCTCCGGCGCGACGGCGACGATCTGGAGGGCGCGATCGAGTGGGCGTCGAGAGCCTTGATCCTCGCCGACGAGCTGGGCGACGCCGCGACGGCGTGCGCCCAGCGCATCACGATCGCGACGGCCAAGGCTCTTCACGGCGATCGAGACGCGATCCGCGCCTTGCAGGCGGAAGTAGAGCTCTTGCGGCAGCTCGACATGAAGGATCTGACCGCCTGGGGCCACATGTGCCTGGCCCGCTCGAGCGCCCGGGAGCGGATGTTTCCACTCGCACGAGAGACCGTCGAGGCGGGCCTCGCGCACGTCGGAGAGCGCGGGTACCTGCTCTGGAAGCTGTATCTGCTCGCGTACCGAGCCCGGATCGAGCTGGATCAGGGGCAGTGGACCGAGGCTGCCGACACCACACGGCTGATCTTGAGCGAGCGGTGGATATCCACTCTTCCGCGGACGGTTGCGCACACCGTGCTCGGTCTTGTCCGAGCGCGCCGCGGTGACCCCGAGGCCTGGCCGGCGCTGGACGAGGCGTTGGCACTGGCCGAAGGGACCGGTGAGCCCGAGCGGTTGGCGCCGGTTGCCGCGGCTCGGGCTGAAGCAGCATGGCTCGAAGGCCGGCCCGAGGCGGTCCGCGCCGAGACCGACCTTGCATTCGGCCTCGCGCTGGAACGGCGCGTGCCGCGGTTCGTCGGCGAGCTCGCGACGTGGCGCCTCCGGGCCAAAATCGACGATCCGGTGCCCGCCGAGGTATCTGATCCGCATGCTCTCGAGCTCGCGGGTGACTGGCGCGCGGCGGCGGAGCGCTGGCGTCAGCTCGGCTGTCCGTACGAGGCCGCCCTCGCCTTGGCCGAGACCGAGGACGAAGAGGCGCTTCGCGCGGCGCTGGATCAGCTGCAGGAACTGGAGGCCAGGCCGGCTGCGACGATGGTCTCGCGCCGGCTCCGCGAGCACGGCGTGCGTGGTGTCCCGCGTGGCCCGCGTCCTGCGACGCGGAGCAACCCCGCAGGCATGACGACGCGCGAGCTCGAGGTGCTGGCTCTCGTCGCGGAGGGCCTCCGCAACTCCGAGATCGCCGATCGCCTCGCCCTGTCCGAGCGAACGGTCGACCATCACGTCTCGGCGATCCTGCGCAAGCTCAACGTTCGCTCCCGCGCCGAGGCAACCGCGGAAGCTCTTCGGCTCGGCCTTTCCGATCTCCTTGCGGGCTGAGGTGAGCGCCGTGGGACCCACAGCGCTGCTCGAGCGCGACTCCCAGCTGGAGGCTCTGCGCGCGGAGCAGGGTCGCGGGCGTCTCGTGCTCGTGGCTGCGGAGGCAGGAGGTGGCAAGACGGCGCTTGTCCAGGCGTTCCTGGCAGGGCTGCCGCGCGGTGTTCGCGTCCTCCAAGGGGCCTGCGACGCGCTGTTCACGCCGCGGCCGCTCGGCCCGTTCGCGGACGTCGCCCACGCGACCGGGGGCGAGTTGGCGCAGGCCGTCGAAGGCGGGGCGCGGCCCCACGAGGTGATCGGGCCGCTTGTCGACGAGCTCCGGACGAAGCCGACCGTGCTCGTGCTCGAGGACCTGCACTGGGCCGACGAGTCGACGCTCGACCTCCTGCGGCTGCTCGGTCGGCGGGTCGAGGGCCTCGACGCGCCGGTGCTCGTGACCTACCGCGATGACGAGCTCGGGCCGGCCCACCCGCTGCGGATCGTTCTCGGGGACCTCGAGTCGACGGCGGACACGCTCCGGCTGCGCCTCCCGTCGCTGAGCGCCGAGGCCGTCGGCGAGCTCGCCCAGCCGCACGGCGCCGACGCGGCCGATCTCTACGCCAAGACCGCCGGGAACCCCTTCTTCGTGACCGAAGCGCTTGCTGGCGGCGGTGAGGCGGTTCCGGTGACTGTCCGCGATGCGGTTCTGGCTCGGGCCGGGCGGCTCGAGTCGCGTGCGCGCAGCCTGCTCGAGGCCGTCGCCATTGTCACGCCGCAGGCGGAGCTGTGGTTGCTCGAGCGCCTTGCCGGAGACTCGGTCGACGCGCTCGACACGTGCCTGGCCTCGGGCATGCTCACGTCGCACGAGAACGGAGTCGCCTTCCGGCACGAGCTCGCGCGACGCGCGGTCGAGGAGTCGCTGTCTCCCGCCCGCAGGCTCGACCTTCACCGCCGCGCGCTCGGCGCCCTGGAATCTCAGGGCACGATCGACCTCTCGCGCGCCGCGCACCACGCGGAGGCCGCGGGCGACGCCGACGCGGTCCTGCGGTACGCGCCTTCGGCAGGCGACTATGCGAGCGAGCTCGGCGCCTCCCGGGAGGCCGCCGCCCAGTACGGGCGGGCGCTGCGGTTCTCCGACGCCCTGGGCGCCGAAGCTCGGGGCGACCTGCTCGAGCGCCGGGCGTACGCGTGCTACCTGGTCGGCGAGTTCGACGAGGCGCTGGCGGCGCAGGAGCAGGCGCTCGAGTGCCACCGGCAGGTCGGTGACACGCGCGCTGAGGGCGACTCGCTGCGCTCCCTGTCGCGGCTGCTTCGCTACGTCGGCAGGGCCGAAGAGGCGATGCGGGTCGGCGAGCACGCGGTCGCGGTCCTCGAGACACTGCCGGAAGGGCGCGAGCTTGGGCTCGCCTACTGCAACGTCTCTCATCTCCACCAGCACCTCGAGGACGAGGAGGGAGAACGTCGAGCTCAGCCTCGAGCTCGCGCTGCGCGCCGGCCTCGAAGAGCACGCGGGACGCGCCTTCGTCGCGACGACGTGGTGGTCCCCGCGGGGGCGGTCGTACGCGGAGGCGGATCGCTACTTCGAGCCGGCGCTCGAGTACTGCACCGAGCGCGGTCTCGACCACTGGCGTAACTTCATCCTCGCAGGACGGGCGCGCGCGCAGCTCGACCGGGGTCACTGGGACGACGCGGTCGCGCGCGCGGCGCCGGTCGTCCGCGACCGCCGCACGTCACCCGTTCCCCGGGCGACAGCGCTCGCCGTGCTCGGGCTTGTGCGAGCCCGTCGCGGTGACCCGGACGTCTGGCCGGCGCTCGACGAGGCGTGGGCGCTGGCGTCGACGACCGGAGAGCTCCAGCGGATCGAGCCTCCTGCAGCCGCGCGGGCCGAAGCGCTCTGGCTGCAGGGGCGCGCAGGCGAGGTTGCGGAGGCGACGGAGCCGGCTCTGAGCTTGGCGCTGGAGCGCGAGGCGTGGTGGATCGTCGGCGAGCTCGCGTGCTGGCGGAGGCGGGCCGGCGTCGAGGAAGAGATCGCGGCCGAACTGCCCGAGCCATGGGCCGCCGAGCTCGCGGGCGACTGGCGCCGCGCCGCCGAGGGCTGGGAGCGGCTCGATGGGCCCTACGAGGCCGCGCTCGCACGCGCCGCGGCGAACGACGAGGAAACGGTGAAGGGCGCCCTCGAGCAGCTCCGGCAACTCGGGGCGCAGCCGGCGGCCGCGATCGTCGCGCGCCGCCTGCGGAAGCGCGGGATCCGAAAGGTTCCGCGCGGCCCGCGCCCGGCGACACGCGCGAACCCGGCGGGATTGACGTCGCGTCAGGTCGAGGTGCTGGCGCTGGTCAGCGAGGGCCTCCCGAACTCCGAGATCGCCGAGCGGCTCGTGCTCTCCGAGCGGACGGTCGACCACCACGTCTCGGCGATCCTCGGAAAGCTGGGCGCCCACACCCGCGTCGAGGCAGCGGCGGCCGCGCGCCGCCTCGGCGTGGCCCAAGATCGGTAGGTAACGCCGCCAACATAGGCACTTCTGCCGATTTCGCCGCACCTCGAGGGTCCTAGTCTCGATGGCATCATGAACACGGCCGCGGAATCAGACGGGATGAGGACGTACCTCGTGGTGCGCCGGCGCGCCTGGCCGGCGATCGAAGACCTGCGCGAAGCCGCCAAGAGAGCGGAATCCGCGCTCGAACACACCCCTGAGGACGTCCGCTGGATCCGGAGCTACCTCCTCGCCGAGTCGGAAGGCTCGTGGGGGACGGTCTGCGTCTATCGGGCGACGAGCCCTGAGGCGCTTCGGGCTCACTCCGGTCTCGCCAGGCTGCCTCTGGACGAGATCGTCGCGTTGCCCGAGACCCTGGTGCTCGAGCCGGACCCCGTCGAGTCCGCGGCCTGACGAAAGGAGAGACATGAGACGCATTACACGCACTGCCGCCGCCGCCGCACTTCTGGGTCTCGTTGCCGTGATCCTTCAGTTCGGCCCGGCCGCGAGCGCCACAAGTGCCTCGTGTGCGGACGCCGTGACCAGCGCCCCGACGGGGCCTGCGAGCGTGTCGGCTACCTCGACGGCCTACGGCAAGGTGCTCGTGGTCGGTTCGGGCGCCTACGCCGGTTGCTCGCTCTACCTGCTCACGTCCGACCAGCTCCACTCGCTGACGGGCGCGCCGTTCGCGTGTAGCGACAACGCGAACGCCTTGGGGGCACCCTGCGACAGCGTCCTCTGGCCGGCGCTCCTCACCGAAGGCGCTCCCATCGCGGGGCCGGGGGTCAATCCCACCCTCCTGGGGACGGTGACCCGCAGCGACCTGCCCGGCCTGCCGCCGGTGCAGCAAGTGACCTACCACGGGCAGCCGTTGTACCGGTTCATCTTCGACGAAACGCCGGGGGAAACGGAAGGAGCCAACCTGTTCGACCCGGTGACCAGTCCCACGGGCACCTGGTATCTCGTCAACCCGAGTCGAGGCCGAGTCGCACCGGGCCAGGCTCACTTGCAGCTCGAGACCGCTCCGGTTGGCGGCACAGGCCCCGACGAGACCGTCCTCGCGGCAACGATGGACAACGACTTCAGCCTCTCCCAGGGCTCGACGTTCCCCGTCTACACCTCGAGCGCGGACAGCGGCCATCGCAGCGTCTGCCAAGCGGCGTGTGCTGCCGTGTACTGGCCGCCGGTCCTCACGTCCGGGCGTCCTGAAGCCGGGCCTGGGGTCGACCAGCACGCCCTCGGAATCATCGTGAGGCCCGACGGCACCCACCAGGTGACCTACCACGGCAAGCCCCTGTACCTGTTCTACGGGGACGCCTACATCACGGGCCTCCCGTACGGGTCGGCCAGAATCGACGGAGCGGGTTTGGCCACTCCGTGGGGCGTGTTCAACACGATCCCGCCGTTGCCCTAGACCTCTCCGCCTCCCCGACAGACCGAAAGCCCCGGCCGAGTCCGATCGGCCGGGGCTTTCTCATGTCCATGCACGGCCGGGCGCGCTAGGCTGGTCGGCGTGACAGAGGTCGCCGATCAGTTCACGGAGGAGCGGGCGGGCGAGATCGCGCGGATCTCGCACTGGATCGACGGGAAGCGGGTCGAAGGAGCATCGGGCCGCAGCGGTCCGGTCTACAACCCGGCGCTCGGGGTGCAGACCGGCGAGGTCGACTTCGCGTCGGTCGAGGAGGTCGACGCGGCCGTGCAAGCGGCGAAGCGCGCCTTCGAGTCGTGGCGCTCGTTCTCGCTCTCGCGCCGCACCGAGCTCTTCTTCCGCATCCGCCAGCTCGTTCACGACCACGCCGAGGACATCGCCAGGCTCCTGACGCTCGAGCACGGCAAGGTGCTCTCCGACGCGAAGGGCGAGGTCGCCCGGGGCCTCGAGGTGATCGAGTTCTGCTGCGGCATCCCGGAGCTCTTGAAGGGCGGCTACTCGGAGCAGGCCTCGACCGGGATCGACGTCTACTCGATCCGCCAGCCGCTCGGTGTCGTCGCGGGGATCACGCCGTTCAACTTTCCGGCGATGGTGCCCATGTGGATGTGGGCGCCTGCAATCGCCTGCGGGAACGCGTTCGTGCTCAAGCCGTCCGAGAAGGATCCGTCGGCCTCGGCCTTCACCGCCGAGCTTTTGAAGGAGGCGGGCCTGCCGGACGGTGTCTTCAACGTCGTGCACGGCGACAAGGTCGCGGTCGACGCGGTACTCGAGCACCCCGACATCGCGGCTGTGAGCTTCGTCGGCTCGACGCCGATCGCGCGCTACGTCTACGAGACGGCGACCGCGAAGGGCAAGCGAGTCCAGGCGCTGGGCGGAGCGAAGAACCACATGATCGTCCTGCCCGACGCCGACATCGACATGGCCGCCGACGCCGCGGTCTCAGCGGGCTACGGCTCGGCAGGCGAGCGCTGCATGGCGGTCTCGATGCTCGTCGCCGTCGGCCACGCGGCGGACGACCTGGTCGCGGCGATCCAGGAGCGCCTGCCGAAGGTCGTCGTCGGCGACGGTATGAGCCCGGACTCCGAGATGGGCCCGCTCGTCACGCGCGAGCACCGCGACAAGGTGGCCTCCTACATCGAGAAGGGCGCGGCCGAGGGCGCGAAGGTCATCACCGACGGGCGCGAGTCGGCGCCGGACAACGGCGGCTTCTTCCTCGGCGCGACGCTGCTCGACGAGGTCACGCCCGAGATGGATGTCTACAAGGACGAGATCTTCGGCCCGGTGCTCGGGATCACGCGCGTCGACTCCTACGAAGAGGCGGTGGGGCTCGTGAACGAGAACCCGTACGGCAACGGCGTGGCCCTCTTCACACGCGACGGCGGCGTCGCGCGGCAGTTCCAGTTCGACGTCAAGGCCGGCATGGTTGGCGTCAACGTGCCGATCCCGGTGCCGGTCGCGTACTACTCGTTCGGTGGCTGGAAGAGCTCGCTCTTCGGCGACCTGCACATCTACGGGCCCGAGGGGATCCAGTTCTACACGCGCGGCAAGGTCGTCACCTCGCGCTGGCCCGACCCGGCCACGTCCAAGGTCGATCTCGGCTTCCCCCAGACGCGCTAGCGCCTGGCTGCGGCCGCGACGAGCGCCGGCACGAGCTTCGCCGCGTCGACGGTGCCGAGGCCGCTCGCCAGGTCGTAGCCGCGGCTTGCCGGCCGACTGGTTCGCGAGCGCGACGATGCCGGCGAACTCAGGCGTCGCGGCGCTCGTGCCGCCGAAGACGTCGTACAACCCGCCGGCGTAGCTCGAGTACACCCAGACGCCACCGTCGACAGCCGCGCTCAGGCTGACGTCCGGAGTGCCCCGGTGCGAGCCGACGATTGCGCTCACTGCGCTCTGGTACGTCGGGCGGGCAAAGATGTGACTGAGCCCGCCGCCGCCGGCGCCGCTGCGGTCGTTCCAGACGACGTCAGGCAAGAGGCGGCTCCCCGCGTCGTCGAGGTTCAGCTGCGTGCCGCCGACGCTTGTCACGAGCGGGTCGCTCGACGGCCAGCTGTTGACCCGGAACGGGTACAGATCGGCGCCGTTCAGCTTGTAGTCGGTCGAGCCGGTGTCGCCCGAGGCGGCGAGAACCGTGACGCCGCTCTTCGCCGCGAGCTTGAACGCGCTCCGCAGCGCGAAGAGCGACTTCCTGGTCTTGAAGGTGTTCTCGGTCGCGCCGAAGCTCTGCGAGATCACGCTCGCGAGGTGATGCTTGATCACGTAGTTCTCGGCCTTGATCATCTGCGGGAACCCGTGGACGCCCTCGGTCTCGCTGACCGGCGTCTCGACGAGAAGGATGTTCGCGCCCGGTGCGAAAACGTGCGCCCACTCGACGTCGAGCGTCGTCTCCCCGGCCCAGCCGGCCATGTCGCCGTTGGACCGGCGGAACTTCGGGACCTTGCCGGCGGGCCGGATGATTGTGAGCTTCGGGTCCTTCGCGATCGCCGGGTCGATCGGCACGCCGGAGGAGTTCGCGACGCCGAAGGCCTGGTCGAAGTTGTGCAGGTCGGCGCGGATCGTGGGCGAGCCGAAGCTGTCGACGATTGCGATCGTCTGGCCCGCGCCGGTGACGCCGGCCGCGTGGAGCGGAGCGAGGTCGTAGGCCGCCTCCAGCTGCGCGGGTGAATAGCAGTGGATGCCGAGAAACGTCACGCATTGCGAGGTCCGGAGCGGAGACGTGAGAGCGCGCGAGTGGGCCGGCCGCGCGACGAGCGGCCGAGCCGAGGCGGCAGGTGCGCGGGGCGCGGTCGAGGCGCCGGCCACGGCGGCGAGGCCCGCGGCAAGGACGGTGAGCGTGACGGCGCGGCGCGTGCAGTTCCTCATTCCGTCGCTCAGAGTGCCCGCGATCCGGTCCAACCGCAAACGAGAGCCGAACGCGTAGAGTCGCCTCGTGGCCACGACGATCGGTGTCGCGCTCTTCGATGGGGCGGAGGAGCTCGACTGGGCGGGGCCTTGGGAGGTGCTCGCCGCCTGGGCCGAGCAGTGGCCCGACGACGGCGTGCGGGTCTTCACGCTTGCGCGCTCTGACGGCGTGGTCAGGTGCGCGAAGGGCCTGCGGGTGCTTCCTGACGAGACGTGGGAGACCGCGCCGCCCTTGGACGTGCTCGTGTATCCAGGCGGCCGCGGCACTCGCACGGAGCTGAAAGACGACGCCGTGCTCGACTGGGTGCGCGGGCTGGCCGGGGGCGGGACGGTGGTCGCCAGCGTCTGCACCGGCTCGCTCGTGCTCGCGGCGGCGGGGCTGCTCGACGGCAAGCCGGCGACGACCCACTGGCAGTCGCTCGAGCTGCTGCCGACGCTCGGTCGCGAGATCGAGGTGCGGCCAGACGACCGCTTCGTGGACACGGGGGCGGTGATTACTGCGGCGGGGGTCTCCGCAGGGATTGACATGGCGCTGCATCTCGTGGCGCGGTTGCACTCGCCCGAGCGGGCGCGAGAGGTCCGCCGCTACATCCAGTACGACCCCGAGCCGCCCGTCTGACCGTGCTCGCCGTCCTGACCTTCGACGTGGACGCCGAGAGCGTGGTGCTCGCCGAGGACGTGCGCCACGCGGACAACCCGATGCTGATGAGCCATCAGGCGTACGGGCCGGAGGTCGGCGTGCCGCGGCTCCTGTCGCTGCTCGCCGAGTACGGCGCGGCGGCCACCTTCTTCGTCCCGGGCCTGACCGCCGAGCTGCATCCCGGCGTGATCGAACGGATCCTCGAGGCCGGGCACGAAATCGGGCATCACTCCTACACGCACCGCAGCCCGCTCGTGCTGAGCGAGGCAGAGGAGCGGCGCGAGCTCGAGCGCGGACTCGAGACGCTGGAGCGGTTCGGCGTGCAGCCGGAGGGGTACCGGACGCCGAGCTGGGAGCCGTCGTGGCGGACCTGCGCGCTCGTCGCCGAGTACGGGCTGGCCTATGACTCGAGCCTCGCCGGCGACGACCGTCCCTACATGCTCGAGACGGGCTTGGGCGACCTGATCGAGCTGCCGGTCTCCTGGTGGCTCGACGACTGGCAGCAGACCGCGTACCTGCCGCCGCTCGCGCGCAACCAGACGCGGCCGGCCGCGGCCGTGCTCGAGCTCTGGACTGGGGAGCTCGACGCGTACGCGCGCCACGGCAGCCTCTACGTCCTCACCTGCCACCCGTTCCTGAGCGGCCGCCCGGGCCGCGCAGAGATCCTGCGCGGGCTGATCGAGTATGCGCTCGCCCGCGGCGACGTCGAGCTCGTCGAGGCGCGACAGGCCGCCGAGCGAGCGCGCGCGGACGAGTCGCTGCCGCGCCGCAAGCACGAGCCGCCCGACCTCGAGCCGGGGCTCTATCCGGACTAGACCCGCGACCCTGTGGACGAACTGTCACACATTCGGCCCACTTTCCCCTTGACGAAAACCGGTGTCTGACACCGGTTTTCGAGCGACGCGGACGCGGCTGGTTCGGCCGTGGCCTAAAGCGCGAGCTTGCGCTCGACGCCGACGTCGGTGGCGAGCGCTTCCAGCCAGCCGGCACGGAGCGGCGCCAGGAGCTGCTTGCCGAGCTCGAAGGCTTCGTCGAAGCGGCCGGCGATCTCCCGGCCGGTTTCGCGCGCCTCCGCGAGAACCTGAGCCTCGTCTACACCCTGCACGCGTCCGTCGCGCACGCGCCAATCGCCGCCGACGAGGACGGAGTCGACCGCCAGCGTGGTCGAGCCGAGCGCGAGCTGCCGCAGCGGATCGTTCAGCGGCGTGAAGACGTGCGAATCGAGGTCGAGCAGGACGAGATCGGCGCGGCGACCTACCTCGATCGCGCCGAGCCCGGCCGCGTCACCCACCGCCGGCGCGCCGCCGATCGTTGCGAGCTGCCATGCCTCGCGCGCGCCGAGCCACTGCTCGTAGTCGATCCCCCAGAGTTTGTGCACGAGCGCCGCGAGCTTCAGAGAGGCGAACATGTCGAGGCCGTCGTTCGAGGACATGCCGTCGGTCCCGAGGGCGACGTTGACGCCCTCGGCCAGGAGCCGCGGTATCGCCGCCAGGCCGCTGCCGAGCTTCAGGTTCGAGGCCGGGTTGTGCGCAACGGTCACGCCGCGATCGCGGACGAGCGCGATGTCCCCCGGTGTCAGCCAGATCCCGTGCGCGAAGCAGACCCGCGGCGAGAGAAATCCGACCGCGTCCATGTGCTCGACGAGCGTCTTGCCGTACATCCGGCGGCCCGAGACCGCCTGCATCCGCGTCTCGAGCACGTGGATGTGGATGACCAGGTCGAGCTCGTCGGCCAGGGCCGCGCAGCCAGCGAGCATCTCGTCCGTGCAGCGCTGCGGCCCCGAGGGGCCGAGCGCGATCGAGATGCCCTCGTACGGCCGGTGGAACTGCTCGACTGCCTCCCGGCAGAACCGCTCCCACTCGTCCCACGACGGTGGCCGCTCGGCCTCCAGCCGCGAGACCAGCTCCGGCGAGACAAGCCCTTCCTCGAGGATGACCGTCTCGTGGTAGGCGCGGTCGCCGATCCCCGCCGCTCTTCAGCTGCTCGATCGCTCCGACCAGCGTCCGCAGGTAAATCTCGTCCGCTGACTGCGCCGGCGCCGCCAGTGCCGGATACGAGAACAGCATCCACGGCTCGAGCGGCAAGTTGTCCCACATGCCGCGGAACCAGTTCTCGTTCGAGTGGTTGTGCGCGTTGACCATCCCGGGCACGACGAGGAAGCGCGAGCAGTCGACGATCTCCGCATCCGCGGGCGCCTCGGTGACGATCCGGCCGCCGGAAACGGAGACGTCGGTGCGGATGAACTCACCCGCACCGACGTCGGTGAGACCGTTTCGAAGGACGAGGTCCGTCAGGCGCCCGCCAGCGTCGCGACGTCCGCGATCGCCTCGGTTGGGATGGCCTCGTCGGGGACCGTCTTCGGGAAGCCGAGCCAGCTGCGCACGGGCCCGAAGGCGCGAACGAGCGCGACGAGCCCGAAGTAGAGCCCGCCCGCGATCAGCCAGGACTCGACGGGCACCGGCCCCCAGCTCTCCTGCGGCGTCGAGTAGATCCAGCCGTGCGGCCAGATCGCCGTGCCGGTGGCGCCGAAGAAGACGGCAACGAGCAGCGCGACCACCGCGGGCACGTTGATCAGGCCCACCTGCTCCCAGGACGGCACGGTCGTCAGCGGCCGCGAGATCCGGAAGAACCGCGGCAGCAGGAAGTGGTCGACCGCCATGATCACGGTGGCGCAGGGCACGGTGATCGCCAGGAAGACGGCCACCTTGAACCAGCCGTTGATGAAGTGGAAATTGACGAGATCGGCTGCGATCACGCCGCCGCCGGCAACGAGCAAGCAGGTGAACGGCCGCCGCCACCTGTGCCAGCCGCCGATCAGGTTCTGGCCGGCGTTCACCGACTCGTAGTAGTTGCCGTCGTTGATCGCGATCTGGCTAACGGTCGCGATGATCCAGGCGAGCCAGAAGGCCCCGAACAGCGAGTAGTGGACGGTGAAGCGGAAGACCGCCGCCGAATCGCCGGTCTTGGCGAGCTGCTCCATCATCCAGCCGGCCATCGTGAACAGCACGAACCAGCACCCGGCGAAGAGGTAGGTCGGCAGCGGCCACATGAAGCGGGGCTTGCCGAAGCGCCAGAAGTCGGGCTCGTTGCCCCACATCGCGAAGCCGATCACCGCGGTCACCGCGACCCAGAACGGCAGGCCGCTGCCGGCCGGAGTGCCCCCGAGCTGCCCGTGGGCGTCGATTGCGGCCTTCACGACCATGTAGATGCCCCAGAGGATCAGAAGCGGAGTGACCAGGTAGCGGGCGAAGACGCTGATCCCGGTGAACCCGAGCAGGTTGTTGAAGATCATCAGGCCGGCGAACAGCAACGTGAGCGTGAAGATGTGGCCCCAGCCGTAGAAGCCGTCCCAGAGCGTGATCATCAGATTCGCCTGGAACGCGACCCAGCCGAGCGGGGCGACGAGGATGAACGCCGAGACGATCCAGGAGCCGATCAGGCCGAAGATCGACCGCGTCAGCAGCGCGTGGGTCTGGCCGGTGCGCGAGCCGAGGTAGGAGCCGACCATCGCGTAGGCGACGTAGAGCGCATAGCCGAACGCGGTGATCCCGACGGTCGCAGCGAGGCTATGGCCGCCGTCGTGCAGCTCGAAGCCGAGGAACATGTACGAGAAGCCGGCGACGAAGGTCGTCCAGAGCCCCATGAAGTGCCACATGGGCCGCCGCCGCTCGAGCGGGACGATGCCGGTGTCGCTGGTGGAGTAGTCGTGCCTGACGGACACGTCGAGGGTCGCGCGCTCGAAGGCGAGATCCTCCCGCAGGTCCTCGACGTCGACGGCGATCTCGTCGAGATGCGGTCCTTCAGGGCCGGTGCTCACAACCTGCCTCCTTTCGAAGACCCCGGGACGGCGCGAGTCTAGGAGGCGGAGCGGACGGGTTCAAGGCCGAGCCAGAGCGGCGAGACGTGTTGCCCGCCGCTCTCGCTGGCCGGCCTAGGCCTGCGCGTACTTGGCGTAGCCGCCGAAGTCCACGCTGACGCACGGCTCGTCGCCGACTGTCCAGGCGTCGTGGCCCGGCGCGATCGAGACAACGTCGCCGGGGCCGACCTCCTGCTCGGCGCCGTCTTCCGTGACGATGTGCATCCGGCCGGAGATGATGTACATCAGATGCGTGGCCTGGCAGCTTTCGGTGTTGGCGATCGGCTTCACGTGCTCCGACCAACGCCAGCCCGGCTCGAACGTGCCGTAGAGGACCGGATGGTCTCCGACGTTGACGACCGCGGCCTGGCCCTTGTCGGCGAAGGGACGGGTCTCGTCGGGAGAAGAGACGTTCTTCACCTCGAGTGGGGACATTCAGGCGCTCCTTTCGGGGGTGACGGGCGAGTATCCCGACTTTCAGGCCGCGGCGGGTGCAGGTCCGCGCCTGAGCTCCTCGCCGAAACGCGCGCGCTCGACGAATTGCCCGATCCCGGGTTGGGCGACCAGCTCGCCGTTCTCGACGAGGACGTGGCCGCGGAGGAGGACGGTTTCCGGCGAGCCGGTGACCTCGGTGCCCTCGAACAGGTTGTAGTCCGACTTGGAGTGCTGCGTGGCGGCGGTGATCGTCAGGCGCTTCTCGGGGTCGAAGATCACGATGTCGGCGTCGGAGCCGACCGCGATCGTTCCCTTGCGCGGGTAGAGCCCGAACAGCTTGGCCGGGCTCGTGGCGAGCAGCTCGACCATGCGGTTCAGTGAAATGCGCCCGGCGCGCACGCCGAACTCGTGGATCATCTGCAGCCGGTTCTCGAGCCCGGGCCCGCCGTTCGGGATCTTCGAGAAGTCGTCCTTGCCGAGGGTCTTCTGCCCGTCCCAGAGGAACGCGCAGTGGTCGGTTGAGATCGCCGAGAGGATGTCGGTGCGGACGGCGTTCCAGAGCACGTCCCAGTTCGACTTGTCCCGGACCGGCGGCGAGTAGACGTACTTCGCGCCTTCGAAATCCGGCTTGGCGATGTCGTCGAGCGAGTTGAAGAAGTACTGGGTGCACGTCTCGCCCCAGACGTCCCAGCCCTTGTCGCGCGCGCGGGCGATCGGCTCGACGGCCTCGCGGCAGGTGACGTGCACGACGTAGAGCGGCGCGCCGGCCAGGCGGGCGAGCTGGATCGCGCGGTTCGTCGCCTCGCCTTCTGCCTCCGGTGGACGCGTGAGCGCGTGGTAGAGCGGCTCCGTGTGGCCGGCCTCGAGCGCCTGCTTGACGAGCACGTCGATCACGTCGCCGTTCTCGGCGTGGACCATCACGAGCGCGCCGGTCTCGGCGGCGACCTCCATCGTGCGGAAGAGCGTCTCGTCGTCCACCATCAGCGCGCCCTTGTAGGCCATGAAGAGCTTGTAGGAGGTGATGCCCTCGTCCGGGAGCGTCGCCAGCTCCTCGAGCGTGCCGCCCTCGTTCAGGTCGGTGACCGCCATGTGGTAGCCCATGTCGATCACCTGCACGCCGTTCGCCTTGGCGCGCCACTCCTCGAGGGCCTGGGCGAAGGTCGCGCCTTGCGGCTGGATGATGAAGTCGACGTGGGTGGTGGTGCCGCCGAAGGCCGCGGCGGTCTGGCCCGACTCGACGTCGTCGATCGTGACCGTGCCGCCGAAGGGCATGTCCAGGTGCGTGTGCGGGTCGACGGCGCCCGGGAGGACGTACTTGCCGGTCGCGTCGATCGTCTTGTCGGCCGGCTGGTCGAGGTCGGCGCCGATCAGCGTGATCGTCTCGTCCTCGACGTAGATGTCGCCGACGTAGTCGTCGGCCGCGGTGACGATCCGGCCGCCTTTGATCAGGACTGACATCGGCTTCGAGTTTATTCTCGCGGGCATGGCGTTGTCACCGAGCCGGACGGTCGCCGAGCTGAAGGAGCTGCGCGAGCTGACCGGCGACTCGGAGGGCGCCCAGCGCGTGGCCTGGACCGAGACGTGGTCGACGGCACGCAAGTGGCTCGACAAGAAGGTCTCCGAGCTGCCCGTCGAGAAGACCTGCGACGCCGCCGGCAACCAGTGGTTCACGCTTCCGGGTGACTCCGAGCGGGCGCTGCTGATCGGCGGGCACATCGACTCGGTTCCCAACGGCGGCTGGCTCGATGGCGCGCTCAACGTGATGGCCGGGGTCGAGGTGTTGCGCCGGATCGCCGCGGACGGCACGCCGCCGGTAACAGTTCGGCTCGTCAACTGGGCAGACGAGGAAGGGGCGCGCTTCGGCCGCTCGCTGTTCGGCTCGTCGGCCGCGGCCGGGTCGATGGCCGATCAGGACGAGCTGCGAGGGAGGCGCGATGCGGACGGCGTGTCGTTGCCCGAGGCGATTGCCCGCTTCGACGTCGATCTTGCCACCGCGCTCGAGGCGAAGGCCGAGCTCGCGAGCGCCGCGGCCTACCTCGAGCTGCACATCGAGCAGGGGCCGGTCCTGGAGTCGCTAGGGCTTCCGTTAGGAGTCGTCCTCGGGACGTTCGGTGTCGAGCGGCATCAAGTCACGTTCCGCGGGCAGGCGGCGCATGCGGGCTCGACGCCGATGGACAAGCGGCGCGACGCGCTGGCGGGCGCCGCGAGGCTGGAGCTCGAGATTCGGGAGATCGCCAAACGGGCCGGCGAGGGTGCGGTCTGCACGATGGGCGGCGTCGTCACGCGGCCGGGGATCGTCACGTCGGTGGTCGAGACGGCGGAGTGCCTGCTCGACCAGCGTCACCTCGACGCGACGAAGCTGGCGGAGATGCTGAGCAACGCCGAGGCGGCCTCGCGGCGCTTCGCGGAGGAGGAGTCGATCGACGTCGAGTGGGAGCGGATCTGGAATATCGAGCCGATCCTGTTCGACGAGGCGCTGATCGAGCTGGCCGACGAGGCTGTTCGGGAGGTCGCCGGTAGCTCGCACCGGCTGCCGAGCGGCCCGCTGCACGACGCGGCGGAGGTCGCCCGGGCCGGCGTGCCCACGGTGATGCTGTTCGTCCAGAGCCTGCGCGGGCTCTCGCACACGAAGCTCGAGGACACCGAGGAGGAGCACCTCGAGCTGTCGGTCCAGGCCCTCGACCGCCTGGCCGACAAGGCGATGGCCCAAGTCGCCGCCGGCTGAAATCGCCCTGCCCCGGGGACAGTCACAGGGACAGTCTCAGGGACAGTCACAGGGACAGTCTCAGGGACAGTCACTGTTCGCTCTTCGTCAGAAGAACCGGACGAGCACCACTCCTGCGGCCAGGAGGACGACGCCGGCGAGGCGGCCCGCGCTGAGTGAGTGCTCCTTGTAGAGGACGCCGAAGTGGTCGAGCACGACCGAGCAGAGCAGCTGGCCGAAGATCACCGCCGCGAACAGGTTCAACGCGCCGAGCCGCGGAGCCGCTGCCACCGTCGAGGCAACGTAGCCCGCTCCGACGGCTCCGCCGAGCCAGCCCCACCACGGCACCGACCCGACCCGACTGGTCGACACGACACCCCGCGTCACGACCAGCGCGACCACGACGAGCACGAGCGTCCCCACCGCGAACGAGATCGCCGACGCGCGGATCGGCCCGCCGACGAACGTCGCCAGCCGCGCGTTGATCCCAGCCTGGAAAGGCAGGGCGCTGCCGGCAACGACCGCGAGCAGGAGAAAGGCGAGTGCCATTTGCAGCGCGATTTCGCGGCGGTATGCTCATTCCCTCGCCAGCGACCGGGAGTAGAACATGCTGAGCTTCGGAGTCACCGTCCTGCCGGACCCGCCCTACACGCGGCTGCTGGAGGTCCTGCAGCGCGGCGAGAGCCTCGGCTTCGAGTACGGCTGGACCTACGACTCGCACATCCTCTGGCAGGAGAGCTACGCGCTTCTGGCGATCGCCGGCGCGCAGACGGAGAAGATCAAGCTCGGCCACTGCGTGACGAACCCGGGGATCCGTGACCCGACGATCACGGCCAGCTGGTACGCGACCATGCAGGACATCACCAGCGGGCGGATGGTGATGGGCATCGGCCGCGGCGACTCGTCGCGGCGCGTGGTCGGCCTCAAGCCCGTGAAGGTCGACGAGTTCGAGCGGCGGCTCGTGATGATCAAGGAGCTGATGAACGGCCGCCAGGTCGAGTGGAACGGCAAGGAGCTCGAGCTGACGTGGGCGCGCAAGGATCTGCCGATCCCCATGCACGTCGCCGGCTACGGGCCGCGCGCGCTCGGCGTGGCCGGGCGCGTCGGCGACGGCGTGATCATCCAGCTCGCCGACCCGCAGATCATCCAGTGGATCATGGACACCGCCCGCCGCGCCGCCGAGGAGGCCGGCCGCGACCCGGCCGCGCTGCAGTGCATCGTCTGCGCGCCGAGCCACGTCACCGACAACCTCGCCGAGGCGCGGGAGCAGGTGCGCTGGTTCCCGGCGATGGTCTCGAACCACGTCATGGACCTGATCGAGCGGTACGGCGAGAACTCGGACGAGATTCCGTCCGCGCTGACCGACTACGTCAAGGCGCGGAAGTTCTACGACTACAAGGACCACAGCCGCGTCGGCGCCAAGCACGGCGAGTTCGTCACCGACGAGATCTGCGACCGCTTCTGCGTCCTCGGCTCGACCGAGCAGATCACGGAGAAGTTGCGCGAGCTCGAGTCGGTCGGCGTCGACCAGTTCGACATCTACCTGATGACGGAAGGGGCCGACGAGACGCTTGCCGCCTATGGCAGCGACGTGATCCCCCAGTTTGCAAAGGTTGCGGCATGAGGACGCTCGGTCTCTTCGGTCTCGGCCTGCTGGTGATCGCCCTCGCCGCCGCCTGCGGCAGCACCAAGAAGCAGACGGCCACCGGCGGCTCGCAGTCGAGCTGCGCGAAGGGCAGCCTCAATCTCGTCACGCCCGGCCAGCTCACGGTCGGAACCGACAACCCGGCCTTCCCGCCCTGGTACGGCGGGACGCCGCACTCGCCCTGGAAGGTGAGCGACCCCCGCAGCGGGAAGGGTTACGAGAGCGCGGTCGCCTACGCGGTGGCCAAGCAGCTCGGCTTCTCGAAGAGCGAAGTCACGTGGGTGCACGTTCCGTTCGCGACCTCCTACGCGCCCGGCTCTAAGTCGTTCGACTTCGACATCAACCAGATCTCCTACACGCCGGCGCGGGCCAAGCAGGTCGCGTTCAGCGGCTCCTACTACGACGTCAACCAGTCGGTCGTCGTCAACAACGGTACGAAGATCGCGTCAGTGACCACGGTCAAGGGGCTCGCACCGTACGAGCTCGGCGCCCAGCTCGGCACGACGAGCTACCAGTTCATCCAGAACACGATCAAGCCGTCGAAGAAGCCGTCGGTGTTCCCGACGAACGCGGGCGCGGTGCAGGCGCTGAAGAACAAGCAGATCGACGGCCTGGTCGTCGACCTGCCGACCGCGTTCTACGTGACCGCCGTGCAGGTGCCGAACTCGAAGGTGCTCGGCCAGTTCCCTGCGCAACCCGGCGGTGAGCACTTCGGCCTCGTCCTCGCGAAGGGCAACTCGCTCGTCACGTGTGTGAACAAGGCGCTCTCGACGCTCCGCGGCAACGGGACGCTGACGCAGCTCCAGCAGCAGTGGCTAGCGAAGGCGACCGGCGCCCCGATCTTGAAGTAGAGGCGCGCCGCTCGCGCGTGCTGGGCGGCCTGCGGCTGGAGGCCGAGGGCGCGCGCGGCGTGGCGATCGCGCTGCTGAGCACGGCGGTGTTCCTCACGGCCGTGGTCGTCGCGGTGACGCAGTCGCCGGGCTGGCCCGAGGTGCACCGGGCCTTCTTCGACTGGCACGACATCACAAGCACGTTCCCGGAGATCGCCCGCGCGTTCAAGCTCAACGTGAAGATCTTCCTCGTCTGCGAGGTGTTCATCCTCATCCTCGCCCTGGTGATCGCGGTGCTGAGGAGCCTTCCCGGGCCGGTGTTCTTCCCGCTTCGAGCGCTGGCGATCATCTACACCGACCTGGCGCGAGGGGTGCCGACGATCCTCGTGATCGCGCTCCTCGGCTACGGAGTGCCGGGGCTCCAGCTCCAGGGCGTGCCCACCTCGCGCGTGTTCTGGGCCGGAGTGGGGCTGGTGCTCGTCTACAGCGGCTACGTCGCGGAGGTCTACCGCGCCGGCATCGAGTCGGTGCATCCGAGCCAGGAGGCGGCGGCGCGCTCGCTCGGGCTCTCGCGCTTCCAGGCGCTCCGGCGTGTGATCCTGCCGCAGGCGGTGCGGCGGGTGATCCCGCCCCTCCTGAACGACTTCATCGGCCTGCAGAAGGACACTGCGCTCGTGGGGACGCTCGGCGTCGTCGAGGCCTTCAACCAGTCGATGATCGACTCGAGCGCGACCTTCACCTTTGGCGCCTATCTCGCGGCCGCGTCGCTGTTCGTCCTGCTGACGATCCCGCTGGCGCGCCTGACCGACTGGCTGATCCTCCGTGACCGGCGCCGCCGGCAGGCCGGGGGCCTCCTGACGTGAGCGCACTGCGGCTGGAGGGCGTGCACAAGTCGTTCGGGGCGAACGAGGTTTTGCGCGGCATCGATCTCGAGCTCGAAGACCACGAGGTCGTCTGCCTGATCGGCGCCTCCGGGTCCGGGAAGTCGACGCTTCTGCGGCATCGTCTTCCAGGCGTACAACCTCTTTCCGCACATGAGCGTGCTGCGGAACGTGACGCTCGCGCCGCGTGACGTGCTCGGCTTGGGGCGGCAGGAAGCCGAGGCGCGGGGGCTGGAGCTGCTCGGGCGCTTCGGCCTTGCCGACAAGCGCGACGAGTATCCGGATCGGCTCTCCGGCGGCCAGCAGCAGCGGGTCGCGATCGTCCGCGCTCTGGCGATGGGGCCCGAGCTGATGCTCCTCGACGAGGTCACGAGCGCTCTCGACCCGGAGCTCGTCGCCGAGGTGCTGAGCGTCATCCGCGAGCTGGCCGGGGTCGGCATGACGATGCTGATCGCCACACACGAGATGGGCTTCGCGCGCGACGTCGCCAGCCGGGTGTGCTTCCTCGACGGCGGTCAGATTCTCGAGGAGGGCACGCCGGACGCGATCTTCGGACGGCCGCAAAACGCGCGTACGCAGCAGTTCCTGGGCCAGATCGTCGAAGCCGGCCGGCTCTGATCCAGGAGGGCTTGACGAACCCCGGTCTGTGCCGTGGGCCGCGCTGTCCGTCCCGACGCCGAGCAGGGATCCGCCAAGCCCTCCTAGTTCGCCGAGACGCCGTCCAGGAGAGCCCAGTTGCCGGCGAGCGCCGCCTCTGCGAGGCCGACCAGCCGGGCGTCTTCTGTGTCCTCGAGCTTCGACCGGGCTTCGGCCGCATGCTCGTGGTCGCGCTCGGCGTGCAGCTCGAAGTAGGCCGTCGCCGGCGAGTCCTGCGAGAAGCCGTAGTGCTCGACCAGCCCACGGAGCTTGGTCTCCGAGATCGCGGGCTGTCCGGACTCGATCGCGTACAGGATCGCAGCGGCGCCGAGCTCGTCTTCGCCGGCCGCCCAGGCCGACGCGCAGCAACGGGTCTCGGGCAGCGGCTCGTGCTTCTCCCCGCCGAGCGCCTCGGCGAAGTTGTCCCAGAGGCCGATGTGCGCCGCCTCCTCGTCCGCGTGAAGGCGGGCGGTCCGCGCGGCCCGCGCGAGGGCGACGACGGCGTGTCGGTACTCGCCGGCGTAGAGCGCGAGCTCCTCGCGGGTCAGCTCGCCCTGCTCCCAGCGCGTGTAGAAGGGATGCTCGAGCACGTTCCACCGCTCCCGGGCGGCGTCGATCGCTGCGATCACGTTCATCTGGGCTCCTCCCGTCGCTCCAACCCCGTGCGCCGATCCTACAAGCCGGGGCCGCCGGAGGCAGCTGTGGAGGAACTGTTGCACTTTCGGCACGCTTTACCCTTGACGAAAACCGGTGTCTGACACCGGTTTTCGAACGCCGC
>VAWL01000126.1 GCA_005883965.1 Actinomycetota bacterium
GCTCGAGCAAGAGCCCGCCGATCGCGTTGCCGTCCAGCCGTAGCTCGCTCGTCCCGGTCATCCGGTTGCTCCGAAGCGCTCGGTCCGGATCCAGCGCGCGTCGTAACCGAGCTGCAGGAGCCCGTCGGCGGCCGCGTCGACGAACCGCGTCGAGCCGCACACGTAGACGCGCGGGCTCTCCGGTGCCGGCCAGGCGACGTCCGCCAGCAGCCCGGGATCGATTCGGCGCGAGTACCCGGTCCAACCGGGCGGCTGCGAGCGGGTCAGCGTGTGCACCACCTCGAAGCCGAAGCCGTTCCCCGCCAGTGCATCGAGCTCGTCGCGGTAGATCACATCCTCGATCGTCCGGGACGAGACAAGCAGCTTCATCGGCGCCGTCGAGCCTACCTGCGCCCGCTGCCGCGCCATGGCCGCGAGGGGCACGACGCCCGAGCCGCCGCCCACCAGGAGGACCGGCTGCAGGTCGTCCCCGTCCCAGACGAAGTAGCCGCCGATCGGGCCCCGCACCTCGACCCGGTCGCCCTCACGAGCCTCGTCGACCAGGTACGGCGAGACCTCGCCGTCGCCGAGCCGCTCGACCGTGATCGCCACGCCCTCACCCGGCGCCGAGGCAATGGAGTAGCTGCGCTCGGCCTGGTAGCCGTCCTCGGCGGTCAGGCGCACGTCGAGGTGCTGGCCCGCGCGATGGCCGGCCCAGTTCGGCACCTCGAGCTCGAGCGTGCGCACCCGTGGCGTCTCGGCCTTCACCGCCGACACATCGGCGGCCAGCCACGTCAGTCGCCCCAGTACCGCTGTTCCAGCCACGGGTCGCCGCGGAGGTGGTAGCCGTTCGTCTCCCAGAAGCCGGGCTCGTCCTCGTCGCGCAGCGTCAGTCCACGCACCCACTTCGCGCTCTTCCAGAAGTAGAGGTGGGGGACGAGCAACCGGGCGGGGCCGCCGTGCTCCGGGTCGAGAGGCTCGCCACCGTAGGAGTACGCGACCCACGCCTTTCCGCCTGTCAGGTCCTCGACCGGCAGGTTCGTCGTGTAGCCGCCGTCGCAGAAAGCGAGCGCGTACGCGGCGTCGTGCTCGACCTCCTCGAGCAGCCTGTCGACCGACACGCCCTCCCAGACGGTGTCGAGCTTCGACCAGCGCGTCACGCAGTGGATGTCGACCGTGACCGTCTCGCGCGGCAACGCCTGGAGCTCCTCCCACGTCCAGCCTTTCGGCTCGTCGACGCCGTGGATGGTGAACGTCCACTCGTCGAGCGGCGTGTGGGGCGTCGGCCCCGCTGAGAGGACCGGGAAGTCGTCGGTCAGGTACTGGCCCGGCGGCACCCGGTCGGGCGGCCCGTCGCGCCGCCGCCCCCGAAAACCTCTCGAGACGATCACGTCCCGGTCAGCTTCTCACTTTGCAAGCGGCACCGCCAGCAGCGACGGCGTCAAATGCCCGCCGCTCGACGCGCGCAGGACGGTGACGTACGCGGTAGTGCCGGAGAGCGCCGTCGTCCAGAGCGAGCGGGCCGTCGGCTTGGGCCGGCCAGGACAGGGCACGTGCGAGCCTTGCTCCGGGTGTCCGTGCTCGTGGCCGAGGTCCTGGCCGGCGAGCGGCGGCAGCTTGTAGAGGACCCGGCCGGCGCCGTTTCCGTCCAGCCGGCCGATGCGCAGCTGCTGCGAGCAGCGGCCGAGGCGCACGTACAGCACCGTCCCGCCGATGCGGGCCGGGCTCAGCAGGAGCGCGTGCCTCGCGGAGCGCAGCAGTCTCCGCTTGCCGGTCGAGAGGTCGAAGGAGAAGAGCAGGCTCCTGCCTGGGAGCGCGAGGTGGTAGACAACGACGTTCCCGGCGAGCGAGGGCCGGCCGAGCCGGCCGCGCGCCCACGACTTCGTGACGTCGACCGTGGTCGTCGGGTCCGCGATTGCGAGGGCGCGGATCTGCTCCGAGCCGCTCGGGCCCGCCACGCGGTACGCGAGCCAGGCCTGGGAGACCGCGAGCTTCTCGAGGCCCGGAACGGTCATCTGCAGAACCGGCTGCAGCGTGTCGCGCGCGGCGACGGTGACCGCGCTGCCCGAGTGCCAGGCGATCAGCGTGTCGCCGATTGCTGGGTCGCTTCCTGGCAGGCGCGTCTGGGCGCCGCCGCGCAGGAGGATCCCGCCGACGCCGGGCTCCTGCCAGACGAGGTCGGTTCCGGCGGCGCCGGGATCGCTCGCGGGCGCAGCAACCGGGGCAGCGGCCTTGGCGGCCCCCGCGACGAGCG
This sequence comes from Actinomycetota bacterium, assembly GCA_005883965.1. GTDB lineage: Bacteria > Actinomycetota > Thermoleophilia > Gaiellales > Gaiellaceae > AC-32. Next base: position 2,234 of record VAWL01000126.1, read on the forward strand.
CGAGGCCGAGGGCGGCAGCAGCGAAGACCCGGAGCACGCGCAGGCCCTGCGGTCGCTCGGCGAGCGCGGTTTCGTCCGAGAGGACAAGCACTGGTAGCGCGCGGCCCAGCGCGAAGCCGAGCCCGACCGCCACCGCCACCGGAACGCTTGCGAGCGCGACGCACAACGGAAGCAGCGCCCAGACCGCGGCGGCAGGGACAAACGTCGTCACCCCGGTCCCGAGCAACAGGCCGTAGAGGAACAGCGCCCGCGGCAGCGGCATCGTCCGCCGCCAGCGCTCCGGTACCTGGAAGGGGACCTGCGGCCGGACGCGCAACCCGGCCAGGTCGGCGAGGGCCGCTGCGGCGGCGAGCGCGACGGCGGCGATCACCACGGTCCGGCCGGGCCGGATGGCGGTCCCGAGCGCTCCGAGCGAGCCGAAGAGCGCCGTGGCCCCGACCGCGAGCCCGAGCGCGAAGGCCAGCCCCGCGATCCCTCGTCCTCCGTGACGTGCGGCACGCACGGTGCCGACCATCGAGAGGCTTCAGGGCGACCAGGCGCCCGCGAGCCCGACGAGCAGCCCGGTCAGCGCGAGCGCCGCGATCAGCACTTGACCTTCGTGTCGTAGTAGGTGACGCAGAAGACGTGCCGGCCGCGGTAGCAGTAGCCGGTCAGCGCCGCATCGCCGTTGATCCGATTCGTCACGTAGCCGCAGCAGTCGAGCAGCTGCCGGACGTGCCCGCCGCAGCAGCGGTACCAGGAGCCGTCGTGGTACGCGCGGAAGTCATGCGCCCGCGCGGCGGCCTGGCAGACGCGGGTGCGCGGCGCCGGCGGCAGCGGGTTGCCGTCCGGGTCGAGCAGGACGTGCCCGTGCGAGTCGACCGGTCGCCCCGCCTTGTCGATCGGACGGCCGAGGTCGTCGACCGCGTGGCCGTCAACGGCCCGCAGGGGGAAGCCGGTGCGGTCCACCCGCGGCAGCCCGGTCGGATGCGGGCACGAGCCCGTGGTGAAGACGTGGCCGCAGAAATGGTAGGCCTCGGCCCGCTGGGCGCCGAGCGCGGCCGCGACGAACCCCCCGCCGCTGACCGCGAGCAGCAGCCGGCCGGCCCGCGCCAGAAACCCGCGGCGCGAGGTCGACTCCGCTATCGCTTCGCTAAGCACTCACCGGCTTCGTCGCGGCGACCAGCAGGCTCTCGAGCTGGTAGAGCGAGTTGAACGTTCCCTTCGAGAGCACCTCGCCGTCGGCGGAGAGCACGACCGCGTACGGGCTACCGGGCACGGCGAGCTCGTCCCAGGCGGCCGGGTCTGATTCCTCGTCGAAGACCTCGAGCTCGACCTCCGGGTCGGAGGCGATTAGCCGTAACGAAGGTTCGAGGGCGCGGCAGAGTGCGCAGCCCGGCGAGGTGAAGACGGCCACGGCGAGCGGAGCGTCGCGGGAGAAGCGGTCGATCACGCGGACGTGAGAGCCGAGCTCCGGCCCCTCCTCGGCGATCGAGAGCGCGGCCTGGGGCGCGATCGCGAGGCGCAGCTCCCCAACCTCCCGGGCCAGGGCAACCAGGCCGACGCCGAGCGAAGCGACCGCGCCGAGGGCGACTGCGAGCCCGATCCCGAGCCAGGTTTCCGCCGAGGGCCGCGCGCTCGGGACGAAGGGCAGCGCGGCGAACGCGGCGGCGAGCAGCGCCGTCCGGACGACAGCGCCGGGGCCGATCCGCGAGCGGCCGCCGAAGCAGCCGCAGGGCGCTCCGGCCCTCCCGCGCGCCATCGCCACGACGAGCGCGACCGCGAAAAGCCCGAGCAGCGCGGCAGCCCCGGCGGCGGCGCCCGGGACCTGAAGCGCAACCGCCAGCGCCAGGCCGGCCTCCGTCACGATCGTCAGCGCCCAGAGCGACGCCCGCGCGCGCGGGTCGGCGATCCCGTAGGAACGAAGCGCGTCCCGCGCGCGAGCGCCGGCGGCCAGCTTCGCCCCGGCGGCCGCGAATAGCGTCGCCGCGAGCAGAAGGCGAAGGAGACCAACGACCGTCAAAGGCCGTGGAGGATAACCCTCGGCATCACCCGGTCGGGTGATGTATGGGCGCGCTGGGTCGCGCATGGTTTGAGCGCACGAGTCAGCCCCCTGCGGCAATGACAAATTCGCGGACCCCAACCGGAACAAACGGCTCCGACGGCGCAGCCGTCGCCAGGGCCGAGTTCGCGTCCTCCCTGCAAGGCCTTCTCGCCGTCAGCCGCGCCGTGCGCAACGGCGCCGACGTCGCCTCCGTGCTCGAGACGATCGCCGCTGCGGTTTCCAGTACGCTCGGCTTCCAGACGGTCGTCCTCAACGTCTATCGTCCCGAATGGGACGACTTCTACGTGCAGACCGTCCAGGGCAGCGAGCTCGTGCGCACGGCACTACTCGGGCAGGTCTACAACTGGGACAGCTGGAAGCCGCTCCTCCATCCGCGGTTCCTCCGCGCGGGGGCGTACTTCATCCCGAACGACGCGTTCGACTGGTCGACCGACACGGGCACGCGCTTCGTCCCGGACGGCGAACCGCTCATCGACGGCCCTCTGGGTTGGCACCCGAACGATGAGCTCTTCGTGCCTCTCGAGCGCTCGGACGGCGAGATCCTCGGGATCATGTCGTTCGGCGAGCCCTTCGAGGGCCTTCGCCCGACGGACGAGCAGCTGGCGCTTGTCGTGACCCTTGCCTCGCACGCGGCACTCGCCCTCGAGACCGCTCAGGAGCGCGAGAGGCTCGAGCGTCACCAGCGAGGGCTCGAGCAGCTTCTCCGGGTCTCGTCCCAGCTTCCACAGACGATGACCACGGAGGCGATCCTCGACTCCGTCTGCGAGGCCGTGCAGGAAGCCCTCGGCTTCGACAAGGTCCTGATCGAGCTCCGCGAGGAGGGCACCGAGCTGCTTCGTCCGGCGGCGTCGGCCGGCTGGGAGGAGAACGAGGAGGCCAGGTCGTCCACGCTGGACCTCTCGCGCATCTCCAAGCTGTTCGACCCGTGCTTCGAGATCGCCGGCTGCTACCTCGTTCCCCGCGACGAGGCCGAGCGCCGCGTCGACCCCAGCCAGGTGGTCTACGAGTCGGTTCGCAACGGACGTGGGCCGGCAGCGTGGAATCACCACTGGCTCGTGGTCCCCCTCTACGGCACCGACGGCACGGTCCGCGGGATTCTGTGGGCGGACGAGCCGCAAAGCCGGCTGCTCCCGACCGAGAATGTGCTCCAGGCGCTGCGGATCTTCGCGAACCACGCGATGGAGGCGCTAGCGGTCGCGACCCAGCTCGCCGAGACGCGCTTCCTCGCCGACCACGATCCGCTCACCCGGCTCCTGAACCGGCGCGCGTTGCTCGACGAGCTGCACGAGGCAGGCGAACCGTCCGTACCGCGCTCTCTCTCGCTCGTCTTCCTCGACCTGGACAACTTCAAGGAGATCAACGATCGTCACGGTCACGTGACCGGCGACCGGGTTCTCTCACAGTTCGGCTCATTGCTCGAAGAGCTCGTGCGGACCGAGGATGACGCGTTCCGCGTGGGCGGCGACGAGTTCGCATTGCTGCTCCGCGACGCCGGCGAGTCCGACGCGCGCGAGGTCGTGGCCAGGATCGTCGATGCGGTCGAGTCGAACATCGACCCGCTCGTGCGCGTGCTGACGGCGAGCTTCGGGATCGCGACCAGCGGTTGCCGGCAGGAACCCGAGGAGCTGCTCCGAATCGCTGACGAGGCGATGTACCAGGCGAAGCGAACCGGAACTCGAATCGAGGTGGCGGCTTGAGCGCTGAGCGCCAGTCCGATCCCGCGGGGTTAGCACGGCCCGTCGCCCTTGCGGCGACCCTCGAGCCGCTCTCACGTCTCGTCTCGTTCTCGCGCGCGATCGCAGCCGAGCAGGTTCTGCAGCGCATGCTCCGCGTTGCCACTCGCGAGCTGACACGGATGCTAAACGCAGAAGCCTGCCTCGTGTCTCGCCTCGAGGGCGGCCTCCTCCGCGAGGTTGCCGACTACTCGAGCTCCGAGAAAAGCCAGGTGGCACGGGGGCTGAGCTACTACCTCGCCGACTATCCGACGACGGCCGCGGTGCTCGAGTCCGGGCTCCCTTCCTCGATCTCCGCCGACGATGCGGGGGCCGACCCCGCCGAGCTCTTCGTCCTGCGGGAGATGGAGATGCAGTCGGTCTTGATCATCCCGCTGATCATCGAGACCGCGACCTGGGGCCTGATCGAGGTCTACGACACCCGCACGCGCGTCTTTTCCGGGGCCGAGCGCTATCTCGCGGAGCTGGCGGCAACCCATATCGGCGCGCTCGTCGCGGGCTTCGAGCACGAGGAGCAGGCACAGCGGCTCTACCGAGAGACGCTCGCCTCGCTCTCCAACGCGCTCGAGGCCAAGGACGCCGTCACGAGCCAGCACACCGAAGAGGTCGTCCGCCTCGCCGTCGGTGCGGCCGCGGAGCTCGACCTCGACCTCGAGGCGGTCCGGAGCGTCGAGCTCGGAGCCGTCCTGCACGACATCGGGAAGGTTCGCGTTCCGGAGTCGATCCTGAACAAGCCCGGCCCGCTGACCGACGAGGAATGGGCGGTGATGAAGACCCACCCCGAAATCGGCGAGCACATCCTCGGGCCGCGACGCCTACCGGGCGATGACCGAGAACCGGCCGTACCGCGCCGCTCTCTCGACCTCCGAAGCCAGGGACGAGCTCGAGGCAGGTGCCGGGACGCAGTTCGACGAAGACTGCGTCGAGGCGCTCTTCCAGGCACTCGACCGGCGCGACAGCGTCGCGGAGGTTGCCCCCCTGCGGCCGCCCCCGAATGACGAGGCTTAGCTCCGGGGAGGGCGTGAATCCTCGATCGGAAGACGAGCAGGGCGCAAGTTGGCTATTTGCAGGGAATCTTCTTGTTGATAACGGCTTTTCTCACCATGAAGGAGGAACCCCCCTTGCGGAAACTGATCTTCGTGCTCGCGCTGGCGATCCTGGCGGTAACCGCCTCGGCCGTCGCGGGCACCACACCCACTCCGGCCGACCATGCGGCCGCGGCCAAGCAGTGCTCGACCGAGCGCACGACCATGGGCGAGCAGGCGTTCAAGCTGCTCTACGGCACCAACGCGAACAAGTCGAACGCGTTCGGCAAGTGCGTCTCGAAGCTCGCGCATCAGAACGCGAAGAACCAGACAAACGCCGCGGCGCAGTGTCGCGCAGAGCGTGACGCCGACCCGGCGGCCTTCGCGGCCAAGTACGGCACGGGCAAGAAGCACGCCAACGCCTTCGGGAAGTGCGTCTCCGGCAAGGCCAAGGCAGCGGCTGCGCAGCAGGTGAAGGCGACCGACAACGCGGCGAAGGCCTGCTCGGACGAGCGCAAGGCAGACCCCGCGGCCTTCAAGGCCAAGTACGGCACGAACGCCAACAAGTCGAATGCCTTCGGCAAGTGCGTCTCTGGCAAGGTCAAGCACGCCACTCCGTAAGCACTCGCACGCTCCCCGCCTCCGCGCCGGCCATGAGCCGGCGCGGGGAGCGGGCACGCTTTTCAAGCCTTTCGTCTGACCGGGTCCCTCCTTTCGAGGCATGTTCATCGGGCCGCGGAACGGCGATTCTTGACGGGAATGCGCCGCCTCGCTTTCGCCGCACTCTCCGCCATCCTCTTGGCCGGGCTCACCAGCGCCGTCGCGTCCTCGGCCTCGCGGTCCGGCACACCGAACCGCGAGCAGGTTCGCCTCAACCGGGCCGATCAGGCGGCCGCGCGTGCAGCCGTTCTGCGGCGCGGGGATCTCGGCTCAGGGTGGACCGGCGGTGCCAGGAAGGCGCCTCCACCGTCGACGGTCACCTGTCCCGGCTACCAGCCGAAGCAATCGGACCTCGTCCGGACCGGAGCTGCAGAAGCGCGCTTCCAGCACACGGGTCTGGTGATCCAGAGCGACGCGCAGGTGCTGAAGACGCGAGCGATGGTGGCTCGTGACTGGCAGCGAAGCGTCGCCGACCCGCGCGCCGTCAGCTGCATTCGCCACACACTGGCGAAGCAGCTGCCGTCGAACGAGCGCCTCGTCTCCTTTGGGAGACACGCGTTCCCGAAGCTTGCCCAGTACTCCGCCGCGTATCGCATGCTCGTCAGGGTGCACGCCCAGGGCCAGACCGTCGACGTCGTGATCGATCTAGTGACGGTCGGGCGCAGCCGCACCGAGCTGACGCTGACGCTGAGTGCCCCGGCCGCGGCGCGCAATTCGCTTTCCGCGGCGGAGGTGCGAATCGCTAGCGCCCTGCTTGCCCGTGTGACCGCCTAGCGCTCGATCTGCGAACATATGTTCGTGTCCGAGGCAGCGATCCTGCATGCCGACGTCGACGCCTTCTTCGCCGCTGTCGAGCAGCGCGACGATCCTCGGCTCCGCCGACAGCCCGTGATCGTCGGCGGCTGGGTCGTGCTCGCGGCCAGCTACGAGGCGAGGCGACGCGGCGTTCGCACCGCGATGGGCGTGATGCGGGCGCGCCGTCTCTGTCCCGACGCGATCGTCGTCGAGCCGCGGATGGCTGCCTACAGCGAGGCGAGCAGGGACGTCTACCGTGTCTTCGAGGACACCGCCCCGGTCGTCGAAGGGATCTCGATCGACGAGGCCTTCCTGGACGTTCGCGGCGTCAGACGCCTCTCGGGCTCGCCGGTCGAAGTTGCCGCGCGGCTGCGCCGTGACGTCCGCGAGCGCGTCGGCCTTCCGATCACGGTCGGCATTGCAACCACGAAGTTCCTGGCCAAGGTGGCGAGCGCGGTCGCCAAGCCGGACGGGCTGCTCCTGGTGCCGCCGGGTCGGGAGCTGGACTTCCTCCACCCGTTGCCGGTCGAGCGGCTGTGGAGCGTGGGACCGGCAACGGCGGCCAGGCTGCACGCCGTCGGGATCACGACCGTCGCCGAAGTCGCGCAGCTCGACGAGACGCTGCTCGTCACGCTGCTCGGTCGAGCCGCCGGCCGGCGCCTGCACGCGCTCGCCCACAACCGTGACCCGCGGCCGGTCGTAGCGCGCCGCCGCCGGCGCTCGATCGGAGCGCAGCGCGCGCTCGGACGCTCGAGGATCTCGTTCGCCGAGCTCGACGCGGCGCTCGTCGGCCTGGTGGACCGCGTCGCAGGTCGCCTGCGTGCGGCGGGCCGTGCCGGTCGGACGGTCGTACTGCGCCTCCGCTTCGACGACTTTTCACGCGCGACCTGCTCGCACACGCTGCCCTACCCGACGTCAGGCACTCAGACGATCCTTGCCACCGCACGAGGCCTGCTCGCCGGGGCCACTCCCGCGATCCTGCGCCGCGGGATCACTCTCGTCGGCGTCGCCGTCACCAACCTCGAGGAGGGGAGCTGTCTTCAGCTCGTGCTGCCGGTCGAGGCGCACGACGGCGACGCTCTCGACGCCGCGCTGGACGAGGTGCGGGGGCGGTTTGGAGCGGCGGCGATCACCCGCGCCGTCCTGCTTCGTCGCGGTTCCGGCCCGACGATGCCGCTGTTGCCCGACTGACCGCCGTTGCAAAGCGAACGTATGTTCGCTTTGATTGGCGAGTGCAACTTGCGCTTGATGCGCTCGACCGGCTGGTCGAGCTCCTCGAGGAGAGAGGCCCGCTGTCGGCGATGGAGGCCGCGCGGACGCTCTTCGCCACCCCGGCGATCTCGGAGGGACTGGCGTGCACGCTGCTCGCCGACCTGACCGCCGGCGACAGCCGGCTCCTCTGCGCCGGCACGACCGTCTCGCTCGCCGCCGCGGCTGACGATCCGTTCCTGGATGAGGCTTCGTTCGTGGTCTTCGATCTCGAGACGACGGGCCTTTCGGCTGCCCGCGACAGCATCTGCGAGCTGGGGGCAGTGAGGGTGCAGGCGCTCGAGCTCGTCGATTCGTTCCAGTCGCTCGTCAAGCCGGCGGTTCCGCTCCCCGAGCCCGTCGCCAATCTGACCGGGCTGCTCGAGCGTGACCTCCGGCGCGCGCCCTCGGTCTCGACCGTTGTGCGGGGCTTCCTGGCTTTTGCCGGCGACGATCTCCTCGTCGCCCACAACGCGCGCTTCGATCAGCGCTTCCTCGAGCGGCAGCTGCTCCGCTTGCACGGTCG
>VAWL01000201.1 GCA_005883965.1 Actinomycetota bacterium
GCCTGGAGCGGCTCGAAGGCGACCTGCTCGCCGAGCGGCACGCGCGCGTCGACGACCTGGCCCTTCTGATCGACCTGATCGCCTCCGGCTGGAAGGGAGTCGACGAGCGGCTGGCCCGGCTCGAGCGTGTGCTCGGAGCCGACGAAGGCGCGATCGTCTACCGCATCGAAGACCGCCGCACCGGGACCTAGGAGGGTTTAACGAAATACGGTCTGTGCCGCCGGGCCGCGCTGCTCGCCCCCCGGCACCGTCCTCGGTCGCGTCCATATCTACGGATATGGACGCTCCCAGCGTCCTCCCCAGGGAACGAGCATCGCACCCCGGCGACGAGCGGTATTCCGCAAAACCCTCCTAGTCAGACTTCATCGCCGGCAGCACGAGCTCGAAGCGGCTCCCCTTCCCGGCTTCGGTCCGCAGCTCGATCTCGCCGCCGAGCGCCCCCGCGAGCTCCCGCGCTATCGCGAGGCCGAGGCCCGTTCCGTGCCCGTCCCGCGACCAGAAGGGCCGGAAGATTCGTTCCCGTTCGTCCAGCGGGATACCGGGACCGCTGTCGTCGACTGCGATTCGGATCGTTCCGTCCACCTGGCTCAGGGCAAGACCAACACGGCCGCCGTCGGGCGTCCACCGAAACGCATTCGCGAGCAGGTTCGAGATCACCTGCAACACACGGTCGCCGTCCGTCTCGAGGACCGGCGTCGCGGTGATCGAGCGGCTGTAGTCGATTCCGCGGCGACGCGCCTCTTCGCCGAAAGCCGAGTAGGCGCGGTCGACGAGGCGCTCCAGGTCGACCTCTTCCCGCAGGAGGGAAAACCGGTGCGTATCGAGCTTCGCGAGGTCGAGGACGTCCCCGACCAGCCGTTCGAGGCGCTCAGCCTCGAGCCTGATCACCTCGAGCGAGTACGACCGTGCCTCTTCGTCCTCGACGACGCCCTCGAGCAGGGCCTCGACGTGGCCGCGGATCGCGGTCAGCGGTGTCCGCAACTCGTGGGAGACCGTCATCAGGAAGTTTCGCTCCAGCGCGTCGGCTGCCTGGAGCTCCGCTGCCATCTCGCGGAACCGTTCGGAGAGGTGGCTGATCTCGTCGTGCCCCGAGACCCGCGGTACGGCAACGTCGTAGCGCCCGGACGCCACTTTGTCGGCCGCATCCGAGAGCACCAACACGGGCTTCGTGATCCGCCGCGAGAGGTACCAACCGAGCGCGCCCGCGATGAGGATCCCCGCGAAGAACGCCGGCAGCAGCCGCCAGACGAAGGGCAGCCAGCCCTGGTTAAGTCGAGTGGTCGGCCTCGCCAGGATGACCGCGCCGAAGACCTGCGGACCGAGCTTGACGGGCTTGGCAAATCCGAGCAGACGCGTCTTGGCACCCGGCGGCGTGAACTCGAACTGGACGCTGTCGCCGGCCAGGATCCGGCGGAAATCGAGAATCGAGCGCGGCAACACCGTGAAGGCGCGAGTCGGGCCCGGGAAGAGGTCGATTCCCTTCGCGCGCCGGACGTAGTAGATCTGGTCGCCGGAGGCGCTCTCCAACTCCTGGGAGTCGGGTGGCTTGCCACCCGCGTGCTTGGTGTAGATCTGGTTGATCCCTTGGGCCTCGCGGCCGAGCTGGCGGAACGCCTCCTTCCTCAGCGTCGTCTGGGCGTAGCGCTTCGAGACGCTGACCGCGATTGCGGTGGAGACGAGGCCCGCGAGCACGATCGCCGCGAGCAAGAGCGCCGGAAGCCGGAAGCGAAGCGAGCGGAACACGTTCGCCTGTTCGCTAGGCGTTCACCGAATCCCGCGCGGGAGCGACCTTGTACCCGACCCCCCAGACAGTCACGATCGGCGAAGCGTCGCCTAGCTTCCGGCGGACCTGGCGCACGTGGACATCGACGGTTCGCGTGTCGCCCGCGAACGTGTAGCCCCAGACCCGCTCGAGCAGCTGGTCGCGCGTGAGCACCAGGCCCCGGTGGTCGAGGAGCTCCCAGAGCAGGTCGAACTCCTTCGGCGCGAGCTGGATCTCCTCGCCGCCGACGTGAACCTCGCGTCGCCCAGCGTCCACGTGGAGGTCGCCGTGGGTGATCTCTGCCGATTCCGAGTTGCGCCGCGTGGGCGCCGAACGTCGCAGGATCGACTTCACCCGGGCGACGAGCTCGCGGGGATTGAACGGCTTGGTCAGGTAGTCGTCGGCCCCGACCTCGAGCCCGATGATCTTGTCAATGTCCTCGTCGCGGGCGGTCAGCATCAGGATCGGAATGTCGCGGCGCTGGCGGATCCGCCGGCAAACCTCGATGCCGTCCATGTCCGGAAGCATCAGGTCGAGCACGATCAGAGCAGGCTGCTCGGCCTCGACCTGCGCGAGCGCATCTCCGCCGGATCCGACGGCCTTGACGCCGTAGCCCGCCTTCTTCAGGTACAGCGAGACGAACGAAGCGATCGAGGCCTCGTCCTCGACGATGAGCACGGTCTGGGCCTGTGACGCTGCCACGGGCTCAGTATCTCAGGGCGTCAGCCTGCGACCGGCGCCACGAGGTCGACCGTTGCCCCGAAGTCGGGCAGGGACTTGTACGGCGCGTCGTTCAGCGAGTATGCCCCGTCGGATTGGA
>VAWL01000214.1 GCA_005883965.1 Actinomycetota bacterium
CGAACCCGCTCTCGACCCAGGACGACGTGGCCGCGTCGCTGGTCGAGCACTACGAGATCTCCGTCTTCGCGATCAAGGGCGAGGACAACGACACCTACTACCAGCACATCGAGGCGGCGGTCGATCATAAGCCGCAGATCACGATGGACGACGGCGCCGACGTGATCGGCGTCCTCCACTCGCACCGGCGCGAGCAGCTCGGCGACATCGTGGGCGGCACGGAGGAGACGACCACCGGTGTGATTCGCCTGCGCGCGCTCGAGCGCGACGGCGCGCTCGGCTTCCCGGTGATCGCAGTCAACGACGCGAAGACCAAGCACTTCTTCGACAACCGCTACGGCACGGGCCAGTCGACGATCGACGGGATCGTCCGTGCGACGAACATCCTGCTTGCCGGCCGGAAGTTCGTCGTCGCCGGCTACGGCTGGTGCGGCCGCGGCGTCGCGATGCGGGCGAAGGGCATGGGCTCGCACGTGATCGTCACCGAGGTCGACCCGCTGCGCGCCCTCGAGGCGGCGATGGACGGCTTCGAGGTGCTGCCGATGGAGCGCGCCGCCGAGACCGGTGACATCTTCGTGACCGCGACCGGCGACAAGGGCGTGATCCGCCGCGAGCACATGGAGCGGATGAAGGACGGCGCCGTCCTCGCGAACACGGGTCACTTCAACGTCGAGATCGACATCCCGGCCCTGCGCGCGCTCGCGACCGAGACGCGCACGCTGCGGCAGTTCGTCGACGAGTTCCAGCTCGAGGACGGGCGGCGCATCTACCTCATCGCCGACGGTCGGCTCGTCAACCTCGCGGCGGCCGAGGGGCATCCGGCGCAGGTGATGGACATGTCGTTCGCCAACCAGGCTCTCTCGGCCGAGTTCCTCGTCGCGAACGCCGCCAGCCTCGAGCGCCGCGTCTACCCGGTGCCCGAGGAGACCGACCTCGAGATCGCGCGGCTGAAGCTCGCGACGATGGGCATCGACATCGATGAGCTGACGGACGAGCAGGCGAAGTACCTGGCCTCTTGGGACGAGGGCACTTAGCCTCCTCCGTCGAGACGATCCTCTTCTAGGCGATGCCGACGCCCGTCCAGCTCGACCTCGCGCTGGCCGGGATCGCGTTGGCGCGCAACTGGCTCGTCGGCGACCGCGAGACAATCGAGCGGATCGAGGCGGAGATTCGCCGGCTCGCGGCCACTCCAGCGGGCGGCTGGCGCGACGTGTGCGAGCGAACCGTTGCCGAGGGATACGCGCAGTGGGCGCCGGGCTACGACCAGCCGAGCAACCCGATCGTCCAGCTCGAGGAGACAGTGGTGCCGGCGTTGCTGGCAGAGGCTCCCCCGGGGCTGGCGCTCGATGCCGCCTGCGGCACCGGCCGGCAAGCCGCTCGGCTGGTGGAGCTCGGACACCGCGTCATCGGAGTGGACGAGACCGAGGCAATGCTGGAGCTCGCGCGGGCACGCGTCCCCGAGGCGGAGCTGCGGCTTGGGGCGCTGACGAGCCTCCCGCTCGACGACGGGGCCGTCGACCTCGCCGTCTGCTCGCTGGCGCTGACGCACCTCGACGACATCGGCCCTGCCGTCGCCGAGCTCTCGCGCGTCGTGCGCCCTGGGGGGCGGATCGTCGTCAGCGATGTGCACCCGACCTTCGTCGCTCTGGGATCGCAGGCGGGCTACCGAATCGGCGAGGAGATAGCTGGATTCGTCCGCAACCAGGTCCATCTGCCCGGCGCGTATCTGGCCGCCTTCGGCGCGGCGGGCCTCGACGTGCGCGGCTGTTACGACGTCCTCTACCGGGAGGAAGAGCTCAACCTCGTGGCGGACCGGCTCGACCTGGCTCGAGATGTCCTGGTCGAGGCGCTCGTCGGGCTTCCCGCGATCATCGTCTGGGACCTTGCTCGCGTCTGAGCGGATCGCGTGAGGGCGGTCGTGCTCGCAGCGGGCTACGCCACGCGGCTCCGGCCGCTGACGCTCGACAGGCCCAAGCACCTGTTGGAGGTGGCTGGTCGCCCGATCCTCGACCGCCTGCTCGACCAGTTGCCGCTTGACGAGCTCGACGCGATCACCGTGGTGACGAACGCGAAGTTCGCGCCGCGCTTCCATGCCTGGGCGGAGGAGCGGGGTGGCCCCGTTCCGGTCGAGGTCGTCGACGACGGGACAACGTCGGAGGACGACAAGCTCGGCGCGATCGGGGATCTCGCGCTGGTCATCCGGGAGTTGCAGCTCGAGGACGATCTGCTCGTCGCCGCGGGCGACAGTCTTTTCACGGAGCGGCTCGACGGGTTCGTGCGTTTCGCCGAGGAGCGCTCGGCAGCGGCCATCGCGGTGTACGACGTCGGCGATCTCGAGGCGATGGGACGGCTGAGCGCTGTATCGGTCGATTCCGACTCGCGTGTCACCGCCTTCGAGGAAAAGCCGGAGCGCCCGGCATCGACACTGGCCGGGATTGCGCTGTACTTCTATCCGCGCGAGGTCTTGCCGCTCGTGTCGGAGTACGTGGGG
>VAWL01000127.1 GCA_005883965.1 Actinomycetota bacterium
AGCCGGAGCCGCCGGAGGGCGATGAGCCCTCAGCCAAGGCCGAGGCTCCCGCCGGGGCGTAACAAAAGCGCACAGCCTTCTCCACAGGTCGCGCCCGGCCTGTGGAATTGCAAACGAACTTCCCGCTGAGAGCGGGAAAACTGCCCACAGGCGCCGTCCGGTGGCTCTGGGAACATGCGTTCCCTTGTGCCTGCAAACCGCACGGACCTGGCATCTGGAGGCCTGTCGAAAGAGGGGTCGTCCAGACCTTCCGCGACGGCCGCAAGCGTGGTTGGGTAGCGCCCGATGGCCCAACTCGCCCAGGCCTCGCCGACCGCCCCGGTCCCGCCGCAGAATCTCGAAGCCGAGGAGTCAGTCCTTGGCGCGATGATGCTCTCCCCCGGCGCGATCGGGGCGGTCAGCGAGGCACTGGACGCGAGCGATTTCTACCGCGAGAGCCACGCCGTCATCTACCGCGCCGCGCTCACCCTCTATGCCAAGGGCGATCCCGTCGACGCGATCACGCTCGTCGACGAGCTCGAGGAGCGTGGTGACCTCGAGCAGGCCGGCGGGCGGGTTCGCATCCACGAGCTCGCGCGGCTCGTGCCGGCGAGCGCGAACGCCGGGCACTACGCACGCATCGTGCGCGAGATGGCAACGCTCCGCGGTTTGATTCGGGCGGGCGGCGAGATCTCCATCCTTGGCTGGGAGCGACCGGGTGAGGCGACCGACCTCGTCGACCGGGCAGAGCAGATCGTCTTCGACCTGTCTCAGGCCCGTGTCACGAGCGAGTTCAGTCACATCGAAGAGCTGTTGAAGGACAGCTTCGAACGGATCACCGCTCTTTACGAGGCGGGTGCCGACGTGACCGGAACGCCCTCGGGGTTTCGCGACCTCGACCGGCTCACGTCCGGATTCCAGCCGGGGAACCTGATCATCGTCGCCGCCCGCCCGAGCATGGGCAAGTCCGGGCTCGGGCTCTGCATGGCCGCCAACCTCGCGATGCGCGACGAGCGGCCCGTCGCCGTCTTCACGCTCGAGATGTCGAAGTCGGAGGTGACCCAGCGGCTGATGTGCAGCGAGGCGAAGGTCGAATCGCAGCGCCTGCGCACCGGCAAGCTTGCGGCCGACGACTGGCCCCGCCTGACCGCCGCCTGCGACCGGCTGGCGAAGGCGCCGATCTACGTCGACGACACCGGCTCGATCACGATGATGGAGATCCGCTCGAAGGCGCGGCGCCTGAAGTCGCGTGAGCCCAACCTCGGCCTGATCGTCGTCGACTACCTGCAGCTGATGACCTCCGGCGCCTCGGTCGAGAACCGCGTCCAGGAGGTCTCGCAGATCTCACGGCAGCTGAAGGTGCTGGCGCGCGACCTCGACGTCCCGATCCTGGCGATGTCGCAGCTCTCGCGCGCGGTCGAGCAGCGCCACGACAAGCGGCCGATCCTCTCCGACCTGCGCGAGTCGGGCTCGATCGAGCAGGACGCCGACCTCGTCATGTTCATCTACCGCGACGAGTACTACAACGACGAATCCGACCAGCAGGGCATCGCCGAGGTGCACCTCGCCAAGCACCGCAACGGGCCCACCGACACGGTCAAGCTCTCGTTCCTGAAGCGCTACGCGAAGTTCGCCGACCTGGCGCCGGCAGCATGAGCTCGTTCGAGCAGACGGTCGTGCTCCTGGCGCGCACCGCCGGGTTCAGGGTGGTCTGCCAGGCCTGCGCCGACCTCGAGCCTGATGGCGAGGTCGCTGCCCTGACCGCGGAGGGATCGCTGCGGCTCGAGGACGATCTCGGCTGGACGACCTGCCCGCGCGGCCACCGCATCCGCGTGATCCGCGCCGGCTCCCCGGTGCGCGCGGAAGCAACCTCGCCGCTCTGGTAGCCGTTCCGTAAGGCACACTCCCGGCCGTGTCTGCGACCGTGATCGTCGGGGCGCAGTGGGGCGACGAAGGCAAGGGCAAGATCGTCGACCTGCTGGCCGAGCACTCCGATCTCGTCTGCCGTTACAACGGCGGGCCCAACGCCGGGCACACGATCGTGGCCGACGGCGAGACCTACAAGCTCAAGCACATCCCGTCGGGGATCCTCCAGGGCAAGGAGTGCGTTATCGGCGCGGGCTGCGTCGTCGACCCGCAGGTGCTGATCGAGGAGCTCGACGACCTCGAGTCGCGGGGCATCTCGACGGAGCGGTTGCGGCTCTCGGGGAACGCGCACCTGGTCATGTCCTGGCACCGTGAGATCGACGGCGCCAGCGAGCGGCGGCTCGGCAAGCTGCAGATTGGCACGACGCGCCGCGGGATCGGGCCGACCTACGCCGACAAGGCCTACCGGCTCGGGATCCGCGTCCAGGACCTGCTCGACCGGAAAATCCTGCGGCAGAAGATCGAGGTCGCGCTCGCCGAGAAGAACGTCTGGCTCGAGCGCGTCTACGGCGAGGAGCCGGTCGAGCTCGAGGGTCTGGTCGAGCGCCACGAAGAGTACGCCGAGCGGCTGCGGCCGATGATCGCCGACACCTCGCTGCTCGTCGACCGCGCGCTGCGCGACGGCAAGCGCGTCCTCTTCGATGGCGCCCACGGGACGCTGCTCGACCTCGATCACGGCACCTACCCGTTCGTGACCTCCTCGCCGACGGTCGCCGGGGGCGCGGCGGTCGGCACCGGCATCGGCCCGACGCGGATCGACTCGGTGATCGGCATCGCGAAGGCCTACGTGACACGCGTCGGTGAGGGGCCGTTCCCGAGCGAGATCCAGGGCGCCGACCAGGAGCGGCTGCGCGAGCTCGGCGGCGAGTTCGGCACGGTCACCGGGCGCGAGCGCCGCTGCGGATGGCTCGACCTCGTCGCCCTGCGCTACGCCGTGCGGCTGAACGGGATGACCTCGCTCGCGCTGACCAAGCTCGACGTCCTCTCGGCCTTCGCCGAGCTGCCGGTCTGCGTCCGCTACCGGCTTCGCGACGGAAGCGAGACCGAGGAGTTCCCCGCACACCAGAGCGACTTCCACCACTGCGAGCCGGTCTACGAGACGCTGCCGGGCTGGAGTGAGCCGATCCACGAGCTGACCGACGTCTCCGAGCTGCCGGTCGCGGCACGGCGCTACGTCGACCTGATCGAGGAGCGGCTCGAGGTTCCGGTATGCCTGATCGGCACCGGCCGCGAGCGCGAGCGGGTGCTGGCGCCGGGCGGGCTCGAAACGCTCGCCTAGGCTCGACCGCGCACGGCCCAGGCCTCGGCCGGGAGCGTGAAGCCGCCCGAGGTCTCGCCGAGGCGGCTGCGGTACTCGTCGCGGACGGCCTCGCGCAGCTCGGGCGAGAGCGACGCGCAGAACTCACCGGCTGGCCCGACACCGCGCTGGAAGGACTCCCACAGCTCGTCGAAGGTCTCGTATCGCGAGGAGACCTCGAGCGGGACGGCGACGACCTCCTCGAGGCCGGCCTCACGGCCCAGCGCCGCAAGCTCGTCGAGGCTCTCCAACTGCAGCGACTCGCTCTGCGCCGACGGAACGACGCTGCGGGAGGCCTCCCAGAAGATCCGGAGAAGGCGCATCTTCGGGAAGTTCCACGAGCAGGCGGCGACCACGCCGCCGGTGCGCGTGACGCGCCGCATCTCGACCAGCCCGGCTGCCGGGTCCTCGAGGAAGTGGATCACGAGCTGCGCGAGAGCGGCGTCGAACGAGCCGTCGGGCCAGGGCAGGTTCTCGGCAGGCGCCGTGCGAACGTCGGCGCCGGGGACGCGGGCCGCCGCCGCTTCGACGAGCGGCGACGGATCGGCGGCCGCGACGTTTTCCGGTCCGAGCCGGCGGGCGAGCTCCTCGGTCAGGATCCCGGAGCCGCAGCCGACGTCGATCCCCGACTGGCCGGGCTCGATGCCGGCGAAATCGGCGAAGGCGGGCGCCAGCTCCCGCGAATAGCGGCCCATGAAGTCGTCGTAGGCCTCACCCGATACGGCGAAGGTCATCCGGCGTATTCACGTTGACGAGCAGGGCCGCGTCAACCTCGAGCTGCACCGTGTCGAGCTCGGCGAGGGCCTCGTGCAGGGCGAGCTCGCCGGCTACGAGCCTGCGCTCGAGGACGGGTAGGGCGGTCTTGCGGTAGGCGCCGGGCAGGGGGCTTGTGGTCGGAGCCGCCGCGTCGGCGCAGGCGTTCGCGAGCTCCTGCAGCAGCGCGGGCGTGACGAGCGGGGTGTCGACCGGGAGCACGACGCAGAGCTCTGTCGGCGCCGCGCGCAGGCCGGCGACGAGACCGGCCAGCGCTGCCCGAGTCTCGCTCCCGTCGTCGAGCACTGGGAACGGCAGCGTGAGGCGGTCTCGCTGCTTGCCGACCGCGATCCGCCCCCCGGCCGTCTCGCCGAGGGTCCGCCAGGCACGCTCGGCCAGCGTCTCCCCGTTCAGCTGCGCGAGCGCCTTCGGCGACCCGAAGCGGCTGCTGGCCCCGCCGACGAGCAGGATCCCTGTCAGCCCGCTACGCGCCACGCTTCGGTGTAGACGTTGAGCCGCTCGCCGCGGGCGAAGCCGCAGAGGGTGAGGCCGCGGTCGGCCCCGAGCTCGAGCGCGAGGCTCGACGGGGCGCCGACCGCAACCATGATCGGGCAGCCGGCGACCGCCGCCTTCTGGACGAGCTCGAAGGAGAGACGGCCGCTCACGCAGAGAATCGTGTCGCCGAGCGGCAGGCGGCCGTCGAGGAATGCGCGGCCGATCACCTTGTCCATCGCGTTGTGGCGACCGACGTCCTCGCGCAGGCAGAAGAGCTCGCCCGCTGCGTCGAAAAGCCCGGTCGCGTGGAGTCCGCCCGTCGCGGCGAAGGCAGGCTGGGCCTCACGGAGGCGATCCGGCAGGGCGGCGAGGAGCGCCGCGTCGGCTTGCAGGCGGCTCTCGACGCGCGGCGCCTCGACGGACACGGCTTCGAGCGCGCCCTTGCCGCAGACCCCGCACGACGAGCTCGTGTAGAAGCTGCGCGCGACGCGGGCAGGATCGAAGCCGGGCGCCTCGACCTCGATCGTGTTCGCGGCGAGGTCGGCCGGGGGCGCCGCCGCCCTTGGCTGCAGCCCCTCCGAGAGGCAGAAGCCGAGCGCGAGCTCCTCGTCGTGGCCCGGAGTACGCATGGTCACGGCCACCGGTCGGCCGCCGATCCGGATCTCGAGCGGCTCCTCGACCGCGACCTGGTCGCGCTCCTCGCGGCCGCCCGGCATCCGCACGACGTCGACGGGCGCGGCCGAGTAGGGCGGGGCTTCGAGCGCGTGCTTGTCGGAGCCCATCGAGCTAGCGTAGCCGCGGCCGAAGAACGTCACACATTCGGCACAGTCGCGTGACAGACACGTGAGGATTTCCCGGTTACGATCGCCCTGGGGAGGAGGCCGGGCGAACCGAACTATAGGACCAGGGGCCTGATCGCGCGGCTCTGGCGGTGCGGTGGGTCGCGCCGGGGTCGCGAGTAGACTCGCCGCGTGAAGGTTCTCGTCGTCGGGTCTGGAGGGCGCGAGCACGCGCTGGTCTGGAAGCTCGCGCAGAGCCCGCGGCTCGATGCGATCCACGCGGCGCCCGGCAACCCCGGCATCGCCCGGATCGGTGAGTGCCATCCGGTGCGCGCCGAGGACGGCGAGGGGCTGCTCGTACTCTGCCGCGAGCTCGACATCGATCTCGTCGTCGTGGGCCCCGAGGCGCCGCTCGTCGCCGGACTGACGGACGTGCTCCGCTTCGCGGGCGTCGCCGTCTTCGGCCCGACCGCCGAGGCAGCGCGGATCGAGGGCTCGAAGAGCTTCGCCAAGGACGTGCTCGACGCGGCCGGCGTTCCCACTGCTAGCCGGCTCGCGGTCGCCAGGCCGCCCTGCGTCGTCAAGGCCGACGGGCTTGCGGCAGGCAAGGGCGTCTTCGTCTGCCGGACCCAGCAGGAGCTTGACGAGGGCCTGCGGGCGGCGGCGGCGCTCGGTGGGGAGCTGCTGATCGAGGAGCTGCTCGAGGGCGAGGAGGTCTCGCTCTTCGCGGTCGCAGACGGGCACGATGCGGTCGCGCTTGCGCCGGCGCAGGACTTCAAACGGATCCGCGAGGGAGACGAGGGGCCGAACACGGGCGGCATGGGCTCCTACTCGCCGGTGCCCGGCCTCGGCGAGCCGGAGGTCGAGGAGCTGATCGACACCGTCCACCGGCCGGTTCTGGCCGAGCTCGCACGCCGCGGCGCACCGTTTTCCGGGCTTCTCTACGCCGGCCTGATGCTGGCCGAGGACGGGCCGCGCGTGCTCGAATTCAACTGCCGCTTCGGCGACCCGGAGACCCAGTCGATCCTGCCCCGGCTCGAAGGGGATCTGCTGGCCTCACTCGCCTCCGCGGCCGCCGGCAGGCTCGACGGTGAGCTCGGCGTCTCCGACGCCGCGGCCGTGACGGTCGTGCTTGCCTCCGGCGACTACCCGGAGCGAGGCGACAGCGGGACGCCGATCGAAGGGATCGAGGACGCCGAGTCCGGTGGCGCGCTCGTCTTCCACGCCGGGACGGCGCGACACGGCGGTCAGCTCGTCACGAACGGCGGCAGGATCCTGGACGTGACCGGTCTCGGGGACGACGTCGCCGCGGCGCGCACGCAGGCATACGACGCGGTCAGCCGCATCTCGTTCGCCGGCATGCGCTTCCGCCGCGACATCGGCCTCGCCGCCGCAGAGGATCATGTCCGCAGCTGAGCGGCCGCTCGTCGGGATCCTGGTCGGCTCCGACTCGGATCGCGACCGCATGCAGCCAGCCCTTGACGAGCTCGCCTCGCACGGGATTCCCTACGAGCTCGAGGTGCGGTCGGCCCACCGGAACCCGGACGCAGTCGCGGAGTACGCGCGCTCGGCGCGCGACCGCGGCCTGAAGCTGCTGATTGCCGGCGCGGGCCTGGCGGCCGCGCTGCCCGGCGTCGTCGCTGCGCAGACCGACCTCCCGGTGATCGGTGTCCCGCTCCGCTCCGAGAAGAGCGTGCTCGATGGGCTCGACGCGCTGCTCTCGATCGTGCAGCTTCCTCCGGGCGTGCCCGTGGCGACCGTCGGCGTCGACAACGCGCGGAACGCCGCCGCCCTGGCGGTGCGTATCCTGCGGCTCGGCTAGAGTCGAGTCGGTGATCGCGCGCTACTCCCGACCGGCGATGGCCGGGGTCTGGTCGGACGAAAACCGGCTCGCGTGCTGGCTGGAGGTCGAGCTCGCGGCGCTCGACGCGTGGGCCGAGCTCGGCGCAGTCCCCGAGGACGCCGCCCGCTCGATCCGGGAGCAGGCGCGGCCGCCGAGCCCCCAGCGCGTCGCGGAGCTCGAGGCGACTCTCCATCACGACACGGCGGCCTTCGTCGACGCGGTCGCCGAGACACTTGGCCCGGAGGGGCGCTGGTTCCATCACGGCCTGACCTCGTCCGACGTCGTCGACACGGCGCTCGCACTGCAGGTCCGGGAAGCAGGGGCGCTACTGCTCCAAGGGCTCGAGCGGGCAGAGGAGGCAGTCGTCGCGCGGGCGCGCGAGCACCGGCGGACGATCTGCATCGGGCGCACGCACGGCATCCACGCCGAGCCGACCACCTTCGGGCTCAAGCTCGCGGGCTGGGCCTTCGAGCTCGAGCGGGGCCGGGCGCGGCTTCGGGAGGCGCTCGAGCGGATGCGCATCGGCAAGCTGTCCGGTGCAGTCGGCACGTACGCTGCGACCGAACCGGAGCTCGAGCGGCTCGCGTGCGAGCGCCTCGGCCTCGAGCCCGAGCCGGTCTCCACCCAGGTGCTGCCGCGCGACCGGCACGCGGAGTTGCTGGGGGCGCTGGCGCTGGTCGCCGCCTCGCTCGAGCGTTTCGCCGTCGAGATTCGCCACCTCGCCCGGACCGAGCTCGCCGAGGTTGCCGAGCCGTTCGGCAGGGGCCAGAAGGGCTCGTCGGCGATGCCGCACAAGCGGAACCCGGTGATTGCCGAGCGCCTCTGCGGTCTCGCCCGGGTCGTGCGCGCCAACGCGATGGTGGGCCTCGAGAACGTGGCGCTCTGGCACGAGCGCGACATTTCTCACTCCTCGGCCGAGCGCGTCGTCATCCCGGATTCCTTCCTGGCACTCGACTACATGCTCGACCGCTTCGCGTGGCTCGTCGAAGGGCTGGAGGTCAGGCCCGAGCGGATGCTGCGGAACCTCGAGGCGGGTCACGGCCTCTTCTTCAGCCAGCGGCTGCTGCTCGCGCTAGTCGAGTCGGGGCTCGAGCGGGACGCGGCGTACCGGCTCGTCCAGGGGAACGCGCTCCGGGCCCAGGAGGAAGAACGGGACTTCCGCGAGCTCGTGCGCGCGGACGCGGAGATCGCGGGCCGGGTCGACCTCGACTCGCTCTTCGATCTCGATTGGTACATACGCAACGTCGACACCGTCTTCGAGCGAGCGCCTGCTGCTGGTCGCGAGCGACCGCATCTCGACCTTCGACGTCGTGCTCCCGACGGAGATCCCCGACAAGGGCCGCGTGCTGACCGGGCTCTCGGGGTTCTGGTTCGCGCGGACCCGCGAGCTGGTGCCGAACCACCTGCTGGCGCTGCGCGCCGACGGGCGCTCGACCGAGTGCCGGAAGCTGGAGATGCTGCCGCTCGAATGCGTCGTGCGCGGCTATCTCGCCGGGTCGGGCTGGAAGGACTACCGGGCCACGGGCGCCGTTTGCGGCCACGATCTGCCGGAGGGACTGGTCGAGTCGGCGCAGCTTCCGGAGCCGATCTTCACGCCCTCGACGAAGGCGCTCGAGGGGCACGACGAGAACATCGACCGCGCCAAGGCGGTCGAGCTGGTCGGCGAGGAGCGCTTCGACGAAGTTGAGCGGATCTCGCTGGAGCTCTACCGCTTCGCCTCCCAGCGCGCGTCCGAGCGCGGGATCCTGATCGCCGACACCAAGTTCGAGCTCGGCGTCGATCCCGAGGGCCGCCTCGTCCTGGCGGACGAGGCTTTCACCCCGGACTCCTCGCGGTTCTGGCCGGCCGACGAGTACGAACCAGGACGCGGCCAACCCTCCTTCGACAAGCAGTACGTACGCGACTACTGCGAGACGCTCGGCTGGGACAAGACCGACCCGGGCCCCGAGCTGCCGGCCGACATCGTCGCCGGAACCCGCGCGCGCTACGTGGACGCGTTCGAGCGCGTCACGGAAATCGCCTTCGACGACTACCTCGCGGACCCGGAGGTCGTGCTCGCGTGAAGGCCACGGTGCTGGTCAGGCCCAAGCCCGGCATCCTCGATCCGCAGGGCGAGGCGGTCGAGAGCTCGCTGCGCCACCTCGGCTTCGCGGTCGAGACGGCCAGGGTGGGCCGACTGGTCGAGCTGGAGCTCGAGGCGGAGGACCCCGAGCGCGCGCGCGACGAGCTCGAGCGGATGTGTGAGCAGCTGCTCGCCAACCCGCTGATCGAGTCGTACGAGATCACGGTGGCGCCGTGACCGAGCGTCGGCCGAAGATCGCGATCGTCGTCTTCCCAGGCTCGAACGACGACCGGGACGCGGCCCTTGCATTCGAGGCGCTGGGCGCCGAGCCGGCGCTCGTCTGGCATGGCGAGCTCGAGCTGCCGCGGGACGTCGCCGCAGTCGCCCTTCCGGGAGGCTTCTCCTACGGCGACTACCTTCGCTGCGGAGCGATCGCCCGCTTTGCGCCCGTGATGGCCGCCATCACACGCTTCGCCGCCGACGGTGGGCTCGTGCTCGGGATCTGCAACGGATTCCAGATCCTCTGCGAGGCCGGGCTGCTGCCGGGCACGCTGCGCCCGAACGCGTCGCTCACGTTCGCGTGCCGGGACGTCCCGCTCGTCGTCGAGCGCGCTGACACGCCGTTCACCTCCCGGTGCGTGGCCGGCCAGCGCCTGACGATCGCGATCAAGCACGGCGAGGGCTGCTACTTCGCCGACGAGCCGCTGCTGAGCGAGCTGGAGGCGAACGGCCAGATCGCGCTGCGCTACGAGCAGAACCCGAACGGCTCGGTTGCGGCCGTCGCCGGCGTCCTCAATGCGGAGGGGAACGTGTTCGGCCTGATGCCGCATCCCGAGCACGCCGTCGACGCTCTCCTCGGCTCGACCGATGGGGCACTCGTGCTCGGCTCGCTGGTCGACGCCGCGCGCGACCGGGCTCTGGCGCTCGTATAGCGCCAGGCCGCCCGCTGAGTTGTCGGCACGGCACTACTGCGGCATCAACCCCAACGCTTCGGCCAGCTGCGGGCGGTCGGCGAGGCGTGAGCGCAACCGCTCGAGGTCTCGTACGCGAAGCGTCACCGGACCGCGCCGCGCGGAGCCGTCCGTCGCGTACGCGAAGCGCACCAGTCGCTCGCCGCCGGGCGCCTCGAGCAGCTGCACGTGCGAGGTGAAGCGCTTGTCGCCAACCCTTTGGGCGAGGGTCAGCTCCTCGACGAGCTCCGCGGGCCCCCACGGTGTCGCTGCTTTCGACATGAAAGCCACCGTAGCGGCGAAACCGTCACGTGTCTGTGACGCCTTTGTGCCAAAAGTGCGTCAACCGACAAGCCGCCTGCGGCCCTAGTCGTCGGCTTCCTGTTCGGCCTCTTCCCCGTGCTCGACGATGTCGCCTTCCTGGAAGAGCACTCCCCTGCGCGATCTCGCGCCAAACCGGCATCTTGCGCAGCAGGTACTCGAGGTCCATCGAGAAGTGCTTGAACTCCTCCTGCTCGGCGTTGCGCATGATCGCGGCCGCCTCCCGGTCCTGCTCGAGCGCGAGACGCTGCTCGTACCAACCGATCGCCTCAGCCTCCTCGATCAGCGAGGTGAGGATGCGCGCCCGCGTCCGGATCTCGGCCGGCAGCTCCGAGGGTGGCTCGTGGTACTGCTCGGTCGTCACGCGCAGGAGGTATCCGCCCCGGTATGGGCGGAAACACCTAGCCGCGCTCGATCAGCTCGATACGGTAGCCGTCCGGATCCTGGACGAAGCACAAGCGGGAGCCGCCTTCGCGGACACGATAGGGCTCGCGCTCGGGCTCGATCCCCTGCTCGGCCAGTTGGGCAAGCGTTGCGTCAAGGTCGTCGACGCCGACCGCGATGTGCCCGTAGCCCGTGCCGAGCTCGTAGCTACGCCCGTCGTGGTTGAAGGTCAGCTCGAGCTCCTCTTCCTGGCCGGGAACACCAAAGAAGTAGTTCGTCGCCTCGGTCTCGCCGCCTCGGACGATGTCCATCTCGCGTCGGAACTCAAGACCGAGCGACTCGTAGAAGGTGCGGCTCTTATCCGGATCGGTGACGCGGTACATGGTGTGGAGGTAACGGGTCATGGCGCGATCCTAGGTGGCTCGAGCGCGGGGCGCGGCCGACTAAACAAACGAGCCCCCGTGACGGATCACGCACAGTGATGGCGAAGCAGCACGAGCGCGACAGAGCGGCCCTAAGGACCCGCCACGGCCAACCCGAATCCTTGGCTTCGCGGGGCTGTCTCCAGGGATCGCAGCGGTCCGAAGGTCGGGGCCGGTCCGACCTTTCGCAGATTTCGTCGGTTAAGCATGTAACGCACAACGCGATGGGGCGGTCGGTATTGCGGTGCTGACCGCTCCAACAAGAGCCGGGAGGGGGCGCTCAGGCATTGCGGCATGCCCCCGCCCCATCGGCGCGAGACAACGGGCCGCTCCCGGCTCTCTAAAAGATAGCGGCGGCGTGTCGCACCGCTTAGGCAATCGAAGAGATGGCTCAGAACGAGGGGGTTTGCAGGTCGAGACTCGCCGGGTCGGGCGCGCTCGTGAGGTGCTGAATGCGCCGGGGGTGATGGGCGTACACGGC
>VAWL01000215.1 GCA_005883965.1 Actinomycetota bacterium
GAGAAGCTCGCGCGCCTGGGCAAGGCGCGGACGGCTACCGTGGAGGCGGCCGCATGAGGTTCCTGACCCACGAGATCGGATCGCTCGCCAAGCCGCCCTGGCTGGTCAAGACCTCACAGGGCCGTGAGCTCGACGCGAGCGACATCGAGCAGGCGCGCAGCTGGGGCGAGAAAGTCGGTGTCGAGGGCCACGAGGAGCTGGTCGAGTCGCTCGAGCGCGGCGGCGCGAGCGTCGACGAGCTGAATCACTGGGCGAGCCGCTACTGCGTCCGGCTCCAGGAGTCGGCCGGCCTCGAGGTGATCTGGGACGGCGAGCAGCCCCGCAGCGAGATGTACGCCTGGGCGATCGAGCACTCGACGGGGTTCGAGCCGCGCGGGACCGTGCGGAGCTTCGACAACAAGTACTACTCGAAATCCGCGGCCGTCGGCCCGGTCGGGCTGGCCGAGCCGTACCACAACGACGAGTTCTCGTTCCTGCAGTCGGTCGCGAAGGCGCGCCTGAAGATCCCGATCACGGGCGCCTACACGCTCGCGGTCTGGTCGTACGACGAGCACCACACGCCGCGCGAGGGGCGCATCGGCGCCGGGTACGGCCGCCGGTCGGAGATCGAGGCGCGCCGCGAGCTGACCCTCGACATCGCCCGCAACATCATCCGCCCGAACCTGGAGGCGCTGATCGCGCTCGGTGCCGACTGGATCCAGATCGACGAGCCCGGCGCCTCGACGGAGGCCGACGAGCTCGACCTGTTCGTCGAGAGTTTCAACGTCAGCGTCGAGGGGCTCGACTGCATGTTCTCGACCCACCTCTGCTTCTCCGACTACGACCTGTTCTTCCCGGCGATCGAGGGCATGAGCGAGTGCCGCCAGTACTGCGTCGGCTTCGCCAACTACGATCGCCGCGAGCTCGGGACCACGGCCGCCGACCGGCCGGGCTACGAGGTGATCTCGAAGTTCCGCGACCTGCCGTACGACCCGATCCTCGGCCTCGGCGTGCTCGACATCCACACGGACTTCGTCGAGTCGCCCGAGCTCGTGCGCGACCGGATCCTGTACGCGGTCGATGTCTTCGGCGATCCGGCGCGGATCCAGGTCTGCCCGGACTGCGGCCTGCGCACGCGGAGCTGGGACGTCGCCTACGCGAAGCTCCAGGCCCTCGTCGAGGGCGCACGCCTCGCCGAAGCCGCTCTCGTCGGCGCAAGCGTTTCTTAACCAGTTCCTTCCGGGCTCTCGGCTATCCTGATTCCCCGCGGACGCGACGACGCGCGTCCTTGCACTCCCCGTATGAGGACGACGCTCAAGAGAGGAATCGGCCGCGGCGCCAACGGCAACGGGCATGCGATCCTGCCGCCCGGGTCGCTGTCGCCGGTCACGCTGTACCGCCAGGCGCCTCCGCGCAAGCCGGGCGTCCTCAAGCTCGTCGGCAAGTTCTTCCTCTTCCTCGGGATCGTGGCCGTGATCCTCGTCTGCGGGCTGGTCGGCGGCTTCTACCTGTGGGCGCACGAGAGCGCCGCGGCCCTCCACGGCACGTCCAAGCAGGACAAGGCGACGGAGCAGCGTCTCACCTCGGTTCCCGACGCGAAGCATCCCGCGGTCGCGCTCGTGATCGGCTACGACCACCGGGCCGGCGACGGGGGAGCTCCCTCGCGCTCCGACACGATGATGCTGATCCGCGTCGACCCCGTCTCCAAGACGATCTCGATGCTCTCGCTGCCGCGCGACCTCGACGTGCCCCTCTGGTGCCCCAGCCGGACTGCCTCGGGCGCCCGCAATGGGCCGGCCGAGCTCGTCGACCATGGCCGGATCAACACCGCCTATACATACTGCGG
Organism: Actinomycetota bacterium; assembly: GCA_005883965.1. Classification (GTDB taxonomy): domain Bacteria; phylum Actinomycetota; class Thermoleophilia; order Gaiellales; family Gaiellaceae; genus AC-32. Next base: position 1,826 of record VAWL01000215.1, read on the forward strand.
CGCGGGCGGCGCGCTCGAGACGGTGCGCCACCTGACCGGTGTCCCGATCAACTACCTGATCAGCGTCAACTTCCTCGGCTTCATCGCGGTCGCGAACAAGCTCGGCGGAGTCTGGATGGACGTCGACCGCCGCTACTACAACAAGAACGTCGGCACCGGCTCGACCGACTACGCCAACATCAACCTGCAGCCCGGCTACCAGCTCCTGAACGGCACGCAGGCGCTCTCATTCGTTCGCTACCGCCACACCGACTCCGACCTCTACCGCCTCGCGCGCCAGCAGCAGTTCGTCTCGGCGATGCGCGAGCGGGTCCGCCGCTCCCTGGGGCTCACGAGCCTGATCGGGATCATCAACACGATCGCCCACCACCATTACATCGACGTGCTCGGCCACTTCGACCTTGGCACGATCGGCAGCTACGCGAAGTTCGCCTACACGCTGCCGCCCGGACATGTCTTCCAGGACAAGCTGACGGACGTCACGGGCTACTACGAGCTGTCCGCGAGCCAGTCGGCGATCCAGTCGACCGTCCAGGAGTTCCTCAACCCGGACACCGGCGCCTCGGCGACGCAGACCGCGGTCGCGCTCGGGCGCAAGCTGCACAAGAAGTTCATGCTGCCGCCGTCGCACGTCACGCTGACCGTGCTCAACGGGAACGGCGTCGCCGGCTCGGCCGGGAACGCCAGCTACGAGCTCGGCCAGAAGGGGTACCACGTCGTGCTGCCGGCCAGCGGGCAGACCGCCAACGCGCCGAACTG
>VAWL01000128.1 GCA_005883965.1 Actinomycetota bacterium
CCGGAAAGGTCGTCCCGCGGACCACGCGCTCGACGTGGCCGGCGATCGCCTCCTCGTTGCCGATCCCGTTCTGGACGGAGGCAACCGAGCCGTCGGCGAACGCATGCGCGGTCGCGGCGATCGCGCTCTCGGTGTGCATCGCCTTCGTCGCCACGATCCCGAAGTCGCACCCCGGCAGCTCGCCGGCCTCCGCGGTCGCTCGAACCTGGCCGACGACCTCGCCGGCCCCCGAGAGCCTCAGTCCGCCCGCGTTGATCGCGTCGACGTGGTCGCGCGCCAGGTCGTAGGCCCAGACCTCGACGTCCTCGAGCTGGGCCAGGTTCGCCGCGAACAGCGATCCGACGGCGCCGCACCCGACGATGCAGACCCTCACCGTCGACCCCAGGGCAGGCGCGCCTCGCGCCCGCCCGTCAGTCCTGATGGCCGCAGGATCAGCACGAGCGCCATGATCGCCGAGAGGAAGACGAGGCGCGTGCCCGAGGGCAGATCGAGCTTCAGGCCCAGCACGTGGACGCCCTGCTCGGCCTGGCTCAGGAACGAGTCGAGCCCGCTGATCGCGAGCGCGCCGACGACCGCGCCCCAGAGGCTGGTCAGTCCGCCGACGACGAGCATCGCCAGCGTCAGGAAGGTCAACTCGAGGTAGACCTGCCCGGTGGTGATGGAGCCGAGCTGGTGCACGAGCAGGGCGCCCGCGAAGCCCGCCAGCGCGCCGGAGAGCGTGAAGGCCCAGAGCCGCTGGGCGTGGACGCTCACTCCGACCCCGGCGGCGGCTGCGGAGTCCTCGCGCGAGGCGCGCAGCTGGCGGCCGAGCCGGCTCCGCTGGTAGGCGAAGGCGACGGCGATCGCGACAAGCGCGCCGAGCGTGCCCTGCAGCGCGCCGGTCGTCTCCGGCACGAGCGAGAGGGTGGTCGCGCCCGGCCCGATCTTCGTCCACTCGGTGAGGACGTTGTTCGTGATCTCGAGGACGGCGAAGGTGGCGATCCCGGCCGCGAGCCCGTTGAGGCGCATCAGCGGCAGCCCGACCAGGAAGGCGAACAGCCCGCCGAGCCCGGCCGCGAGCAGGAGCGAAGGGACGTTGCCGATCGTGTGGTTGCGCAGCAGCGGGAAGAGCGTCGTCAGCACGCCCTTCTTCGAGTCGAGCGGGACGGTCATCACGCCGGCGGCGAAGGCGCCGACCGCGACGAAGCTGATCTGCCCGAACGAGAGCACGCCCGAGTTGCCGACGAAGACGTAGATCGCGACGACGATCGCGACCGAGACGAGGGCGTTCAGGAAGTAGACCTGGTTCGCAGCCGAGACCGTGGTCGAGACCAGCCCGACGGCAACGACGAGCAGGGAAGGCGCGCCGAGCTGGACGAGCGCCTCGAGCCCGCGCCTCATGCCCGCTCCCGGCGCCGGCGAAGCCGGCGCCTCCGCTCCCTGATGAGCTCCGTCGAGCCTACGCTCATACCCGGTCCGGCACCGCCGCGCGCCGTCCCCAGGCGAAGAGGCCCGCCGGCCGCAGGAGCAGGACGAGGATCACGAGCGCGAACACGGCCGACGGCAGGTAGACGGTCTTGTCGGTCGGCAGCAGGCCGTTGATCAGGCCCGAGACGAAGCCGATCGCGAAGCCGCCGAGCGTCGCAGTCCAGAGCCGGTCGATGCCGCCGACGACCACGCCCACGAGGACGACGATCGTGTCGCGCAGGGCGAAGTCGGGAGTGACCAGCGGCGACTGGACGGTCAACATCACGGCGACCGCCGCCGCGATCAAGCCGGAGAGCACGACGGAGAACGCGATCACGCGGTTGGCCTGCACGCCGAGCACACCTGCGCGCCAAGCACCGTGATCGGTTGCGCAAGCGTCGTCAGCGAGGCGGCGACCTCCCCGAGCTGGCCGTTGCGCAGGTCGAGGATCAGCGCGACGGACTGGAGCAGGAAGCTGATCGCGAACGTTGTCACCAGCATCACCGCCGGCGACTGGCCGCGCAGCGGACGGAAGACGGCCGTCTCCATGGCCAGCGACAGGCCGACCACGACCGCAAAGCACGCGACGATGCTCGCGGCGAGCGGCCAGCCCGAGGTGTAGGCGAGCGTGTAGGCGCCGGCCATGATCAGCTGCCCGTAGGCGAAGTTGACGAGCCGGAGCACGCCGAAGACGAGGCCGATCCCGACCGCCATCAGCGCGTAGATCGCGCCGAGGCCGACCGCGTCGGTCAACGTCTGGAAATCGAGGACGCCGAGGATCACGCGAGGTATGCCGCGACGATCTTGTCGGGGTTCGCCGCGTCGGCCGGCGTGAGCGTCATCCGCAGCTCGCCGCCGACGAGGACGTGGGTGCGGTCGGCGAGCGCGACCGCGTGCAGGGCGCGCTGCTCGACGAGCAGGATCGTCACGCCGCGCTCCCGGATCCCGCGCAGGGCTTCGAAGACGCCGTCCACGGCCAGGGGCGCGAGCCCGAGAGACGGCTCGTCGAGCAGCAGCACCTCCGGCCCGGCGACGAGCGCCCGTCCGATCGCGAGCTGCTGCTGCTGCCCGCCGGAGAGCAGGCCCGCCTGGCGCCGGCGGAACTCCTCCAGCATCGGGAACAGGTCGTACGCACGGCGCAGCGGGTCGCCGCCGTTCCCTCGCCGGGACGCGAGCCCGAGGCGCAGGTTCTCCTCGACGGTGAACTCGCCGAAGATCCGCCGGCCCTCGGGCACGAGCGCGATCCCGCGGCGGGCGATCGACTCGGGCGAGCGCTTCCTGATCGACTGGCCGCGGAGCCGGATCTCGCCCGCGTGCACCGGGATCGCGCCCATGATCGCGTTCAGGGTCGTGGACTTGCCGGCCCCGTTCGGCCCGATCAGGCCAACGATCTCGCCCTCCTCGACGCGCAGGCTGACGCCGCGCACCGCCGGGACGCTGCCGTAGCGGACGTCGAGGCCCGCAAGCTCGAGCGCCGGCTCAGCCACCGGTCTCGTGGACGGCCGTCTCGCCGAGGTAGGCCGCGGCGACGTCGAGGTTCCCGCGGATCTCCTCTGGCGTGCCCGCGGCGAGCGTCCGCCCCTGGTCGAGCACGTGGATCCGGTCGCAGACACCCATCACGAGCGCCATGTTGTGGTCGATGAGCAGCATGCCGGCGTCGTTCTCATCGAGCAGCGAGCGGACGACCTCGGCAAACTCGGGCACCTCGGCGTCGGGCAGTCCTGCCGCGGGCTCGTCGAGCAGGACGAACGAGGGGTCGGTCGCGAGCACGCGCGCGACGCCCAGACGCCGCTCGTCTCCGTGGGCCAGCTCAGCCGCCCCGCGGCCCGCGACCGCGGCCAGCCCGAGCAGGTCGAGCAGCCGGTCTGCGCGGCGCCGCGCCTCGCGCGGGCCGGTGCCCGCGCCGAGCGCCGCGACCTCGACGTTCTCGCGCACGGTGAGCCCCCGGAACGAGCGGCTGTGCTGAAAGGTGCGCGCGAGCCCGGCCCGCGCCCGCCGCTGCGGGCTCCACGCGGTGATCTCGCTCCCCGCGAGCTCGACCGAGCCCTCATCCGGCCGGTCGAAGCCGGTGAGGACGTTCACCAGGGTCGACTTGCCGGCGCCGTTCGGGCCGATCAGTCCCACCACCTCTCGCCGGCGCAGCTCGAGCGTCACGTCGCGGAGCGCCTGAACCCCCTCGAAGGAGCGCGAGACGGAGGAGGCCCGGAGTGTCTCTCCGGGCCTCCCTGGAGCTTCGGCGGACGCCGTCTCCGGCACTAGTGGATGTTCGGAAGGACCTTCGCCGCGACGAGGCCCACGCGCTTCGCACTGTTGTTCTGCGTCTTGATCACGCGGTACTCGCGGCCGAAGACCGTGTGCCATTTGGTCGAGAAGCTGATCTTGCTCCCGAGCACAGCGACGTGGTTGAACTTGACCAGCTTGGCCGCCAACACGGAGCCCTTGAGCGATCCGTGCGCCCGCTTGATCGCGGTGAAGACGCCGTCGACCGCGTCGGCCCCGCCGAGGAAGCCGCCCGTCCCGGGCTGTGCCCCCGCGGCCTTGAGCGAGGCGATCATCGCGCGCACCGCCGGATCGGGGTCGTCCCCGAAGACCGACGCGAACGTCACGCAGTAGTAGTCCGTCACCTTCGGGCTCGACGTGTCCCAGTAGGTGCCGTCGCCGGCCCACGAATTGAGGATCGGCGTCTTGTTGTGCAGCGAGCGGAGCCCGGAGACGAAGGCCGGGAGCTCCCCAAACGCGGTCGAGGTCACGTAGACGGCCGCCTTGTGGGAGTTCAGGTGGGAGACGGCGGTTCCCACGTCGTTGTTGCCGGTCTGGTAGCTCTCGCGGTCGACGATCTTGCCCCCGAGCGCGCGGAAGCGGATGTCGAACGCCTGCACGACGTTCTTGAAGTAGACGAGGAGCGTGTTGGTCGCGAGGCCGGCCGTCTTCCAGTGGCGGCTGATTGCGTACTCGGCCATCGCCGAGCCCTCGTCCTGGGCGACGTTGCCGAAGCTGAAGGCCAGCTTGCCCTTCTTGCCGAAGCGCCTCGGCCCCATCTGGTCGGTGCCGATGCACGGCGCGATCGCGAGCTTGCCGTGGTTGATCGCCTCCTGGACGACGGGCGTCGCGAAGTCGACGTCGCAGGTAGTGAAGATGATGCTCGCGTGCTGGCCGAGCAGGCTCAGCGCGCAGGCCTTCGCCTTGGCGGCGTTGTTGTTCTGCGTGTCGCAGGTCTTGATCACAAAGTGGTACTTGCCGCTCTTGGCGTTGATCTGCTTGACCCGGATCCCGGCGGCCGCAAGCGCCGGGTTGTCGAACGGGGCCATCTGGCCCGCCTTGTCATAGGCCCAGCCGATGACGACGTTTTTCTTCGCCGCAGGAGCCGCGTGGCTCCCGGTGGTGCCGGCGAGAGCGGCGATCGCCACGGCGGCAGCCGTCAGCGCCGCCAGGATGCCCCACCTCGTCGCACGTCTCACTGCACCCTCCTCCTGTCGGGAAACGCAGTCGCGAAACCGCTATTCAAGAGGTTACGGGATGCCGGGTCAATCCGGTTCCCACGACGCCTCGCGGCCCCTGACCAGGCGGTAGAGCGCCGTGTGCAGCGGCACCTCGACGCCGGCTTTCCCGGCCTCGCGAACGAGGGCGCCGGTGATGTGCTCGATCTCGGTCGGCCGCCGCGCCTCGACGTCCTCGAGCATCGACGGGTAGTGGCGGCTGCCCCGCCTGGTGGCGAGGACGTTCATCTCCCAGGGGTCCTCGTGCAGCTCGACGCCGGACGCGTCGGCGACCCGCTTGCCCTCCTCGACCAGGCCGTAGACGAGGTTCCCGAGGTCGCCCGGGTGCTCGCGGTCGGCGAAGTGGTGGTCGTGCGGGAGCCCGGTCAGCGCGGCGACGGCGTTGACGGTCGCATTGAAGATCAGCTTCGACCACTGGGCCGGGCGCAGGTCCGGGAACGCTTGCGCCTTCAGGCCTGACTCGACTATCAGGGCGGCGACCTCCTCGGCCAGCTCGTATGGAGTCTCGCCGTACGGGCCGAGCCAGGTTTCGGTGTCGAGGATGTACTCGACGTGCGTGTCCGAGTGGCGGGTGCCGCTCATGAAGGTGACCGCCGAGAGCACCCGCCGGCCCGGGAAGGCGGCCTCCGCGCCGAGGCCGTTCTGGACGGTCATCACCGCGGCGCGCGGCCAATGGCCTTCGAGGCGCGCAGCTGCCGCCGCGAGCTCGGTCGTCTTGGTGGCGACGATTGCGAGCTCGGGCTCGGGCAGGGCGGCAGGGTCGGTGGCAGCCCGAACGCGGGTGACGAAGTCGTGCCGGCCGGAGACTCGGAGGCCCTCCGCGTTCAGGGCCTCGGCGTGCTCCTCGCGGCGCGTCAGCACGGTTACCTCGGCGACCCTGCCGAGGTGGCCGGCGAAGAGGCTGCCGATCACGCCGGCGCCGACTACGCAGACGCGGTCGACAGCGTCCTCCTCAGCGCTTCGATCCCGTGCGCGGCGAGCGCTCGCGGGTCTTCCCGCCAGAGCGAGCCTTCGAGCTCTGCGTCGGAGAAGATCTCCAGGTCGAACGGGCCGTCCCAGCGGAGCGCATCGAGGATCGGCCCGAAGTCGATCACGCCGTCGCCGGGGAGCACGCGGTCGTTCGTGTTGCGCGTCGGCTTGCGCCAGTCGGCGAGGTGGACGCCGCGGATCCGGTCGCGGTGGCGCTCGATCTCGTCGAGCGGCTCGCGCCAGAGGTTCCACGAGTCGTACTGGAGTCCGCAGTCGGCGCCGGCCTCGTCGAGGAGCGCGGCGGCCTCGCCCAGCGAGCTGACCGTCGTCCAGAGCTCTGCGAACTCGCGCTGGATCGGTTCGAGCACGACCGGCACGCCCTGGGCGCGGCCCTCGTCGGCGATCGCCCGGATGCCTTCGAGGATCGTCGCGCGGTCGTCGCCCGGCCCGGTGAGGAAGAAGACGCAAGCCGGCCCGAACGGGGCGAGCCGCCGGATCCCGGCGCAGATCGCTTCCACCCGTTCGCCCGGGTCGGCCGGCCCCTCCATCAGCGGCAGCGGGAGAATCGAGGGCACGGCCGGGACCGCGGCGGCGGCCTCGAGCCCGCTCGCGTAGAAGCGCTCCAGCGAGTCCTCCTCGAGCTTCATCTCCCAGATCCCGATCGCGTCGGCCCCGGCCGCCGCGTAGGCGCCGAGGTCGTCGGCGAAGCCCTGCGTCACGGTCGTGATCTGCGAGATCGAGAGCTTCACCGCAGCAGCCGTTTTGCAACGAGGGTCCCGGAGCCGGCGCCGAGCCCGGGGCCGGGATGCGTGCTGGCGCCGATCTGCCAGAGGCCCTTGACCGGAGTCCTGTGCCCCGGCCGCGAGGGGAGCGGCCGCCAGAGCAGGTTCTGATCGAGCGCGAGCGAGCCGGAGTAGGGATCGCCGTGGTGGAGGTTGACGTTCGCGGCCTGCAGGTCGGCCGGTGAGAGCACCACGCGCTTGCGGATCGCGCTCTCCAGGTTGGGGACGTGGCGTGCGATGCGCGCCTGGATGCGGTCCGCGTAGCGCTCGCGCAGCTCCTCGGTCCAGGCGCCGTCGCCGGTATCGAGCTCGCCGGCCGCGTCTCCCTTCACGTGCCAGGGCAACTCCTGCAATTGGATCCAGAGCAGGCCGGCACCTTCGGGCGCGCGGCTCGAATCAATCGTCAGCGGCTGGCCGACGACGACGGTCGCCTCCGCCGGCAGCAGGCCGCGCTCGGCCTCGTTGACCGCGCGGGAGACCCCGTCGAGGCCCGGTGTCAGGTGGACGATCGCCGTCCGGCCGAGGCGCTCGTCGCCCTCCCAGCGCGGCGGCTCGGAGAGGGCGAAGTGGATCTGCATCTCCGAGCGGCCGTAGCGGAAGCGGCGGCCCAGCTCCTCGTGACCTTCGAGCAACCGACCGTAAAGTTGAGTGGGCGTCACGTTCGCGATCACCGCGCGGCGGGCGCGCAGCTCCTCCCCGCCGGCAAGGCGCACGCCGCGCGCGCGGCCGTCCTCGACCAGCACCCTGTCGACGTCGCGGCCCGTCTCGCATACGCCACCGCGGTCCTCGATCAGGCGCACGAGCGCATCCACGAGCCGCGCCCCGCCGCCGCGCGGGATCGGCATTCCGCCTTCCTGGACGGCGAAGCCGATCACCTGGGTCATGAAGCCGGAAGCGGCCGCGTCCGGCCCGAGCCCGGTGTGCAGCACCCACGGCGCAAGCAGCCCGTGCGCACGCTCCGAGGCGAAGGTCGACGTCAGCCAGTCGCGGCTCGAGGAGAGGACGGTGCCGGCGAACTCGACCAACCCGCGCCTGCCGAGCCGCCGGTAGGCGCGCAGCCCGAGCTTGAGGCCGTCGCGCGACCAGAGCTCCGTGCCCAGCACGCCGAACGCGAGGTCGGCGTTCGCCGCGAACGACTCGACGACGCCGGGCCACTCCGGGCCGAGCTCCTGCGCATTCGCCTCGGTCGAACGCAGGAGGAACGCCGCCTCGCCGTCGGGGAAGAGCGTCGCCGTGGGCAGGTCGGTGTTCACGTACTCCAGCCCGCGCTCGGCCAGCTCGGCGCCGAGCTCCGCGTGCGCGGCTCCGCCGACCCAGAGCGGATGCCAGGCGCTGAAGACGTCGTGGAGGTAGCCGGGCTCGGTCAGCTCGGCGGTACGGATGGCGCCGCCGAGCTCGTCCTCGCGCTCGAGCACGAGCACGCTCCAGCCGCGGCGCGCGAGCAGCGCCGCGCACGCGAGCGAGTTGATCCCGCTGCCGACGACGACTGCATCGTGGTTTGCGGCTCTTTCAGAACGAAGCCTTGTGCCGCCGAGCCGCGCTGCTCGCCGTGTGGACTGCGTCCTCAGTCGCACCCGTAGCCTCCGGCTACGCGCGCTCCCTGCGTCCTTGCCACACGCCACCCATCGCGTCCCGACGACGAAGCGTCGCCCTGAAAGAGGCTCTCAGCCGCCGGCGAGCTCACGAAACTCCTCGTCGGTGACGAGCCCGCGCTTCTGCGCGCCGAGCGCCTTCACCTGCGCGAGCACCTCGGCGCGCCGCTCCTCCGGCAGGTCGAGCCCGAGCTCCTCGGCCTTGATCCGGATCGAGTCGAGGCCGCTCTTCTTGCCCAGCACGATCCCGCGCTCGGCGGCGACCAGATCCGACGAGTAGGGCTCGATCGAGCGCGGGTCGTGGAACTGGCTCGCGACCGCGCCGCTCTCGCGCCGGAAAAGCGTCTCGCCGGTGACGGGCTTCCACGGCTCCAGCTCGTAGCCGGAGAGCTCCTGGACGCGGGCTGCGACCTCGCGGACGCGGTCGAGCCGGAGGTTCGACTCGACGCCGTAGAGGGCTCGTAGCGTCAGCGCGACCTCACCGAGGTTGGCGTTGCCGGCCCGCTCCCCCATGCCGTTGATCGTTCCGTGCACCCAGCTCGCCCCCGCCCGCACCGCGCCGACCGCGGCTGCCGTCGCCAGGCCGAAGTCATTGTGGCCGTGGAAGTGGACCGGCACCCCCGTCCACTCGACCGTGCGGCCGACGAGGTCGGCGACCGCCTCGGGCGAGGCGATCCCGAGCGTGTCGACGACGGCCACTTCCTTCGCGCCGGCCTCGACCGCGGCCTTGTTCGCCAGGCCGAAGTCATTGTGGCCGTGGAAGTGGACCGGCACCCCCGTCCACTCGACCGTCCGGCCGACGAGGTCGGTGACCGCCTCGGACGAGGCGATCCCGAGCGTGTCGACCACGGCCACTTCCTTCGCGCCGGCCTCGACCGCGGCCTTGTAGACGTGCTCGTAGAAGTCGGGCTGCGCGCGGGTCGAGTCGACGCCGAAGAAGGCCGCGTGGATCCCGTGCTCGGCGGCGAACTGCATCGCGCCGGTGATCCGCCCGAGCATCGTCTCGCGGGAGACGCCGATCGCGTCGAGCTTCAGGTCGGAGATCGGAGACTCGATCACCGACGCGGTGACCCCGAGCTCGACGAGCGCCTCGAGGTCGGCCGGCACCGCGCGCGAGAAGCCCCAGATCTCGGCCTTGAGGCCGGCGTCTGAGATCAGCCGCACCGCCTCCCAGTCGTCCTCGGAGACCCGTGGGAAGCCGGCCTCGATCCGGTCGATCCCGAGCTCGTCGAGCAGGCGCGCGATCTCGAGCTTCTGCTGCGGGTCTAGAACGACCCCGACGGTCTGCTCCCCGTCGCGCAGGGTCGTGTCGTAGAGACCGACCTTGCCGCCGAGCCGGTAGGGATCGTTGAGCTCGCCGGTCCAGATGCTCATCCCACCACGATTCCGTCAGGGAACGGCGACAGCTTCTCGGCGCCGGTGGCGGTGATCAGAAAGTTGTCCTCGACCCGTAGGCCGCCACCGCCCTGCCAGTAGGCGCCGGGCTCGATCGCGAGGACCATGCCCGCCTCGAGCTCGCCCGCCCCGGCCTGGTGCGCGTACGGCGGCTCGTGCGCACGGGCGCCGACGCCGTGGGCGATCGGGTGGCTCGGCTGGCCCGCGTAGCCGGCATCGGCGAGGCCGTCGCGGATCAGGCGGTCGAG
>VAWL01000213.1 GCA_005883965.1 Actinomycetota bacterium
AGTCGGGCGATCTGTGCTTCCTGGGGTGTGAGCACACCGCGCGTTTCCTCGGTGCGCTTGCGCGCTGTCTCGCCGGTGGCCTGGAGCTCGCGCCGAGCGCGTTCGGCGAACGCCTCGGTTCCGAAGCTGCTGAACAGGTCGTGCGCCGCGCGAAGGTGCTCGCGCGCGTCGACGCGCCGGTTCTCACGACGCAGCCACTCGCCGTACAGGAGCTGTGCACGGGCGAGATGGACGCTGATGCGGGTGCGTTCGAGCCGGTCGATCGCCTCGCGATAGAGCGGTTCGGTGGCCTCGCCCTCGCTGAGCAGTGCGCGCGAGCGGGCCTCGACTCCGCGCGCCCAGTCGGTGCCAGTGGACTGCGTTCGTTCGCTGAGCTGAGCGAGCGCGTCGGCGGCGATCTCCGGCTCGCCGCTCCGCGCCGCCGCCTCAATCAACTCGATCAGTGACGAGCCGAGAAGGCCAAGATCGTCGTGCTCGCAAGCGCGCCGGGCGGCGTCCAGGGCCGCGTCGTATCGGCCGAGGCCGTTGTAGAGCACCGCCGTCGTGTACCCGGTAAGCGCGATCGCCCTCCCCTCGCCGCGAGCGTGGGCGTCCTGGGCGCTCGCCTCGATGAGCTTCGACGCCCGCGCCTCGTCGCCCCGCCAGCCCGCGATGACGAGCGCGGTGTAAAGGAGCGGCGCGCTTCCGGTCGCCTGCGTGATCGCATCGGCCTCGGCGTCGCGAGCGAGGCGCACCTGCCGCGCGGTCAGCTCGTCGTACGCTTGGTCGTCCCACAGCTCGGGCGCGACGCGGCACGCGAGCGCGAGCCAGCGGGGGTCGTCGTCCTCGCGGAACGCGCGAAGCGCTCGCTGGAGCCCAGGCACCGCCGCCGCGTAGCCGTCGGTGAAGCGAGTCACGAGGCCGTCTAGTAGCAGGTCGCTCGCCCGCGCCGGCTGGGCCGCCGGCGGCGGCGCCGCACGCGCGGCCATGGCGACCTCCTCGACGCCGCCGCTCCCGAGCCGGCCGGCGAAGACGGCGGCGCCGATGGCTTCGAGATAGGCGTCGCGCGCCTGCGCGGCGTCGAGCGGCTCGAGGAGCCGAGCGGCTCCGAGCAGCAGCGGCGGGGCGTCGTTGCCGCGCAGGCGCGCGAACGCGATCCGTCCGCGCAGCCGTTCGCGTCGCGCGCTCTGGAGGTCGTCGAGGGGGCCCAGCTCCGCGGTTGCCAGCAGATCCGCGGCCGCGTCGGCCGCGCCGGCGTCCAGCTTGGCGTGCGCAGCGGCTAGCGCCCGCGCCCCACGGCGCGCAGGGTCGGGGGTGAGCTCGGTCGCGCGCTGCAGGAACGCCGCCGCCGCCGCGACACCACCGCGAGCTCGTGCGCGGTCGGCCGAGCGTTCGAGCTCGCTGGCGACCGCCTCGTCGGGACCCTCGGCCGCGCAGGCCCGGTGCCAGGCTCGGCGATCGGGGTCGAGCTCCGCGTCGGTCGCGTCTGCGAGCGCCCGGTGGACCTCGCGCCGCTCGTGTAGGTGCGCAGCCCTGTAGGCGGCTGAGCGCGCCAGCGGATGCCGGAACCGCACCCGGACACCGATCTCGACAAGACCAACCGCCTCGGCAGGTCCGGCCGCGCCGAGCCCGACGCCGAGCCGCTCGGCCGCCCGCCACACGAGCGCTGCGTCCCCGACCGGCTCGGCCGCTGCCGTCAGCAGCAGTCGTCGGGTCTCGGTCGGGAGCGGCTCGAGCCTTCGCCGGAAGCTCTGCTCGATCAGGTTGGGCAGGGGCGTCACGTCGGGAAGTCCGAACCCGCCCGCGAGCTCGGCCGGGGTAAATCCCCGCGGCACCTCGAGCAGAGCGAGCGGATTACCGCGCGACTCGGCGACGAGTCGGTCGCGAACCCGTTCGTCCAGGCGCCCAGGTAGCGCCGCAGCCAGCAGCGCGCGGGCGTCGTCGTCGCCAAGCCCTCCCACCATCAACTCTGGAAGACCTCTTAACTCTCGCGCCTCGCTGGGCTCACGCACCGCGAACACCAAACCGACCGCTTCCGCCAAGAGGCGGCGTGCCACGAACGCAAGCGCTTGGGCTGACGTCTCATCAAGCCACTGGGCGTCGTCGACCACGCAGACAAGCGGCTGTTTCTCGGCGACCTCGGAAAGCAGGCCGAGCAGGGCGAGACCGACGACGAAGCGGTCGGGAGGCGGATTGACGGCGAGGCCGAACGCCGTTTCGAGCGCCTCACGCTGCGGGGCGGGCAGGCGCTCCCGCAGCTCCAGCATCGACGCGCACAGCTGATGTAACCCCGCATACGCGAGCTCCGCCTCGTACTCGCTGCCGGCCGCGTGCGCGACGCGGCAGTCGGACGCCCTCTCCGTCAGATAATCCAGCAACGCGGACTTGCCCACGCCGGCTTCCCCGCGGATCACGAGCACGCGGCCCTCACCCACGCGAACCCCTTCGAGCAGGCGATCGAGGGCAGTGCGCTCCAGGTCCCGGTCTCTGAAGGTGGGTTGCCCTGTCATCGCCCGACACTGACGTTACACGCGCGCGACCGGCCATCCGGCTGGCGTCTCGGCGGATTCGAGCGCCCGCGGGCCGCACGATCCTTGCTTTGACGACGGCCCGACTCGCGGGCCGGTCATTGACAGCGGAGGCAACGGAATGAGTCGTTACAGCCTGCTCGTGTCGCTTCACGTCGTAAGCGTGATCGTTTGGCTGGGGTGTGGCACCACCCTCGCGTTCATCGCGATCTATGCGCAGCGCGCAAAGAACGGCGTCGTCCTCGGTCAGCTTGGCGCGCTGGCCCGTTGGCTGACGCTGTGGATCCTCGTGCCCGCGTCGCTCGCAGCACCCGGCTTCGGAGTCCTCGCCGCGCATGCGGGGCACTGGCCGGACGTCTTCTTCTTCCACGTCGGAGAAGGTGCCTTCCTCTTCTCCTTCGCTCTGACCGTCTCGATCCGCGTGCCGCTGCTTCGGCGCGCAAGACGGGGCGCGGTTGCCACGGCCGGTACGGCGGGCTCGTCTTGGCTCTCGGGCTGCTGACGGCGGCGGCGACCGCAGTGCGCGCACGCAAGACAGATCGACGCAGCGGAGTGACTGGCGTCCAGGCTGGCGCATCGGCGGATTCGAGGGCGCACCCGCAGCCGCGATCCTCGGCCCACAACAGCAGAACCCGGTCGGCACTCGCGTCGACTGGGGATCCCATTGGCGAAAGGGGAACGACATGAAGATCGTTGTCATCGGTGGAACCGGCCTCATCGGGTCGAAGCTCGTCGAGATCCTCGACGAGGCGGGTCACGAACCGCTCGCGGCGTCGCCGGATACGGGTGTCGACGCGATCTCGGGCGAAGGGCTGGCCGAAGCGTTCGAGGGGGCCCAGGTTGTCGTCGACGTGGCGAACGCGCCCGTGTGGGACGACGCGGCGGTGCTGAAGTTCTTCCAGACCGCGACGCGCAACGTCCTCGCGGCGGAAGCCGGCGCCGGCGTGAGCCACCATGTCGCGCTGTCGATCGTCGGGGCCGACGGTCTCCCGGACAGCGGCTACCTCCGCGCGAAGGTGGCCCAGGAGGAAGCCGTGAAGGCGGGGGCGATCCCGTACACCATCGTCCGCGCGACGCAGTTCTTCGAGTTCATCGGTCGGATCGCCGATTCGGCAACCGACGGCGGGACGGTGCGCCTCCCGCCCGTTCTCTTCCAGCCCGAGGCGGCCGAGGACGTCTCAGCGACGTTGGCCGACGTCGCAACGAAGCCTCCGGTGAACGGCATCGTCGAGCTGGGCGGTCCCGAGCGGTTCCGCTTCGACGAGCTCGTCCGCCGCTTCCTCGAGGCGCACAACGACCCGCGTGAGGTGGTCGGCGACGTCCACGCTCGTTACTACGGCACCGAGCTCGACGATCACTCCCTCACGACGGGCAGCGGCGCACGCGTCGCCCCGACCCGCTTCGAGGACTGGCTCAGACAGTCTGTGGCCGTGTAAACGACTCGCAGCGGAAAGGAGACCCTCATGCAACCGACCATCGTCCTCGTCCACGGCGCGTTCGCGGAATCCGCGAGCTGGAGCTCTGTCATCGACTTGCTCGTGAACGCAGGGCAGCCGGCGAGGGCCGCGGCCAATCCGCTGCGTGGCTTGGCCACCGACGCTGCCGCCGTCGGCGACCTCGTCCGCACCATCGACGGGCCGGTCGTGCTCGTCGGGCACTCCTACGGCGGAGCGGTGATCTCGAACGTCCCGGCTGACGCCGGCGAGATCGTCGGACTCGTGTACGTGAACGCCTTCGCACCCGACCCCGGCGAGAGCTGCTTCTCGCTCGCCGGGGTCTATCCCGGCAGCATGCTCGGCCCGGATACCTCGCATCCCGTGCCGCGCACCGACGGCACGACCGACCTCTACATCGTCCGCGACCGCTTCCAGGAGCTGTTCTGCGCAGACGTGCCCGCGTCGCAGGCAACGCGGATGGCGGCGACGCAGCGGCCGGCAACGCAAGAGGCGCTCAGTGAACCATCGGGCGAGCGACCGCTCTGGCGCGAGCTCCCGTCCTGGTTCCTGATCGGCGAGGACGACCGCATCATCCCGCCGGAGCTCCAGCGCTTCATGGCCGAGCGCGCCCGCGCGCAGCGGACCCTC
>VAWL01000199.1 GCA_005883965.1 Actinomycetota bacterium
CGACCCCGCTTGACCGCGCTCAGGAACTTGTCGAGGTTGACCTCGAGCGTGGAGAGGATCGAGTCGGCCCAGTCCTCCATCTCGAGCCGCGTCTCGCGGGCCTGGCGGCGGGCGTCGTCGACGATCTCGCCGGCCTGACGCTCGGCGAGCTTGACGATCTCGGTCTGCGACGCCTCGCGAACAGCCTGCTCGCGGGCCTCGCCGAGAATCCGGTCGCACTCGCGCTTCGCCTCGGCCAGCATCTCCTGGCGTTCCTTGACGATCCAGCGCGCCTGCTTGATCTCCTCGGGGATCGTCGCCCGCATCTGGTCGAGGATGTCGTAGATCTCCTCGCGGTCGATGCGAACCTGGTCGGTCAGCGGGACGGCCTTCGCGTTGTGCACGAGGTCGTCCAGCTTGTCGATCAGAACCAATACGTCCATAGATTTGCGGAGTTTACAGAGGAAACCGGCTGGGTCAGCCGCGCTGCCAGAACCAACGGCGCTTCGTCGGCTCCGGTTCCGCCTCGGGTTCGGGCTCGGGCGGCGGCTGCTCTCGGGGCTCGCCGGTACCGGAGATCCAGCGCCGGCCGCTCGCTCGCAGCGCTTCGAGAAGCTGCTGGGCCTCGCCGCTCGGGATGACAACCTCGTCGCCCTGGGCCAGCCGCGACTCGAGCCGATCGGCCGCCTCGCTCTCGGCGCCGCGTGCGCGCAACTTCTGCAGGATCTCCTGCGCGTCTCGCTTTTGGAGACGAACCTCGGGGCCGGCGCTGAGCAGCTGCTCGAGATCGGTCATTCCTGCGGGTTCTCCGGCGTCCCGGGCCGGCCGTCCGGGAACAGCTCCTTGAACCTGCGCGCGACCGGCTCGGGCACGAGCTCGTCCACCTTTCCCCCGAAGCTCGCGATCTCCTTCACGCCGCTCGAGGAGACGAAGCTGACCTGTGGGCTCGCCATTACGTAGACGGTCTCGACGTCGGGCGCGAGCGTGCGGTTGAGCTGGTTCATCTGGAACTCCCACTCGAAGTCCGAGATCACGCGCAGGCCCTTGACGATGATCTTCGCGTCCCACTTGCGGGCGAACTCGACGACGAGCTCGGAGAAGACGTCGACCTCGACGTTGGGGATGCCCTCGAGGGTCTCGCGCAGGAAGGCGACGCGCTCGTCGAGGCTGAAGAGCGGCTGCTTGTGCTGCGGGGCGCCGACCACGCCGATGACGACGCGGTCGAAGATCCCTGCCGCACGGGTGATCACGTCGATGTGGCCGTTCGTGACCGGGTCGTACGTTCCGGGGTAGATGGCGGTGATCATGCCCGCTCCCGGCGCCGGCAAAGCCGCCGCCTCCGCTCTTTGATGAGCTCCGTCAAGCCTACGCTCATTCGAAGAGGGTCAGGCGCGCGGCGCCGTAGCGGCGGCTTGTCCGCTTCTCCAGCGGTAGCTCCGGCTCCTCTTTCGCGGCGGTCTCCACGAGCAGGAGCCCGCCGGGCGCGAGAATCTCGGGCAGGTGCTGAATCAGCGCGTTTTGCAGGGAAGAAAACCTCCGGTAGGGCGGGTCGACCAGCACGAGATCGTAGCGGGTGCCGATGCGGGCATCGGCACGCAGGGCAGTGAGGGCGTCCTGGCAGAGGACGGTTGCGCCTTCGAGCTCGAGCTTGTCGAGGTTCCGGTTGATCGCGCGGCAGGCGTCGCGGTCGCTCTCGACGAAGGTGGCGTGAGAGGCGCCCCGGGAAAGCGCTTCGAGGCCCATCGCGCCGGAGCCGGCGAAGAGGTCGAGAACCTTTGCGCCCTCGACAAAACCCGGGCCGATCAGGTTGAACGCAGCCTCGCGGACGCGGTCCCCGGTCGGCCGGGTTTCGCGGCCTTTCGGCGCGAAGATGCGAGCGCCCTTTCGCGAGCCGGCGATGATCCGCATTAGAGCGCACGCGGCAGCGGAGGATCCTGCTCGCCGTCGAGGCACCTGAGCGCCCAGCTCGCCTCCTCGCCGACAGTCCACCAGCCCTCCACTTGCGCGCCGTCCTGCCGAAGACGCTCCAGCCTCGCCCGCAGCTCCTGCAGGTTCAGCGCGGCGGCGGCGAACGCGCACCAGAAGCGGACCTCGGACTCGGGGTCCTGCAGGCACGCGCCGATCGTCGTGCGGGTCTCGGCGAGGACCGGCTCGTGCTGGAGCAGGTGCCCCAGCGCTTCGGCGGCGTGCGCCCGGACGGTGACGCTCTCCTCAGGATCGGCGAGCCGGCGGACCAGCGCGCCCGCGACGCCGGCCTCCCCGCCGAAGCCGAGCACGTGGGCGGCGGCCGCGCGCCCTTCGTCGCTGCCCCGGCCCTCGAGCAGGCGCTCGAGCCGCCGAGTCGTGCGTGGGTCCTTGGTCGCAATGAGAGCCGCTGCGGCCCGGTTGCGCTTTGCCTCGTCTCGCGAGAAGAGCTTTCGGGCGAGGCGCCGGTGGGCCAGCCGGTTCATGCCGCCGCCGCTCCGTCCCGGAAAACCCGGTCAACCTCATCCGAGAGCGGGCCCTCGTAGCCAACGAGCTCTTCCGCCGCGGC
>VAWL01000200.1 GCA_005883965.1 Actinomycetota bacterium
TCCTCGTCGGCGCGCTCGGCAACGAGATAGCGGCCCGGGTCCTGGCTCAGGTAGCAGGCGCGGCCCTCGCACTCCACACTGCCCGTCCACGGGTCGAGCAGGCCCGTGGCGAGCTTGGCGAGCGTCGTCTTGCCTGACCCGTTCGGGCCAAGCAGAGCGACGATCTCGCCCCGGCCGACGGTCAGCCCGTGGCCGTCGACCACCGGCTCGTCCCCGTAGCCGAAGGTCACGCCGTCGAGCCGGCAGACCGGGTCGCCCGCGGGCTCGGCGTCAGGCAGCTCGGCCTCGCGGGGCAGCCACGCCTCCGGCAAGGCACCGTCGCGGATGCGGCCGCCCTCGAGGAAGAGCACGCGGTCGCAGGCCTCGAGCACGCGCTCCGGCCGCTGCTCGGAGACGACAACCGTTGCGCCGGACGAGCGGGCCAGCTCGATCGCGGCCGCGGCGCCGTCCGGGTCGAGCTGCGAGGTGGGCTCGTCCAGGAGCAGCAACCGCGGGCGCAGTGCGAGCACCGACGCGAGGCAGACGCGCTGCAGCTCGCCGCCGGAGAGCTCTGCGACCGGCCGGTCGGCCAGCTCGGCCGCGCCGACAGCCGCCAGGGCTTCCAGCGCCCGCGGCTCGATCTCCGCCGGTGGTGTGCCGATGTTCTCGAGCCCGAAGACGACCTCCGCCCGCACGCGCGTGAACACGACCTGGTCCTCCGGATCCTGGAAGAGCGTCGCGACCGTCCCGGCCAGCTCGGCCGGCCGCACGCGCCGCGTGTCGAGCCCGGAGACCTCGACCCGGCCTGAGAAGCGCCCGCCGTGGAAGTGTGGGACGAGCCCCGCGAGCGCGCGCAGCAGCGTCGACTTGCCCGAGCCGGACGGCCCGAACAGCGCGACCACCTCGCCGGGCTCGAGGTCGAGGGAGCACTCCCTGAGCGCCTCCAGCCCTTCGGGATAGCGGTACGAGAGCGAGCGAACAGTCGCTAGAGCCACAGCGCTCCGACCGCGACGAGCGCGACCGCGAGTACGAGCGCGCTCTTGTCGCCGAGCGTCCACTGAGGCTGCAGCGCGCGCGTTGCGCCCGGGCGCCCGTAGCCGCGGGCCTCCATCGCCTCGGCCAGGTTCAGCGACCGCTCGAGCGAGCCGGCGAGCAGCGGCGAGAGCAGACGCGCACGCCCGCGCAGGCCTGTCACCTCCACCCCGCGCCCGCGGAGCGACTCGACGAGTCCGGCCGCGTCCCGCTCCAGCGTCGGTACGAGCCGGGTCCCGAGCGCAACGGCGAGCACCGATCGCCGGGCGAACCGCGCACCCTGGACGAGCCGGTCGTGATCGAGCAGCAGCGCGTAGGCGGCGAAGGCGAGCGCGACCGCCGTCAGCCGCAGGCCCTGGAAGATCCCGTTGCGCAGCTCCTCCGTCGTCACGTCGAGGTGGCCCAGCACCGGAACGGTCGGGCCGCTCCAGAGGACGTGCGTGCCGATCTGCTCGACGAAGGGCGTCACGACGACGACCGCGAGGCCCGAGACGAGCGCACCGATGAGGTACAGGCGCCGCCGGCCCGCCGGAGCACGAAGGCAGAGAAGGAGCAGTACCGCCGCGATCACGGCGACGGAGGCGGTCCGCTGGGCGAGCAGCGCGGCGGCGGCGAGGCCGGCCAGAAGCGCAGCTGCGGCGGCGGGCCTCATCCGACCGCGTACCGGAACCGGAACGGGTAGCGGCCGCGCAGGAGCCGGCGCCAGTCGCCGCTGAAGGTCATGTGCACGGCCTGCCCCGCCGGCCGCGCCGAGAACCCAGTCGGGCCGGAGCGAAGCACCAGGACGTTCGCGTTCGAGGGCAGCGCCGCGCCGGGCCGGGCCCAGCGTCCGCGGACGAGGCCTGCCAGCCGGCGGCCGGCCACGCGATCCGAGCTGACCACGACCGCCGGCCGGCGCTTTCCGTCGTAGCCGTGCAGGAACGGCTCCGGGAACGCGCCGACCACGACGGGATCCTGCGCCGGGTCGTGCCAGCTCCGGTAGTCCCACCACTCGACGTCGCCCGGGCGAAGGCGGTAATCGGCTGCGCTGCGGTCGGCCAGGTAGCCGTTCACGTAGTAGAACCACGAGCGCTGGCCGTGCTCGGCGACGCCGTCGACCGCGTGCACGTAGCGGCCGCCGTAGCGCGTCTGCACCTTCGCCACCCGCTCCAGCGCCTGCGCCGCGCTCTCGCC
>VAWL01000018.1 GCA_005883965.1 Actinomycetota bacterium
TTCACACGTCGTGCCTGCACGGCGGGCGGTACGGCGATGAGGGCGTCGACGGAGGCCAGGGCGAGGCCGTTCGCGTGCCGCAGGCGGACGGGACGCTCGTCGTGCTCCCGGTCGACGAGGACGACGCGCTGATGCCGTCGCTGCTGACGCTCTCGGACGTGATGGCCACGGGTCATCACGCCGCGCTCGCGGCGCGCGTCGGGCCGGGGAAGACCGTAGCCGTGGTCGGAGACGGTGCCGTGGGCCTTTGCGGCGTGATCGCTGCTCGCCGTCTCGGGGCGGAGCGGATCTTCATCCTCGGCCGGCACGAGGCCCGGACCGCGCTGGCCGAGGAGTTCGAGTTCGCCGCTACAATGCAGCGGCTTGGGGCCGTAGCTCAGCTGGGAGAGCGCGAGAGTGGCACTCTCGAGGTCACGGGTTCGATCCCCGTCGGCTCCACTTCCTAGCCGCCGATGCAGATCACCAGGAATGGCAGCGAGACGACGTCAGGGCCGGCCGAATGGTTCACCGGCGCGGTCTACCTCGACGCGGTCGCGGTGCCGTCGTCAAGGTCGCGCGTGAACGCGAGCAGCGTCCACTTCACGCCGGGCGCACGCACCGCCTGGCACACGCACCCGAACGGCCAGACGATCTGGGTCACCGAAGGGCTCGGCCTCTGCCAGGTGCGCGGCGGCCCGATCGAGGTCATCCGCCCCGGCGACCGCGTCTTCTTCGAGCCGGGCGAGGAACACTGGCACGGCGCTGTGCCGAACCGGTTCATGATCCATCTTGCCATGCTCGACGTCGACGACGAGGGCCATCCCGCCGCGTGGCTCGAGCATGTGACCGACGAGGAGTACGCCGCCGCACCGGACACGACCTGATGCGTGCCACCGTCATGTACGGCGCCGGGGACGTGCGCCTCGAGGACGTGCCCGACGCGCGGCTCGTCGAGCCGACCGACGCCGTCGTGAGGGTGACCAGCGCGGCGATCTGCGGCAGCGATCTCTGGCCGTACAAGTCGATGGAGCCGAGCGAGACCGGCCGGCGTATGGGCCACGAGTTCATCGGCGTCGTCGAGGCGGCGGGCGAGGACGTCCGAACGCTCGAGGACGGCGACCTGGTCGTCACACCCTTCCTGTGGTCGGACGGCACCTGCGTCTTCTGCCGGGAAGGACTTCACACGTCGTGCCTGCACGGCGGGCGGTACGGCGATGAGGGCGTCGACGGAGGCCAGGGCGAGGCCGTTCGCGTGCCGCAGGCGGACGGGACGCTCGTCGTGCTCCCGGTCGACGAGGACGACGCGCTGATGCCGTCGCTGCTGACGCTCTCGGACGTGATGGCCACGGGTCATCACGCCGCGCTCGCGGCGCGCGTCGGGCCGGGGAAGACCGTAGCCGTGGTCGGAGACGGTGCCGTGGGCCTTTGCGGCGTGATCGCTGCTCGCCGTCTCGGGGCGGAGCGGATCTTCATCCTCGGTCGGCACGAGGCCCGGACCGCGCTGGCCCAGGAGTTCGGCGCCACGGATGTTGTCAGCGAACGAGGCGAGGAGGCCGTGGAGCGCGTCCGCGAGCTCACCGGCGGCCTCGGCGTCCACTCGGTCCTCGAGTGCGTCGGCTACGAGGAGTCGACGCGAACCGCGTTCGGAATCGTGCGCGCAGGGGGCGCCGTCGGCCGCGTGGGCATCCCGCAGTACGAGGCGCTGCCCATGGTCGCGGAGACGTTCTTCGCCAACGTCACCATCGCGGGCGGCCCCGCGCCGGCGCGGGCGTACATCGAGGAGCTCCTGCCCGACGTGCTCGAAGGACGGATCGAGCCGGGCCGCGTCTTCGACCGGACCGGCCCGCTCGACGAGGTGCCGGAGGGCTACCGTGCGATGGACAGCCGCGAGGCGCTGAAAGTCCTCGTCACCCCCTAGACCGGCCGCTCCTCGACCCAGTCGCGGGTCAGGTAGAGCCAGAACGCCAGCCCGGCGTACTCGCGATAACGGCGGAAGCGGCGCTCGATCGTCTTGTCGTTCGCCTTGCGGCCGTTGAGGCGCGCGTACTTCGGTCTCGTCCAGGAGTCGAGGATCAAGCGCGAGTAGCGGCCGAGCAGCATCATCATGTGCGCGGTTGCGTACGGGCCACAGCCGGGCAACGCCAGCAATCGCTCCGCGACCTCGTCGTCGGGCAGCTCCGGGTCGTCGAGGACCTCCAGGTCGAGCTTGCCGTCCGCGACGGCGCCGGCCAGCGCGCGCAGGTAGGCGCCGCGGTAGCCGGCCCGGACGCCGTCCCGGTAGAAGGCCTCGTCCGCCTCGGCCATCGCCTGCGGCGTAGGGAAGGCGTGGCGCCGGTCCGGCGCTTCCAGCCCGAGCTCGGAGACGAGCGCCGTGACCATGCGCACCGTGGCCGACCAGGCGCAGTTGGTGGTGCAGATCGTCTTGACCACGTCCTCGAAGACAGTCGCACTGCGCAGCATGCGCCCGGCGCCGGCGCTGGCCCAGTCGAGCTCCGGATCCTCGCGTGCCGCCTCGTAGAACGGCGAGAGGTCGGCGTCGAGCCGGAGCATGTGGCGGGCCGCGTCGATGAGGAAAGTTGCGTCGCGCGCGCCGATGTCCTCGGCCTGGACGAGCGCGAAGCCGGGTCGCCCGGCGCCGATCCGGATCGTGCGCGCCTTCCCGCCGGGAAGCGCGAGAGTCGTCGTCAGCGTCTGCATCTCTTCGTCGAAGGCGTTCGGCGGCAGCGCCGCGACTCCGTGTGAGGACAGCGTCCGGTGGAGGTCAACGGGCTCGCCGCCCGCGCCGATGAGCTCCAGCTCGGCCGACCAGCGTTTTCCCATCGCCTTGGTCGAACGTGTCACCGAGTGAGACATTCCCAGGTATGGGAGTGCTCGGAGTCGACGTGGGAGGGACCTTCACGGACGCCGTCCTGCTGGCCGACGGCGAGCTACGGACGGCGAAGGTGCCGACCGCGCGCCGGCAGGAAGAGTCGGTGCTGGCCGCGGCGCGGGCGGTCGGTGCGGGCGAGGTCGAGCGGTTCACGCACGGGACGACGGTGGCCACGAACGCGTTGCTGGAGCGCAAGGGCGCACGCACCGCGTTCGTCGCGACGGACGGGTTCGAGCACCTGCTGCACCTGCGCCGGCAGGATCGCGCACACCTCTACCGCCTCTGCGAGGCGCATCCGGAACCGGTTGTCCCGCTCGAGCGCTGTTTCGGTGTGCGTGAGCGAATCGGGCCGAAGGGTGTGCTCGCCCCGGTCGAGCTCGTGCCGGGAGCGCGGGTGGTGGCCTCGCACGAGGTCGCGCCCGAGTTCCGCGAGTACGAGCGCGCCTCGACGACGGCGATCGACGCCTACCTCGGGCCGGTCGTCGCGCGGTATCTGGAGGGTCTCGGCAACGCCTGCCACGAGGCGGGGCTGCCGGAGCCGCTGGTCATGCGCTCCTCCGGCGGCGTCGCTTCACTTGCGGAGGCCGCGGCGCATCCGTCGTTCGCGCTCGTCTCCGGGCCGGCGGCGGGCGTCGTCGGGGCGGCGCGCCTCGCGCGGCTGGAGGGGATCGAGAACGCGATCTCGTTGGACATGGGCGGGACCTCGACCGACGTCTGCCTCGTCGCCGACGGCGAGGCCGGCCGAGCGACGGAGCGCGAGGTGGGCGGGCTCCCGCTACGGCTGCCTACCGTCGACCTACAGACGGTCGGCGCCGGCGGCGGCTCGATCGTCTGGCGTGACGCGGGCGGCGCCCTGCGCGTCGGGCCTGAGAGCGCCGGCGCCGAGCCGGGGCCGGCCTGCTACGGGCGCGGGGGCACGCGGCCGACCGTGACGGACGCGAACCTGCTGCTGGGGCGGCTGCCGGAGCGGATCGCGGGCGGGTTGGAGCTCGACCGGTCGATCGCCGAGCGGGCGTTCGCGGGGATCGACCCGGCCGAGGCGATCGCCGTCGTCAACGCCGAGATGCTGCGAGCGCTACGGCTCGTCTCGGTGGAACGCGGTCACGACCCGCGGGACTTCGCGTTGGTCGCATTCGGCGGCGCAGGGCCGCTACACGCCTGCGAGCTCGCGCGCGAGCTGGGGATCGGGACGGTCCTGGTGCCGGCCGAGGCGGGCGTCCTGTCGGCGCTGGGGCTCGCGGTCGGCGACGAGCGGCGCGACCGGGTCGAGTCGTTCGTCTGCCCACTTGAGGAGGCGGGCGAGCTGCCGGCCGAAGGCGAGGCCGACCTGCGCTACGCGGGACAGTCGTTCGAGCTGACGGTGCCGCTCGGGCCCGACCCCGCGGCCGCGTTCCACCGCGCGCACGAGGCGCGCTACGGCTACGCCGACCGCGGCCGCCAGGTCGAGCTCGTCGCCGTTCGGACGGCCGAGGTAACGCCCGGCCCCGAGCTCCGCCTACCGTGCGCAGAGCCGCTGGAAGCGCGAGGCCCGGCGCGAATCGATCTCGAAGGCGCCACGTGCTGGATTTCCCCCGGGTGGGTGGGGGTTAGGGATGGAACCAGTAGCACGCTGCGCCTCACGGATGTGTCACGAAAGGGTGACGAAAGTGGAAATTGAGCTCCAGCTGATCGGCGCGGCGCTCCGCTCGGTCGCGGACGAGATGGGCGCGGTGCTGATTCGCTCCGCCTTCTCCGCGAACATCAAGGAGCGGCGCGACTGCTCGACCGCGCTCTTCGACCGCCGTGGCCGCATGGTCGCGCAGGCCGAGCACATCCCGGTCCACCTCGGCGCCATGCCGGATGCAGTCGCGGCCGTCCGTGCGCACGATCCCGGGCCGGCCGACGTCTTCATCCTCAACGACCCGTTCGCCGGCGGCACGCACCTGCCCGACATCACGCTCGTCACGCGCACGGTCCTCGGCTTCGCGGTCACGCGCGCCCACCACGCGGACGTCGGCGGCGCCCAGCCTGGCAGCCTGCCTTCCGACTCGCGGCGGCTCGAGGAGGAGGGCGTCGTGATTCCGCCGACGCGACTTGACGACGCGACCCTCGACCGGCTCGTATCTCGGATGCGCAACCCGGACGAGCGCCGCGGCGATCTCCGCGCGCAGCTCGCGGCGCACCGGCTGGCCGCCGCGCGGGTCGACGAGCTCTGCGCGCGCCGCGGCGCCGCCCGAGTCGAGGCTGCGATGGACGAGCTCTACGCGTATTCGGAGCGCCGGGTCCGCGCCGCGATCGCGCACCTGCCCGATGGGCGCTTCGAGGCCGCCGACCGGCTCGAGCCCGCGGGCGGCGGCGAGCTCGAGGTTCGCGCGGCGGTGACAGTTGAAGGCGACGAGATCGAGATCGACTTCGCCGGGACCGCGCCGCAGCACGAAGGGAACCTCAACTGCCCGCTCGCGGTGACGCGCTCGGCCTGCTATTTCGTCGTCCGCTGCCTGACCGACCCCGACGTGCCGGCCTCCGGCGGTGCGTTCGCGCCGGTACACGTGCGCGCGCCGGACGGCTGTCTCGTCAACGCGCGCCCTCCGGCTGCCGTCGCCGCCGGGAACGTCGAGACCTCGAGCCGGATCGTCGACGTGCTCTTTGCCGCCTTCGGTCACGCGGTGGAGGTCCCTGCGCAGGGCCAGGGGACGATGAACAACCTGACGCTCGGCAACGACCGCTTCACCTACTACGAGACCGTTGGCGGCGGCCAGGGCGCCTGCCCGGGCGCGGACGGGCCCTCGGGTGTCCACGTCGCGATGTCGAACACCCTCTCGACTCCCGCTGAAGCGCTCGAGCTCGGCTACCCGTTGCGCGTCGAGCGCCACTCACTCCGGTTGGGCTCCGGCGGGCGTGGGCGCCACCAGGGCGGCGACGGCGTGATCCGCGAGCTCCGCGTGCTGGAGGCGTGCCGGCTCTCGCTGGTCGGCGAGCGCCGCGTGCGGTCCCCGCAGGGCGCGCGGGGCGGTGAGCCGGGGGCGCCCGGACGTAACCTCGTGAACGGCGAGGAGCTGCCGGGCAAGGCGACCCGCGACCTCGAGCCGGGCGACGTCGTCCGGGTCGAGACGCCCGGCGGGGGCGGCTTCGGACCTGTCCAAAGCGGCCACTAGGCAGCCCCGCTCGGCTTCGGTAGGACCTCTTCCGAAGATGTTGCACATCCGACACGTCTCCGTTTCACACGTGTGCGCCGGCCGTGCCTACCGTCGAGAGCAGTCGACGAGAGGTGATTCATGGAAACAGGCAAGAACGCTAGAACAACCGCGTTTGTCGCGGCAGTCGCCGCGCTGGTCGCGTTGCTCGTGGCTCTCCCCGGCGCTGCCCGGGCCGACGGTTCCTCGTTCGCGGCCGCCAATGCCGCGGCGGGCTCTTCGTCCCTACCCGCTGGCACCCCCGACTCGACTTGTGGGGTCACCTGCGAGGGTGGATCGGATCCCGAGTGGTACCCCAACTTCGGGACGACCGACTCGGTGACGGATACCGGCCTGGACAGCACGAGGACGAGACACTGCTTCACCACGGCGAACTCGGGCGACGGCTGGACCAGGGGCGGCTGGATCTACAAGCGGGATCTCTGGGTCAAGGCGAGCTGGTGCGCGAACGCAGGTCAAAGCCAGCTCGTGTCCTTCGGAATTGCGCCCAGCTGGCCGGCGGGGGCTGGATGCAATGGGAGTAACTTCCGTCATGACACCTGGAGCGGTGGAATCGGGTACAGCTGGATCTCGGTCCGTTACCAGATCGACTGGGTCTGCTACCCGCCGTGGGGTATCCCATTCCACGACCAGACCTGGTTCATCGTCCGATATGGGACGTACGGCGCCCACTACATGACCGCCTGGAACTAGGGAGTGCGGATGATCAAAAACCTGTTCAACGAGAGGTGGAAGGTCGCCGTGGCCATCCTGGTTGCAATCTGGGTCGCTGCATGCGTCGTTGCCTGGTATGAGCTCGAGCATCCCGACCACGCCGTCCCCTCGGGGCCTTCGATCAGCGTTCCCTCTCCATCACACGAACCGGGTAATAGAGGCTGACCTCACATTCGGCCCGCAACGGCGGGGCGGCCGGGACCGCCCCGGCCCGCGCTTGCTTCTTCTACACTGCCGCGAATGGTCTGGGAGTTCGTCTTCATGATGGTGATCCTGAAGATCCCGATCGCCTACCTCGGTTGCGTGGTCTACTGGGCCGTGAAGGCCGAGCCGAGGCCACCCGAGCCGGCGGTGCTCCGCGCCGAGCTGCCCGAGCCCCGCGAGCCCTGGCGGCCTCGCACGCGCGTGCCGCGGCCGCGCCCGCACGGCTCGCCCGGGCGCAGGGTCGCGCGCGCCTCGCGGCCGGTGCCCCGGTGAGCACCCCGCCCGCCGTCGAGAGCCGTCCCGCTGACTCGATCGCCGGGTTCCTGGCTGCCCTCTCGATCTTCGCCAGCCTGATCGGGCTCGCCTACCGGCCGGTGCGGCTGATCCCGTTCGCGATCCTGCTCGCGCTCGTTGCGACGGCGATGGGCGGAGGTCACGCGCGGCTGGCCCAGCTCGCGGTCTTCACGGGCGGCCTCTGCTTCATCGGAGGCCTCGCGATCGCGGTGATCACGAACAACCCCATCTTCTGACGAGGAGCGCCGCCCCGAGAGGGAACGGCGCTGGTACAACAAAGATGTGAGCATGCACGACGTCGACGGGCTCAACGCGGGCTTCGCAAGCGCGATTCTCGAGCAGTACCTCAAGAACCCCGAGGCCGTGCCCGAGGAATGGCGCAAGCTGTTCGAGAGCGGCTCGAGCGAGCTGGTCGCGGCCCATCCGGGTCTTGCGCGCCTCGTCGAGCTGCTGGGCGAAGAGCAGGACGGCAACGGTCAGGTGGCAGCTCCGCCCGCTCCCGTCACGCCTCCGATGCCCGCTGCTCCGGCCGCGCCCCCAGCGCCCGCCGAGGCCCCGGTCCCGGCGCCGGTTGTCGACGACGAGTTGCTCGGCGCCATCGCCGCAGCAGTCGCACTCGTCAGGTCGATTCGCACCCACGGACATCTTGCCGCCCACCTCGACCCCCTCGGCTCGGAGCCGGTGGGCGACCCCGCGCTCGAGGCCGAGCGGCTCGTCCCGAAGCTGACTCCGGAGATGCAGGCGCAGATCCCCGCCTCGCTGCTGGGCGTCCACGTCGAGGGCGAGACCGCGGCCGACGTCCTGCCGCGGTTGCGGGAGATCTACTGCGGCACCATCGCCTACGAGATCGAGCACATCTCCGACCACGAGCAGCGGGTCTGGCTGCGTGCCGCGATCGAGTCAGGGCGCTACCGCCGGCCGCTCGAGCCGGAGGAGAAGAAGCGGCTGCTCGAGCGCCTGACCGAGGTCGAAGGCTTCGAGCGCTACCTCCGTCGCGCGTTCCTCGGCCAGAAGCAGTTCTCGATCGAAGGGCTCGACGTGATGGTGCCGATGCTGGACGAGGCGATCGAGCTGGCCTCCGACGAGGGCGCCCACGAGGTCGTCTTCGGGATGGCGCACCGCGGCCGCCTGAACGTCCTCGCGCACGTGCTCGGCCGGCCCTACGAGTCGATCCTTCGCGAGTTCGAGGGCGAGCGCACGCTCGAGGCCGTCGTCTCCGACCCCGAGGGTGGTACCGGCGACGTCAAGTACCACCTCGGCGCCGAAGGCACGCGCCGCACCGAGGCCGGTGAGATCACGCTCACGCTGGCCTCGAACCCGAGCCACCTCGAGGCGGTCGACCCAGTCGTCGAGGGCCGGACGCGCGCCGAGCAGACCGATCGCTCGACCCGCGACGGCTACGCCGACTCCTCCGTCGCGATGCCGGTCCTGATCCACGGCGACGCCGCTTTCCCGGCCCAAGGCGTCGTCGCCGAGACGCTCAACCTGTCCGACCTCAACGGGTACTCGACCGGCGGCACGCTGCACCTGATCGCCAACAACCAGATCGGCTTCACGACCGACCCCGCCGATGGGCGCTCGACCCGCTACTCGAGCGACCTGGCCAAAGGCTTCGACATCCCGATCGTGCACGTCAACGCCGACGATCCCGAGGCGGCGCTCGCCGCCGTGCGCCTCGCGCTCGAGTTCCGCCGGCGCTTCTGCACCGACGTCGTGATCGATCTCGTTGGCTACCGGCGCTACGGCCACAACGAGCAGGACGAGGCCGCGTACACGCAGCCGCTGATGGCCTCGCGGATCGAGCGCCAGCCGGGCGTGCGCGAGCAGTACGCCGAGCAGCTCATCGAGGAAGGCGTCCTCTCGAGCGAAGAGGTAGACGGGCTCTCGAGCCGCGTGGAGACGAGCCTCAAGGAGGCGCACGAGAAGCTGCGCTCGACCTTCGGCGAGGCGATGCCCGCCGTCGCCTACGAGGGCCGGATCCCGGCCTCCACCGACCATCAGATCGTCACCGAGGTGGCCGGCAGCAGGCTGCGCGCGCTGAACGACGAGCTGCTCACCTTCCCGGAGGGCTTCACCGTCCACCCGAAGTTGGCCAAGCAGCTCGACCGCCGCCGCACGACGCTCGACGAGGGCGGGATCGACTGGGGCCACGCCGAGGAGCTCGCGTTCGCCAGCCTGCTCGTCGAAGGGATCCCGGTGCGCCTCACCGGCCAGGACACCGAGCGCGGCACCTTCTCACACCGCCATCTCGTTCTGCACGACGCCGAGAACGGCCAGGTCTACACGCCGGTCCAGAGCCTGCGCGAGTCGGCCGCGTCGTTCGAGGTGCACAACTCGCCCCTCTCCGAGGCCGCGTGTGTCGGCTTCGAGTACGGCTACTCGGTGGCTGCACCTGAGACGCTTGTCCTCTGGGAGGCGCAGTTCGGCGACTTCGTCAACGGCGCCCAGACCGCCGTCGACCAGTTCATCGTCTCGGGGCTCTCGAAGTGGGGCCAGACCTCGCGCCTGACGCTGCTGCTGCCGCATGGCTACGAGGGCAACGGGCCCGAGCACTCGAGCGCGCGGCTGGAGCGGTTCCTGCAGCTCGCGGCGCAGGAGAACATCCGGATCGCGAACTGCACGACGGCCGCGCAGTACTTCCACCTGCTGCGGCGGCAGGCGCTCGACCCGAGCGCGCGGCCGCTCGTGGTGATGACGCCCAAGGGGCTGCTCCGGCTGAAGGAGGCCGCGTCCCGGCTCAAGGACCTGTCGGACGGCTCCTTCCGGCCGGTGCTGCCCGACCCGAAGGCCTCGCCGGAGAAGGTGCGACGGCTCGTCCTCTGCTCGGGGAAGATCTACTACGACCTCGAAGGCCACGAGCTGCGGCGCGACGCCGCCCGGGTCGCGATCGGCCGCCTCGAGCAGCTCTACCCGTTCCCGGTGGCCGCTGCGGCCGAGCTCGTCGAGTCGTTCCCGAAGCTCGAGGAGCTGGTCTGGGCGCAGGAGGAGCCGCAGAACATGGGCGCCTGGCGTTCGATCCGGCACCGGCTCGAGGGCACGCTGCCGGAAGGCGTGACGCTCCGCTTCGTCGGCAGGCCCTGGCGCGCGAGCCCGAGCGAGGGGTACCCGACCGCCCACCTGCGCGAGCAGGACCGGATTCTCCGCGAAGCGCTGAGCTAACCCCCAACGTCCTCACCGGGCCCGGCTGTGGATAAGCCGGCACACTCTCGGCACACTTAACCCTTGACGAAAACCGGTGTCTGACACCGGTTTTCGGGGTTCGCAGACAGGGCCGGCTTGGGTCCGGTGACTAGCGCCGACGGCGGCGTTGCTGGGCCGCGAGCAGGCTCGATGCGATCCGCGGGCCGTGCTTGCGGGCCTGCCCGATGATCAGCTTGCGGTGCTGTGGCGGGATCCGGCGCCAGACGTCCCAGGCGGCGAGCGCCAGGCCGAACGCGCCGGGGCCGCGGAATGGGCGGAAACGGGGCATGCGGGGATGCTAGTGCTTGTGCCCGTGGCCGTGTCCGGTGCCGTGTTCGTCCCCGTGTTCGTGTCCGTGCGCGTGACCGTCCCCGGGGTCGTGCTCCTGCCCGTGCCCGTGTCCGTGCCCGTGCTCCTGCCCGTGCCCCTGGCCGTGATCGTGGCCATGACCCTCGTCCTGATGACCTGGCGGCGGTCCCTCCGACTCGTGTCCGTGACCGTGATCGGGATGCGCAGGATGGTCGTTCTTCGCAGGCTTGGTCTTCTCCGGGTGCGGAGCAGGCGCCTGCTCCGGCGCGGCAGGGGCGGGTGCCGGTGTCGGTACCGGTGCGGGCGGAGCCGGAGTGGGGTGGGACGGCCCCGGTGCGGGCCGCGAGGGGTGCGGTCGAGCCACGACCCGGGTCACGACAGGCGCGGCTGCCGGAGCCGGAACGAAATGGGGTATCGTCACCGTTACGTGAGCAAGTCGGTGGGGCGCAGGCCGCGACAGCGGGGGAGCATGGACGACCGTGGAGCGCGATGCTCCGGGCGCCAGCGCGAGCCGTGGAGCCCTGGGCTGCGCACTGCGCACCACGAGCTGCGGCAACTTGACAGCGGCCAGCGCCGCCGCCGCAAAGGCCGCCATCACTACAACTATCGAGGTAACTCTGCTCACGGCATCCCCTCCAACTGCCGATCCACTTTAGCGTGGTATCGGCGAGACGCCGCCTGAACCTAAATTACGGGGTCATATGAGTTTCAAGCTCAAACTCGTCGCGTATTTCCTGCTCGTCTCGCTGCTCCCCCTGGGCGCGGCGGCCTGGGGGCTGCACTCCGTCGCCCGCCGAAGCGAGACGCGGCGCGTGGACGTGCGTCTCGAGGCGGGCCTCCGCGCCGTCCTGGGCTCGTACAAGGACCAGTTCGAGCGAGCAGGGAACCGCGCCGGCAGGCTCGCGGCGAGCCCTCGTTTCCAGCGCGACCTGCAACGCGGCGACCGGGTTGCGCTGCGGAGGATCCTCCGGCGCACACCCGACATCCGCCTTCGGTCGAGAGTGCTCACGGCCGGTCCCGCCGAGACGATCGGGCCCGCGAAGGTCGTCCAGGTGATCGGCCCGAGCGGACGCCTCGGCACGCTGACCGCGGGCGTTCCGCTCAGCGCTGCGTCCGTGGCGAGCTTGCGCGACCGCGCCGGGATCAGAGCCGACCCGCTCGTCGTCGCCCAGGGCGGTCTTGTCCGCGTCGGCCCGCCCCGCATCCGCGGTGGCCGCCTGACGCCTGCCGCGCACGTGCGAACGCTCGAGGTCGCCGGCAGCCGCTACCGCGTGCTCGCAAGCTCGCTGGAAGGCGGGCCGGCCTCGCTCGGGCTCCTCTCGCCGCAGGCAAAGATCGACAGCGCCGTCTCCGCTGCGGACAGGCGCCTCCTGCTCGGCATTCTCGGCTCGCTCGTCCTGATCGGCCTGGTCGCGTACGTCGTCGGCGGCTCGATCGTCGTCACGCTCGGTCGGCTTGCCGACGCCGCGAATGCGATCGCGCATGGGCAGCTCGACCGGCGCGTGCCGGTCCAGGGCCGGGACGAGTTCGGCCGTCTCGGCCTCGCCTTCAACGAGATGGCAGACCAGCTCGAGGCGCGGCTGGCCGAGCTCGACGCCGAGCGCGGGCGACTGCGGGAGGCGACCGTCCGCTTCGGCGAGGCGCTGGCCGCGACCCACGACGTCGACCAGCTCCTACGCGTGATCGTCGAGACCGTGGTCGAGGCGACCGGAGCGACCGGCGGCCTCGTCGTCGGCCTCGGCGGTGAGGTGGTTCAAGCCGGCTCGATCTCCGACCGGGGCGAGCACTTCGAGCTGCCGCTGACCGCCGGCCGCCAGAGCTTCGGCACGCTCACGCTTTCGGGGCGCGGCTTCACCGTCGACCAGCGGCGAAGCGCCGCGACCCTGGTCGCCCACGCCGCGATCGCGCTCGAGAACGCCCGCCTGCACCGGATCGTCACGCGGCAGGCGCTCGTGGACATGCTCACCGGCCTCGCCAACCGGCGCCACTGCGAGGAGGCGCTGGCCAGCGAGCTGATGCGGGCTGAGCGCTTCGGCGGCTCGGTCGCGTTCGCGCTCGCCGACCTCGACAGCTTCAAGGCGATCAACGACCGCTTCGGCCATCCGGTCGGCGACAGCGTCCTGATCGAGTTCGCCGAGACGCTGCGCGAGTGCGTGCGCGAGATCGACCTTCCGACGCGCTGGGGCGGCGAGGAGTTTGCGATCGTGCTTCCAGGGACCGACCTGGACGGCGCGAGGCGCCTGGCCGAGCGTGCGCGGACCGCGTTCCAGGAGCGGACGATCCTCGCCCCGAACGGCACGCACATCGAGGTCACGGTCAGCCTGGGCGTGGCCGCCTTCCCCGAGGCCGCCGACGCGGGCAACCTCGTCGCGGCCGCCGACGGCGCGCTCTACGAGGCCAAACGTGCTGGAAAGAACCGGGTTGCGACGGCGAGGCCGCGTGCGCAGCACACCGAGGCAGGCTAGAATCCTCCGCCGTCGAGCAAGACCAGGGAGGTTTCTAGCCTGTGGAGACGCAATCGCTGTTCGCACAAGTCATCCAGGATCACCTGGAGCTGAAGGAACGCAACTCGGAGCTCGAGGGGGAACGCCCACTCGAGGACTACAAGGACGCTGATCCATTCGAGAACCACCCGCTCTTCAAGACCGAGGAGCAGGCCAGGATCGAGGAGACGATGGACGGCGACGAGCCGGCCGTCTCCGACGAGGCGCTGACGACCGAGTCGTGGCCGTCCGAGGAAGCTGCGCCGGAGGTACAGGAGGACGGCCTCTGGAGCCGCTCCCGCGATTTCGACTGGGGCGACTGACGTGCCGCGCAGGCCGGGCCGCCTCCGGCTGATCGCATTCGGCGCCGCGCTCGCCTATTTCTTCGACCCCGCGAACGGCCGGGAGCGCCGGAAGGCCGTGATCAAGCGGCTCGCCGAGCTCCGGGAACGCCTGCAGCCCGAGCCGGTCGACGACGCGCTCGCCCGGGAGGTCGAGAACACCGCCGAGCGGTCGAAGGCGTCTTAGCCGTCGGAAGGTGTGGCTAGAGTCGGCTCCCTGGAAGGGAAGCCCGACAATGCCGAGTGCTGCCTCCGCTGCAGCGCGAAAATGGAGTGGCGGCACGGCACCTGGCAGTGCCCCGCCTGCCGGTTGAAGCTCGGCTGCTGCGAGGGCGAGCCGCAGTCCTGCGCTCCCGCGCCGGGCGAACCGAGATAATCGCGCCCCCGTGTCTGTTCAGGAGCGAACCGAGGAGCGGCACCTCGAGAGCTCGCCTGCGCCTGCGGTAAGCCTGGTCGGCATCCGCAAGGCCTACGGCGACGTGGTCGCGGTCGACGGCCTCGACCTCGAGATTCCCGTCGGCGAGTTCTTCACGCTGCTCGGACCGTCCGGATCGGGCAAGACGACCACGCTGCGCCTGATCGCGGGCTTCGAGCGGCCCGACGAAGGCCGGGTCGAGCTCGGTGGCGCAGACGTCACCAATCGGCCGCCGTACGCGCGCGATGTCAACACGGTCTTCCAGGACTACGCGCTCTTCCCGCACATGACGGTTGCCGAGAATGTCGCCTACGGCCTGCGCGTGAAGGGGATCGGCAAGGCCGAGCGGAAGGCGCGCGTCGAGGACGTCCTGCGGCGGATGCGACTGCCCGGAGCGGGCGGGCGCAAGCCGAGCCAGCTCTCCGGCGGCCAGCGCCAGCGGGTCGCGCTGGCCCGCGCGCTCGTCAACCGGCCGCAGGTGCTGCTGCTCGACGAGCCGCTCGGCGCGCTCGACCTAAAGTTGCGGCAGGAGATGCAGCTGTTCCTCAAGAGCCTGCAGCAGGATCTCGGGATCACGTTCGTGTACGTCACGCACGACCAGGACGAGGCGTTGACGATGAGCGACCGCCTTGCCGTCTTCGACCGTGGCCGCATCGAGCAGATCGGCTCGCCCGCGGAGGTGTACGAGCGGCCGGCAAGCGCCTTCGTCGCCGGGTTCGTCGGCGTCTCGAACGTCATCGAGCGTGGCGGCAAGAGCTTCGCGGTTCGGCCCGAGAAGATCCGCATGAGCGACGCCGGCGCGGAGCCGGCCCGAGGCGAGCACGCGGAGGCAGGTCGCATCCGGGAGGTCGTCTACGCGGGCATGGTCACCCGCTACCTCGTCGAGCTCGATCGCGGGGGCGAGCTGCAGGTCGTCCGGCAGAACCTCGAGACCTCGTCGGCCGAGGCTCTCGACCAGCAGGGCAGGAACGTCATCCTCGAGTGGCGCCCAGAACACCAGCTCGAGATCGACCCAGAACCGGGGGAGACGGAAGGAGAGCAATGAGCAAGCGTCACAGGCGGGTGCTCGGCTGGAGCGCGACGGCGCTGCTGGTCGGGGCGCTCGCGTTCACAGCTGCCGGCTGCGGCAGCAGCAAGAAGTCCTCGTCGGGGAACGGCTCCAACCTGCCGACCTCGATTGGCAAAGGCGAGGGCGCGTTGAACCTGATCGAGTGGCCGTTCTACTCGGATCCCTCGTTCGCGAAGACGTTCGAGCGGGAGTCGGGCTGCAAGATCCACCGCAAGGACGCGGGCTCGTCGAACCAGATGGTCGCTCTGATGCGTGCGGGTGGCGGAGGCGGCGGCGGCCAGTGGGATCTCGTCTCGGCTTCCGGTGACGCCAGCCTGCGGCTGATCAAGGGCGGCGATGTCAAGGCCGTCAACGTCGACCTGGTTCCGAGCTGGAAGCAGTTCATCCCGATCTTCAAGTCGCCGGCCCACAACACTGTCGACGGCGTCCACTACGGCGTCTCGGTGCAGTGGGGCCCGAACGTCCTGCTCTACAACAACCAGAAGGTCAAGCCCGGGCCGACGAACTGGAACGCTCTCTACGACCCGAAGTACAAGGGTCAGATCACCATCCCGAACAACCCGATCCAGATCGCGGATGCGGCCTTCTACCTCGAGCACTCGAAGCCGAGCCTCGGCATCACCGACCCGTACGAGTTGAACAAGGCGCAGTTCGACGCCACGATCGCGCTGCTGAAGCAGCAGCGGCACCTGGTCAAGCTCTACTGGAACTACGACACTGATGGCCGCGCGGCCTTCGCCAACGGCGACGTCTCG
The DNA here is from genome assembly GCA_005883965.1 of Actinomycetota bacterium. Classification (GTDB taxonomy): domain Bacteria; phylum Actinomycetota; class Thermoleophilia; order Gaiellales; family Gaiellaceae; genus AC-32. The sequence goes on from VAWL01000018.1 coordinate 15,786, forward strand.
CTCGGGGCGATCTGGCCGGTCGACACGCTCGCGCTGCAGGCGAAGAAGGTGCCGGTCACCGAGGTGATCCCGAAGGAAGGCGCGACCGGCTGGGCCGACACCTGGATGCTGGCCAAGCGGGCCCCGCACCCGAACTGCGCCTACGCGTGGATGAAGTACGTCACGCAGCCGCAGGTCGAGGCCAAGCAGGCGCTCGTGTTCGGCGAGACGCCTGTCAACCCGAAGGCCTGCCCCTATATGGACAAGATCCAGGCAGGCTCGTGCGCGAAGTACCACCTGAACGAGCCGCTCGCCTACTACAACACGATCAAGTTCTGGAAGACGCCGATCGCCGACTGCGGCAACGGCAAGAGCGACTGCATGGACTACAACGCGTGGCAGAACGCGTGGACGCAGATCACCGGGTAGCGAATGATTGAGGCAGCAGAGGCGGGCCCGCCGCTCAGACGGGCCCGCCTCCGGCTTTCGGCGGCGTTCTGGCGGCGCCCCTGGCTGAAGTTGACACTCCTGCTGGCGCTGCCGGCGGTCGCGTTTCTCCTCGTCTACCTCGGCTCGCTCGTGGCCTTGTTCGTGTCGGCGTTCTGGCACGTCGACTCGTTTACCGGCAAGGTCGTCCACGCCTGGTCGTGGACGAACTTCAGCACGCTCTGGCACGACCACACGTACTGGCGGATCGCCTTTCGCACGCTCTGGATGGCCGCCGCGGTGACGCTCACCGACGCGGTGCTCGCCTTCCCGCTCGCCTTCTTCATGGCCAGGGTCGCGCCTCGCCGTATGCGGGCACTCCTGTTCGTGCTCGTCCTGCTGCCGCTCTGGTCGAGCTACCTCGTCCGAATCTACTCGTGGCGCTTGATCTTGGCCAAGGACGGTGCGCTCAACTGGGCGCTGAACGGGCTCGGTCTGCCCGACGCAGGCCTGGCCTACACCAACACGGCGATGTGGATCGTCTTCTCGTACGTCTGGCTTCCGTTCATGGTGCTGCCGGTCTACGCCGCCCTCGAGCGGATCCCGGAGAGCTATCTCGAGGCCTCGCAAGACCTTGGCGCGAGAGCCTGGCGGACGCTGCGGACGGTGATCCTGCCGCTCGCCCTGCCGGGGCTCGTCGCCGGGTCGATCTTCACCTTCTCGCTGACCCTCGGCGACTTCATCACGCCGGCGCTCGTCGGCGGCGCCGGCTCGAGCTTCATCGGCAACATCGTCGAGACCAAGATCGGCCAGCCCGACATCCCCTTCGCCGCCGCGTTCGCGACCGTGCCGGTTCTGGTGATGGCCGCGTACCTCGTGATCGCGAAGCGGTTGGGAGCGTTCGAGGCCCTGTGAGCGGCCGCGGCACGCGGGTTGGCCTCGCCGTCTGGTCGGTGCTGGTGATCGCCTTCCTCTGGCTCCCGATCCTGATCATCCTCGCCTACGCGTTCAACGGCTCCGTGCTGCAGACGTGGCCGATCCAGAATCTGACGTTCCACTGGTTCCACCAGGCCTGGCACGACCCGGATGTCCGCTCTTCGCTCTGGCTCTCGGTCAAGGTCGGGCTGCTGGCCACCGCCGTCGCTCTCGTGCTCGGGACGGCTGCATCGTTCGCGATCGCCCGCTTCTCGTTCTTCGGCCGCGAGGCGGTCTCGTTCTTGCTCCTGCTCCCGATCGCCCTGCCCGGGATCATCACGGGGATGGCACTGAACTCGTTCTTCTACTTCGCGGGGATCTCGTTCTCGATCTGGACGATCGTGATCGGCCACGCCACGTTCTGCGTCGTGCTCGTCTACAACAACGTCCTCGCTCGGCTGCGGCGCACCTCGCCGTCGCTGATCGAGGCCTCGCAGGACCTCGGTGCGGACGGCTGGCAGACCTTCCGCTTCGTCACCTGGCCCGTACTCTCGACGGCGCTCGTCGCCGGCGGGCTGCTCGCGTTTGCTCTGTCGTTCGACGAGGTGATCGTGACCACGTTCACATCCGGCGCCCAGGAGACGCTGCCGATCCTGATCCTCGACCACATCGAGCGCGGCCAGGATCTTCCGGTGATCAACGCGGTCGTCTTCGTCGTGATCGTCCTGACCGTGATCCCGGTCGTCATCTCCCAGCGCCTGACCCACGAGTCCGGGTTGGTCGGGACGCGATAGGCTGAACCGCAGATCTCGACCGGGAGGTTGGCCATGAGCGTGACGGTTTAACCCAGGCCGATGTCGACCGCGCCGTCGAGGCCGCGAAGAAGGCGCTGCCCGAGTGGCTCGAGACCACTCCCGGCGAGCGCGCCGAGGCGCTGCTCAAGCTCGCGGACGCGATCGAGGACAACGCCGAGGAGCTCGCGGAGCTCGAGTCGTTGAACGTCGGCAAGCCGCTCTCGTACGCACGCGACGAGATGCCGGTCTCGGCGGACAATCTCCGCTTCTTCGCCGGCGCGGCGCGACTGCTCGAAGGCAAGTCGGCCGGCGAGTACATGCGCGGGTACACGTCGATGCTCCGGCGCGAGCCGGTCGGGATCGTCGCGGGCATCGCGCCGTGGAACTACCCGCTGATGATGGCCGTCTGGAAGATGGGGCCTGCGCTGGCCGCAGGGAACGTCCAGATCGTCAAGCCGTCCGAGCAGACGCCGCTGACGACACTACGTTTCGCGCAGCTGGCCGCCGAGATCCTGCCGCCGGGCGTCCTCAACGTGATCACCGGCGACGGCGAGCCGGTCGGGGCGGGCCTCGTGCGCCACCCCGACGTGCGCATGGTCTCGCTCACCGGCGACGTCGCCACCGGCAAGGAGATCGCTCGCACGGCCGCGGACACGCTCAAGCGCGTGCACCTCGAGCTCGGCGGCAAGGCCCCGGTGATCGTCTTCGATGACGCCGACCCGGCCGCGGTGGCCGAGGGCATCAAGATCGCCGGCTACTGGAACTCCGGCCAGGACTGCACCGCCGCCTCGCGCGTGGTCGCCGGACCGAAGGTCTACGACAAGCTGCTGGACGAGCTCGTGCCGCTGGTCGAGTCGCTGCACGTCGGCGACCCGGCCGAGGGCGACGAGATCGAGATGGGCCCGGTGATCTCCAAGTCGCAACAGGAGCGCGTGCTGGGCTTCCTCGACCGCGCCAAGGGCGCGAAGGTGCTGACCGGCGGCGGGTCAAACGGCGACCGCGGCTTCTTCGTCAAGCCGACGGTGATCACCGACGTGGGGCAGGAGGACGAGATCGTCCAGCGCGAGGTCTTCGGCCCGGTCGTGACCGTGCAACGCTTCGCCGACGACGACGAGGCGCTCGCGTGGGCGAACGATGTGAACTACGGCCTCGCCGCCTCCGTCTGGACGCGCGACATCGGGCGCGCGCTGAACGCCGCCCGCAAGCTCCAGTTCGGGACGGTCTGGATCAACGACCACATCCCGCTCGTCAGCGAGATGCCGCACGGCGGCTACAAGCAGTCCGGCTACGGCAAGGACCTGAGCGCGTACTCGCTCGAGGACTACACGCAGATCAAGCACGTCATGGCCAAGATCGACTAAGAAGGGAGCCGGGGCGGCTCTGGTTTGACGCTATGCGAGGAAACCTGGTCTAATCGCCTCGCATTGCGTACTGCGGCCGAGCAGCACCGGCACAGGGGCGCGGTCAGCGTCCCGCGCAGCCTCGACGGCGTCGACCAGGCGATCATCGAGGCGTTGCAGAAGAACGGCCGAGAGCCTTTCCGCCGCATCGCCGCGGACGTTGGCGTCTCCGAGGCGACGATCCGTGCGCGCTACGCGCGCCTCTGCCAGGACGACATCCTCCAAGTCACTGCAGTCACCAACCCGCTCGGGGTCGGCTTCGACGCGCAGGCGATGGTCGGCATCCGCACGGCCGGCGCGCCCGGGCCGATCGCCGACGAGATCGCCCGCTGGGACGAGGCGGGGTACGTCGTCGTCACCGCGGGCCAGTTCGACATCCTCGTCGAGCTCGTCTGCGCCGACCGGCGCCAGCTGCTCGAGCTGACCAACCGCATCCGCGCGCTCGGCGGGGTCGTCTCGACGGAGAGCTTCCTCTACCTCGAGCTCTGGAAACAGCTCTACGACTGGGGTGCCCGCGCCCAGAGCGGCCTGCGCGTGGAGGCCGGTTGATGGCGGTCGAAAGCCAGGCCGAGCGCTCGCCCGAGGTCGGAGTCCCGGCGACCCCGGTCACGGTCGACGTCCGGCTCGACCGGATCACGAAGCGCTTCGATGACGTGGTCGCCGTC
>VAWL01000019.1 GCA_005883965.1 Actinomycetota bacterium
CAAGCGCGGAACCGGACAGGTCAGCGTTCTGCCGCCTCGCGTACGCCTCTTCCGCTCCAGAGGGAAAAGAAACAGACTCGTCACCTCGGTCCGCCCGTCTTCCTGCTTCGCACTCGCCCAGGCCCCATGAGCGACCTCGCCCCCTCTAATCTTCGCGGGCAGGTAGGCCACTTCAAGAAAGCTAGCGGCACGCGCTGTTAGCGTCCGGGGCGCAGTGATCTTTCTCCAGCGCGTCGACGACGATCTCGGCTGCGCGTCCTACCTGATCGGCGACGAGGACAGCGGCGAGGCGGCCGTGGTAGACCCTGCCTACGCGATCGAGCCGTATCTGGAGGAGGCGGAGCGCGCGGGCCTCCGCATCGTGCGGGTGCTGGAGACGCACACCCACGCCGACCACGTCTCCGGGCACGGGCGGCTGGCGCTCGAGCACGGCGTGCCCGTTTCGGTGCACCCACTCGCCGAGCCGGAGTACCCGTTCGATCCGGTCGAGGACGGCCAGGAGGTGCTGGTCGGCTCGCTCAGCATCCGCGTCCTGCACACGCCGGGCCACCGGCCGGAGCACTGCTGCTACCTGGTCGAGGGCCGGCTTCTGACCGGCGACTCGCTGCTGATCGGGGACGCGGCCCGGCCCGACCTCGCCGTCGGCGCCGAGGAGGGCGCCGAGAACCTGTTCCACTCGCTGCAGCGGCTCCTGGAGCTTCCGGACGAGACCGAGGTCGATCCCGGCCACACCGGCGGCTCGCTCTGCGCCGCGGGAATCAGCGGCGACCGGACATCGACGATCGGATCGGAGAAGCAGACGAACCACGCGCTCGCCTTCGGGAACCTGCAGGAGTTTGTCGCCCACTCGTCCGCCATCGCGGCGCCGCGGCCGCCGACGGTCGACCGGTGCGTTGCGCTGAACCGAGGGCCGTTCCTCGCCGCGCAGCCGCCGCTCGAGCTACTCGGCTCGGCGAAGGGCCAGCTCCTCGACGTGCGTTCCGCTGAGGCATACGCGGCCGGGCACGCACACGGCGCGCTGAACGTGCCGCTCGAGAGCGGCTCGGTCGGCACCAAGGCGGGCTTCGTGCTCGATCACGACGAGCCCGTAACGATCCACGCATCGGTGGCCGAGGACGCGCGCGAGGCCGCGCGCCGGCTCAACGCCGTCGGCCTGTTGGACGTCGCCGGCTACGTGCTCGAGCTCGAGACTCCAGAGCGGATCGAGCCCGTCGGCATCGACGAGCTCGAGTCGCTTGTCGAGCAGGACGCCGTCGAGGTGGTCGACGTCCGTGAGACGGACGAGCGCGACGAGGGATACATCCCCGGGAGCCGACACATCCCCTACCGGATCGTGCGCGCCTTCAGCGAGGAGCTCGAGAACGGCAGGCCGGTGGTGACCATCTGCTCGAGTGGCGCGCGCGCCGGCGTCGCGGCGAGCGTCCTCGTCGCCGAGGGCGTGAACGCCCGCCCAGTCCTCGACGGCGGCGTCGACGACTGGGAGAAGCGCGGCCATCAATTGACGTCATTCCGCCGCTGCGGCTCAGGCTGATTCGGCCAGCAACGACTCGGCTTCCCTGACCTTGAGTGTCGCGCCGACCGAGCGGAAGAACACGAGCGCGGACGCCAGCTCCTGGTCGGCTTCGGTGCGGCGACCTTCCGCCACGAGCCGTTCGGCCAGTCGCAGGCGGACGAGCGCCTCACGATGCTTCATTCCCATCGAGCCGAACATCGAGCCAGCCCCGGCGAGATCCTCCGCGAGAACAGCGCGCGCGGCCTGGAAGCGCGGCGTGTCCGGCACGTTCTGTCCGGCCGCCGCCAGTTCCTGACGGCGGTCGAGCAGGTCGGCGGCCCAGACGAGGTCGTCGAACCCGTCGAGGGTCTCGGCGATGGCCGGAATCACCTCGTCGAAACAGCGGTTGCTCTCCTCGAGCCGGCCCGCCTCCGCGAGGACGTAAGCGGAGATGGCAAGAGCCGGGCTCAGACACTGAGGATCTTTCACCTCGCGTGCCCGCCCCAGTCCCTTCTCTTGGTCGACGAGCGCACCGTCGATGTCGCCCCGCGCCAGCCGGACGATGGCGCGCAGCATGCGCACGTGAGCGTCGTGGTAGTGCGGCTTTGCCTCAGACTCAGCGAGGAACTCGTCGGCGGCGGACATGAACCGATCCCACTCCCCGAGCTCGACCCAGCCGAAGATCAGGTTTCCCTGGACCCAGCGTCTCGTCGTGCTACCGAGACGCTCCGCGATCTGCGCGGCTTCTTCCATCAGGCGCTGGGCTTCTTGGACGTCGCCCCCTAGGTCGGCGTCTACGGCGAGTTGCGAGTAGGCCCGAATCGCCACCGGCAGGAGCTTTCCCTCGAGTGTGATCTGGAGGGCCTGCTCCGCGAGGGGCCGAGCTTCGGGGCCACCCATCTGCGCCAAGGTGATCAGCGCATGCGCTCGGATCTCGTCTAGCCCGAATTGCTCTGCGAGCTCGAGTGCCCCCTGTGCAAGGGCAGGGTCGGGGTGCCCTGCAAGTCTCCGGTAGCGCGCGACCTGGCTGAACACACGCGCTTTCGCGGGCGAGGGCGGCTCGGCTCGAGCCAGCTCATCGGCACGATCGAGGTGCTCGAAGCAGCGCTCTCGGTTGCCCTGCGTCCACCAGAACTGTGCGAGCACCGCGTCGACCTCGGCGGCCCTCGCACGGTCCCCCGCCGCAAGCAAGGCCGTGCGCGCCTCCTCGAGCAGCTCGCCGCGCTGCTCGTCATCGGTGTCGAAGGCTGTGAGAGCGAGGCGAAACTGCAGGTCCGTGTGCTCCGGTGCAGTCTCCGGCCAGAGCTCGAGCGCCTGGCGGTAGAACATGACCGAGGCGGCGTAGGCGCTCAGGTGGCGAGCGTGGTCGCCTGCTTCCGCGAATGCCACACGGGCCCGCGGCGCCAGCTCGCCCGGCTCCTGGCCGGCCGCGCGCGCAACCTCGAGTGCCGCCAGGTAGTGATGCGCGACCATCTCCGCGTGATCCTCGGGCCTGCCGAGCGCTTCGATCCAGCCGGCCGCCCTGACGTGCTTCTCGCTGCGCATCAGGCGCGGGATCTGGGCATAGGCGACGTCGCGCAGGAGCAAGTGGAGGAACGCGTACTGCGTCTCGTCCGCGACCGACGAGCGGCGGTCGCGGCGGACGAACTGCTTGCGCTCGAGCGCGTGAACCTGCTCTTCAAGAGCCGCCGGGTCCGAATCACCGAGCGCGGCGACCGCGCCCGGCCAGAAGACCTTCCCGATCACGGCGGCGTCCTGGAGGAGCTGTTTCTCGAGCGGCGGCAGGGCGTCCAGCCGCGCGCCGACGATTCCCTGGATCGACTCGGGCAGCGGTAGGTCGTCCTGCTCACCACGCTCGCCGAGCATCCGGACGTACTGCTCCGCATACAGCGGGTTGCCCCCCACCCGGTCGAGGAGCTGAGCCTGCTGCTCCGCGTCGATCAGCGACCTGCCCAGCAGAGAGCCGAGCAGGCGAGCCGTGTCGTCGTTCGCGAGAGCGGGAAGCGACAACGTGATCGAGTTCGATTTGCCACCGCCCCAGCCGGGCCGCCGTTCCAGCAGCTCGGGCCGCGCGGTCCCGACGACGAGAATCGGGACGCCGCTCGCCCAGTCGACGAGATGGTCGACGAAGTCGAGCAGGCCGTCGTCGGCCCAGTGCAGGTCCTCGAAGAGCAGTACCAGCGGCCGTCGCTCGGCGAGTCCCTCGAGAAAGCGCCGCCAGGCGGCGAACGCCTCGTCCCGCCGATCCGGGCCGGTCATGCTCTCGTCTCCACCAAGGCCGGCAAGCGCGGCCAGGTGCCGGCGAACCCAATCCCCGTCGCTCGAATCCGGGACGACCTCGGAGACCATCTCGGCGAGCTTCCGCTCCGCGATTCCGCCGTCGTCGCTCTCCAGGATCCCGGCGTGGGCCTTGACGATCTCCGCCAGGGCCCAGAAGCTCAGACCCTCGCCGTACGGGAGCGAGCGGCCCTGGCGCCAGAGGATCAGCTCCGGCTCGGCCTCCGCGATCTGGAAGAGCTCGTAGACCAGGCGCGACTTGCCGATCCCGGGAACGCCGACGAGCGTGACGAGCTGCGGCGAGCGTTCGGCGAGCACGCGCGTCAGCGACATGCGGAGGACCTCGAGCTCGCGCTCCCTTCCAACCAGCTCGGTCCGGGCCTCGTGCTGCACGTCGGTGCCGAAGCGGGCGCGCGCCTGCAGCGGCTCCCAGACCGCGACCGGCTCCTGCTTGCCCTTCGCGAGGACCGGCTCGGCCTCGTGGTAGTCGATCGCGGCACTCGTCGCGCGGTGGGTCCGCTCGCCCACGAGGATGCCGTTGACCGGCGCGGCCGACTGCAGCCGGGCGGCCGTGTTGACCACGTCGCCCGAGGCCATCCCCTCGCCGGCCTCGGGCCGCGCTGCGAGCGAGACGAGCGCCTCGCCCGTCGTGATGCCGATCCGCACCTCGAGCTCGCCCTCCTCCCTCGCCCAGTCCCGGATCGCGAGCGCCGCCCTAACCGCGCGCTCGGGGTCGTCCTCATGCGCGGTCGGGGCGCCAAAGAGGGCCATCACGGCGTCGCCGATGAACTTCTCCACCGTGCCGCCGTGCCGCTCGAGCTCGGAGCGTAGGCGGTCGTGGTACGGGCGCAGGATCGCGTCGACGTCCTCGGGGTCGAGCGACTCGGCGCGTGACGTGAACCCGACGAGGTCGGCGAACAGCACCGTCACGACCTTGCGCTCCCGCTGCGCCCGGTCGGTCACGGCTACCTCAGCCGCTCGACCTGGTAGCCGAGGCTGCGCAGAGTCTCGAGCAGGACCGAGCAGTGGTGCTCGTCGCGCATCGTCAGCGTCAGCTCGATCTCGCTCTCGCTGACGGGCACGTCCATGCCCTCGCGGTGGTGCTCGACCGAGATCACGTTCGCGCGCTCCCGGGCCACCAGGGTCAGCAGCTTGATCAGCTCGCCGGGCCGGTCCTTCAGGCGCGTGCGCACGACGAGGTAGCGGCCGGCCGAGGTCAGGCCGTAGCGCATGACCGAGATCAGCACCGTCGGGTCGATGTTCCCGCCCGAGAGCAGCGCGACCGCCTGGCCCTCGCCGCCGGCCTTGCCGGAAAGCAGCGCCGCGACGCCGACCGCGCCCGCGCCCTCCACCACGAGCTTGGCGCGCTCGAGCAGGAGCACGATCGCCTGGCAGATCTCGTCGTCGGTGACGCTGATCATGGCGTCCAGCGTCTCCTCGAGGATCCGGCCGGTCCGCTCGCCGATCGACTTGACGAAGATCCCGTCGGCGATCGTCCAGCCGTCGAGGCCGGCCTGGACGCCGACGATCCGGACGTCAGGCTTGACGGCGCGCAGCGCGAGCGAGATCCCGGACGAGAGGCCGCCGCCGCCGACCGGGATGACCACCGTGCCGGCATCCGGCACCTGCTCGGCGAGCTCGAGCCCGATCGTCCCCTGGCCGGCGATCACGAGCGGGTCCTCGTAGGGGTGGACGAAGGTGGCGCCGCTCGAGTCGGCGTAGGCAAGCGCGGCTTCGAGCGAGTCCTCGAAGGTCGCGCCCTTCAGCTCGGCCTTCGCCCCGTAGTTCTTCGTCGGCTCGACCTTCGCCATCGGCGCGTCCTGCGGCATGAAGACCGTCGCCTTGATGCCGGCCTCGCGCGCGGCCCAGGCGACCGCCTGGCCGTGATTGCCGGCGCTCGCCGCGACGACCCCGGCGCGGCGCTCGCGCCCCGAGAGCGTCGCGATCTTGTTGACGGCGCCGCGGATCTTGAACGAGCCGGTGCGCTGCAGGTTCTCGGCCTTGAGCGCGATGTCGCGCCCGACGAGCTTCGAGAGCGTCTCGGAGCGGTAGACCGGGGTGACGCGCGCGACCCCGTCGAGCCGCGCCCGTGCCTCCTCGATCTCAGCCTGCGTCGGTGCCGTCTCCACCTTCAACCTTGAACACCTTCCTCATGATCTCGCGAACGGCGCTCAGCGGGTCGAGCTGCCGGCTCTGCACCTCGTCCAGCAGCCGCCGTAGCTCGGGGTCGTCGGCCACCGCCCGCTCCAGATGCGCCTTTGCCCGCGACGAGGCGACCGCGAACACCTCCCCGGCGAGGTTACGGCGGCGCTGCTCCTCGAGCCGGCCTTCGGACTCGAGGAACGCGCGATGCTCCGCGACCTTCTCCCACAGCTCCGGGATGTTCTCGCCCCGCGAGGCCTCGGTCAACACGATCGGCGGCTGCCACGCGCTCTCGGTGTCGAGCGCCAGCACCGAGCGCACCTCGTTCAGCATCGTCTTCGCCGCCGGGTGGTCGAGCTTGTTGACCGCGATCACGTCGGGAATCTCCATGATCCCCGCCTTCAGCGCCTGGATCGAGTCGCCGGAGCCCGGCATCAGCACCAGCACGACCGTATCTGCGATCGCGATCACCTCGACTTCGCCCTGTCCGGCGCCCACGGTCTCGAGGAAGACCAGGTCTTTTCCGGCCGCGTCGAGGACGAGCATTGCCTGCAGGGTGGCCTCGGCCAGCCCGCCGAGGTGCCCGCGCGTGCCCATCGAGCGGATGAACACCTCCGGGTCGAGGAAGTGGTCGGCCAGGCGGATCCGGTCGCCCAGGAGCGCTCCCTGGGAGAACGGGCTCGAGGGATCGACGGAGATCACGCCGACCGACCTGTCCTGCGCGCGGACGTGGCGGACGAGCGCACCGATCAGCGTCGACTTGCCGACGCCTGGCGGGCCGGTGATGCCCACCGCGTATGCGTGGCCGGTCTCGGGATAGAGGTCGCGGACGACCTCGTAGGCGACCGGCTCCGAGTTCTCGACGAGCGTGATCGCGCGGGCAAGCGCGCGCCGGTCGCCGGCGCGGACGCCGGCCGCGAGCGACTCTGAGGTGAAGTCGCGGCGTGCGGCCACGCGCCGGATGCTAAACGGCCCGTTGCGTCTGCTCGCTGCGGGCGGAGACGGCAATCGGCTCCGGTTCGACCTCCGCGGGCAACGGCGGGGCCGTCACACGGCGGGCGAGGGCGAAGCCGGCCACCGCGGCCGCCGCGGACCACACCGCCGCGGCCGCCCAGACCCAGCGCGCACCTACGACGTCCGTCAGCTTGCCGGCGACGACCATTCCGACCGTCAGCGTCGCCACGTTCGAGCTCATCAACACCGCGAAGGCCCGGCCGCGCAGCGCATCCGGCGCGCCGCGCTGGACGAGCAGGGCGTTGCAGACGACCGCCGCACCGTTGCCGCAGCCCGAGATCACGACGCAGGCGGAGGCGACCCAGACGCTGGGTGCCGCCGCGGCCGCGCCGATCCCGACCGCCATCAGCATCAGCGAGGCGCCGTAGACGTTTGCGAGCCCGCGGCGCTCGATCCAGGAGCCGGCGAGGTACGCGCCGACCGCGAGGCCGAGGCCGGCGCAGCCCA
>VAWL01000020.1 GCA_005883965.1 Actinomycetota bacterium
CGTTCCAGTACCCGCACGCGATCCCGGGCGTGACCGTCACCAGCTTCCTGCGGTCGGCGCTCAACGCGATCCGTAAGGCGCGCAACGACGGCGACGACGACCCGGTCAAGATCCCGGAGTTCCGCAAAGACATGCTCGCCGCGATGGACAAGCTCAAGGTCCCGCGCGAGCTGGCGCAGCGCTACGTGAACGATGGCTTCTCGGGCGGCGAGAAGAAGCGGGTCGAGATCCTGCAGATGGCGATGCTGAAGCCGCGCGTCGCCGTGCTCGACGAGACCGACTCGGGGCTCGACATCGACGCGCTCAAGATCGTCGCCAGCGGTGTCAAGGAGCTGGTCGGCCCCGAAATGGGCGCGCTCGTGATCACGCACTACCAGCGGATCCTCAACTACGTCACGCCCGATTTCGTGCACGTCTTCGTGAGCGGGCGTATCGTGGAGGAAGGCGGGCCCGAATTGGCCCAGCGACTCGAAGCCGAGGGGTACGAAGCCTTCGGCGTGAACGAAAGGCGGAATGGCAGCCACTCCTGAGACCGAAGTCGTCGCGAAGATCGGCAACGACTACAAGTACGGCTTCCACGAGATCGAGGACTACTTCTTCAAGTCCGGCCGCGGTCTATCGCCCGAGCTTGTCGCCGCCATCTCCGAGCACAAGAACGAGCCGGAGTGGATGCGCAAGTTCCGCCTCAAGTCGCTCGAGTACTTCCGCGCGCGGCCGCTTCCCGAGTGGGGCGGCGACCTCTCCGAGATCGACTTCGAGAACATCTTCTATTACATCCGCCCGACCGAGAAGCAGGCCAACAGCTGGGAGGACCTGCCGCCCGAGATCAAGGACACCTGGGACAAGCTCGGCATCCCCGAGGCTGAGAAGAAGTACCTCGCCGGCGTCGGCGCCCAGTACGAGTCGGAGGTCGTCTACCACAAGCTGCAGGACGACCTCGAGGCCCAGGGCGTGATCTTCAAGGACATGGACTCGGGCCTCCGCGAGCACGAGGAGCTCGTCAAGCAGTACTTCGGGACGATCATCCCGCAGAACGACAACAAGTTCGCGGCTTTGAACTCGGCCGTCTGGTCGGGTGGCTCGTTCATCTACGTGCCGCCGGGCGTGAAGGTCGAGATGCCGCTGCAGGCCTACTTCCGGATCAACGCAGAGAACATGGGCCAGTTCGAGCGGACGCTGATCATCGTCGACGAAGGCGCCTACGTGCACTACGTCGAAGGCTGCACGGCGCCGATCTACTCGTCCGACTCGCTGCACTCGGCCGTGGTCGAGATCATCGTCAAGCCGAACGCGCGCTGCCGTTACACGACGATTCAGAACTGGTCGACCAACGTTTACAACCTGGTCACCAAGCGCGCCGTCGCCTACGAGAACGCGACGATGGAGTGGGTCGACGGCAACCTCGGCTCGAAGCTGACGATGAAGTACCCGGCGATCTGGCTGCTCGGCGAGGGCGCGCACGGCGAGGTGCTCTCGATCGCCTTCGGCGGCAAGGGCCAGCACCAGGACGCGGGCGGCAAGGCCGTCCACATGGCGCCGAATACGACCTCGGTGATCACCTCGAAGTCGATCTCCAAGGACGGGGGGCGCGCGGGCTACCGCGGGCTGCTCGAGGTGGCCAAGGGCGCGACCGGCGCGAAGTCGAAGGTCGTCTGCGACGCGCTGATCCTCGACGAGAACTCGCGCTCCGACACCTACCCCTACATCAAGATCGACGAGGACGAGGTCGACATCGGCCACGAGGCCACGGTCTCGAAGATCGGCGAGGAGCAGCTCTTCTACCTGATGTCACGCGGGCTCTCGGAGGCCGAGGCGTCCGCGATGGTCGTCTCCGGCTTCGTCGAGCCGATCACCAAGGAGCTGCCGCTCGAGTACGCGGTCGAGATGAACCGGTTGATCCAGCTCCAGATGGAGGGCTCGGTCGGTTGATCGTCGAGCGGACGGACTTCCTGTCCGTGCCGGTGACAGACATGGAGCGAGCGACGCGGTTCTACCGCGACACGCTCGGCCTCGAGCAGGTGTCCGAGCGCGGCTTCCCGGAGTTCCAGCTCGGCGAGAACGTCAGCCTCTACCTGATCGACATGGAGCAGATCGGCCAGCAGTTCAGCGCGCCCCACACGGCGCACATCGCGCTTCGCGTCCCAGGTGTCGAGGAGGCGCGGAAGGAGCTCGAGGCCAGGGGCGTCGAGTTCCACGGCGAGACCCGCGACTCGAGCGTCTGCCACATGGCGTTCTTCTCCGATCCTGACGGCAACGCGCTCATGCTCCACCGTCGTTACGCGCCGCCCCGCTGATGCAGGTCGAGCGAGTCGACTTCGTGAACATCGCGACCCGGGACGCGGACCGCTCGCGTGCGTGGTACCGCGACACCTTCGGCCTCGAGCCGGACCCGAACAACCCCGACGAGCTGACGGCCGGCCAGGTCACGCTCACCTTCTGGGAGCCGGAGAAGGAGAACATCGATTTCACACCGGACGTCGGCGGCTTCGCGCTGCGGGTGGCGGACGTGGACGCCGCAAAGGCCGAACTCGAGGCGAAGGGCCTGAAGTGCGCCGGCTTCGGCGACACCGGGGTCTGCAAGATGGCTGTCTTCCTCGATCCCGACGAGAACGCGGTGATCCTCCACCGGCGGTACAAGGCCTATGAGTAGGGCCGATGCGCTCGAGCGCTATCGCGAGCTTGCGGTACCCGGGACGAGCGAGGAGCACTGGCGCTTCACCGACCTGCGCGGGTTCGACCCCGAGGCGTTTTCGGGTGAGAAGGCTGCCGCGGGCACGCCGGCCTCCATGCTGGCACTGGATGTTGCCGCCGAGGCCGTCGTCACCGAGACCGGGATCGAGATCACGCGCGCGCCGGCCGAGATCCGCTTCGAGCCGCTGGACGAGTCGCACGAGCGGCTTGGCTCGCTCGTCGGCTGGCAGGAAGACAAGTTTGCCGCCCACAACGCCGCCGCCTGGCAGCACGGCCTGCTCGTCCACGTCCCCGGCGGGCTCGAGCTCGAGCGCCCGCTGTTCGTGCGCGTCGTGAACGCGATTGAGAGCGGCTCGCTCTTTTGGCGACTGCTGGTCATCGCCGAGGAGGGCTCGCGCTTCTCGCTGGTCGAGGAGTACGCGTCGGCCTCGGCCGGCCTGCCCGGCTACTTCAACGGCGTCGCCGAGCTGTTCGTCGAGCAGAACGCGAAGCTCGAGTACGTCTCGCTGCAGAACCTCTCGCGCGAGACCTGGCACTTCGCCTCGCACCACGCGCGGGTCGAGCGCGACGCCGAGCTCGACTGGGTCAGCGGCGGCTTCGGCTCGAAGAAGGGCAAGGTGCGGATCCAGAACGACCTCGCCGGCCCGGGCGCGACCTCGCGCGTGACCGGCGCCTACTTCGCCGATGGGGAGCAGCACCTCGACTACGACACCTTCCAGGAGCACATCGCGCCCGACACCGAGTCGGACTTCGCGTTCAAGGGCGCCCTCCGTGACCAGGCGACTGCGGTCTGGCGCGGGATGATCCGCGTCGAGGAGAAGGCGCAGAAGACCAACGCCTACCAGGAGTGCCGCAACCTGATGCTCTCGCCGACGGCGCATGCAGTCCCGATCCCCGGTCTGGAGATCCTCGCCAATGACGTGCGCTGCACCCACGGCGCCACGGTCGGCCGCGTCGACCGCGAGCAGCTCTTCTACCTGATGGCCCGCGGCCTGCCGCGACCCGACGCCGAGCGCCTGATCGTGCGCGGCTTCTTCCAGGACGTGCTCGACCGGATCGAGCTCGAGCCGGTCCGCGAGGCCGTCACGAGCGCGCTCGAAGCGCGCATCCCTCAGACCTAGGTCACGGCCGCGCCGCGGTAGCAGTCTGCGCGGTAGCGGGCCGGCGTGACCTCGTTGCAGGCCGCCTTCCGGTCGGGGCCGAGGCGGTGGATCGCGCCGAGGATCGTGCCGATGCCTTCGAAGCAGCGCGGGCGGTAACGCACCGGACTGACGTTGCAGAGCACCGCCGCCTGCTTCCCGCCGGCGTAGTTGTTCGCGTAGTCGCGCGACGCGCCGTAGAGGCACTCGTTCTCCCCGCTGCCGGCGAGCGAGCAGAGGTGGATGGTCTGCTGCGGGTGGTACTGGCTCGCACCGGAGACGTCGCGCCCGAACGACTGGAAGCACGTCGCGACCCAGCCCGGCTCGCTCTTGCGGCACCAGCCGGCCGTCCGCTTCCAGTTGAAGCCGTCGAGCGTGTTGATCCGCGAGGTGACCATCAGGTAGCAGTAGACCTTGTCGCGCTCGGCCACGATCGGGCACGGGTAGATCGGGTTGCGCTTGTTCAGGTAGCGGGACGTGATCATCCCGGTGTCGAGGTTCTGCATGAAGACGCCGCCGGTGCAGGAGACGCGGTCAAAGCTCGTCTGCAGCTTGTGGCAGGCACGGAGCGCCCAGGGCAGGTCGTCGCCGCTGTAGATCATCAGCCCGTGCCCGAGCCCGTGCACGCACTGGTAGAGGAGGAAGTCGTTCTTGGTCACCGAGGGCGTCGTGCAGAGGTGCCTTGCCTTGTGGACCACCTCGCTCCGCGGCAGGCCCGAGAACGAGCGCTCGATCACGCCGTGGTAGTAGCCCGAGTTGCAGGTCATGCCGCCGTGCGCTAGCGCCTCGGCAGCGTTTCCGTGGTAGCGCGCGAGCCCGGCGTGGCCGATCCAGTGGCTGATCTGGTGGCAGTCGCCATGGACCTGCGGCATGCGCGAGTCGTCGGTGGCGAGCTCGTCTAGCGCCTTCTGGGGCCCGTCCCGGTAGGCGATGTTCGCGAACGCCTGCCGGAAGCAGAACGGCTTCTTGCTCTGCTCGCAGCCCTTGATGGTCGTGTTGTCCGGCTTGAACGTCGCCGCCTGGCCGGTCGTCCGCGAGGCCGCGGCGACGAAGGCGGCAACCTGGCTGATCTGTGTTCCCGAGAGGCGCCTCTGGAACGAGGGCATGCCGTTGCCGCCGACGCGCACCTGATGGGCGACCGTGGGCGCGTCCGGCTTGAGCGCGTCGAGGTCAGGCCCGATCTGGCCCTTCGCCTTCGCCGCCTTGAGCGTGTGGCAGCTCGCGCAGCCCGCGCTCGTGAAGACCTTCGCGCCGGGGAGCTTCGCGGCAGGGTTCGAGCTGCCGCAACCGGCTGCGAGCAGCGCAAACGCGATCAGGGACACGCTGAAAAGGGAGCTCAGCTTCATAGACGCGGTGCCTCGGTACGATAGCCACATGGTGGTGACGGCACGGACTTCGCTCGACGCGCAGAAGCTGCGCGCCGACTTCCCGATCTTCGAGCAGGAGATCCACGGAAAGCCGCTCGCCTACCTCGATTCGGCCGTCACCTCGCAGAAGCCTCGGCAGGTGCTCGACGCGATGCGCGATTTCTACGAGACGTCCAATGCGAACGTGCACCGCGGCGTCTACACGCTCTCCGAGCGTGCGACCGAGGCCTTCGAAGGAGCGCGGCAGAAAGTGGCGGACTTCGTCAACGCGCCGGACGTGCGCGAGGTGATCTTCACGCGGCAGGCGACCGAGGCGCTCAACCTGGTCGCCTACGCCTGGGGTCTGAACAACCTTGGCCCGGGCGACCTGGTCGTCGTCACCGAGCTCGAGCACCACTCGAACTTCGTGCCGTGGCAGTACATGGCCGAGAAGACCGGCGCCGGCTTCCGGATGCTGCACGTCAACGAGGACGGCGAGCTCGATCTCTCGGGTCTCGACGAGGCCGCGCGCGACGGGAACGTCAAGGTGGTCGCGGCCAACCTCGTCTCGAACGCGCTCGGCACGATCAACCCGATCGAGAAGCTGGCCGCGTGGGCACACGCTCAGGGCGCGATCATGGTTGTCGACGGCGCCCAGGCCGCGCCGCACCACCCGGTCGACGTGCAGGCGCTCGGCTGCGACTTCTTCGCGCTCTCGGCGCACAAGATGTGCGGGCCGACCGGCGTCGGCGCGCTCTGGGGGCGCCGCGAGATCCTCGAGGCGATGGAGCCCTTCAACCTCGGCGGCCACATGATCAGCAAGGTGCGCTACGAGTCGACGACCTGGGGCGAGCTGCCGCACAAGTTCGAGGCCGGCACTTCCCCGATCGCCGAGGCGGTCGGGCTCGGCGCTGCGATCGACTACCTGAACGAGGTCGGGATCGAGGCGATCGAGGCGCACGAGCAGGAGCTGGCCGCGGTGGCGCTCGAGCGGCTCGGCGAGATCGAGGGCGTCACGCTCTACGGCCCGCCGGCGGATCGGCGCGCGGGCATCGTCTCGTTCAACGTCGAGGGGATCCACCCGCACGACGTGGCACAGGTGCTCGACTCCGAGGGCGTTGCGATCCGCGCCGGCCACCACTGCTGCCAGCCGCTGATGACCCGTCTCGCCGTCGCCGCGACAAACCGCGCGAGCTTCTATCTCTACTCCGTCCCCGAGGAGATCGACCGCCTCGTCGAGGGCGTGCAGAAGACGCGCAAGATCTTCGGATAGGCCATGGCTGAAGATCTCTACAGAGAGGTCATTCTCGACCACTACAAGAACCCGCGCGGCCACGGGGTGATGGAGGACGCCGACGCGCAGGCCGAGGGCGTCAACCCGCTCTGTGGCGACGAGGTCTCGATCTATGTGCAGTTCGCCGACGACGGCGAGACGCTGGAGGAGGTCAAGTTCTCCGGCCGCGGCTGCGCGATCAGCCAGGCGTCCACGTCGATGCTGATGGAGATGGTCGTGGGCAAGACCGCGTCGGAGATCGCCGGGCTGCCGAAGGAGGCGTTGCTGGAGGAGGTCGGCATCCCGCTGACGCCGGTCCGGCTCAAGTGCGCGCTGCTCGGGCTCGGGGTGCTGAAGGTCGCGCTCCACCGTGCAAAGGGGACGCCTCTCCCGGACGAGTGGGCCGGCCTCGACGAGCTCGAGCTGACGTAAGTGGCTCTGACGGAGGTGGGCCGCGCGGAGGAGCTCCCTCCCGGGTCGGTGAAGATCGTGCACGCGGGCGAGATCTCGGTGGGCGTCTACAACCTCGGCGGCGAGTTCTACGCGATCGAGGATCGCTGCTCGCACGACGACGGGCCGCTCTGCGAGGGCGAGTTCGACCCGGAAGAGGGATTCGCGGTCTGCCCGAGGCACGGTGCGCACATCGACATTCGCAGCGGCAGCCCGCTGACGCTCCCGGCCGTGCTGCCGGTCGAGACGTTCCCGGTCACGGTCGAGGACGGGATCGTCAAGGTCGACCTTTCGTGAGCAAGCGCTGCTGGGAGAGCTCGGACCCGGCGTACAACCGGTACCACGACGAGGAGTGGGGCCTGCCCGTCGTCGACGAGCGCGGGCTCTACGAGCGCTTCTCCCTGGAGGGGTTCCAATCGGGCCTCTCCTGGCTGACGATCCTGCGCAAGCGCGAGGCCTTTCGCGCCGCGTTCGCCGGCTTCGACCCGGAGCGCGTGGCGCGCTTCGGCGAGCGCGACATCAAGCGGCTGCTCGGCGACGCGGGCATCGTTCGCCACCGCGGGAAGATCGAGGCCGCGATCGCCAACGCGCGCGCGACGGTTGCGCTCCGCGAGTCCGGGACGACGCTGCCGCAGCTCGTCTGGTCGCACCGGCCGAAGCGCCCGCGCGTGCCGCGCTCGCGAAACGACTGGCAGGCCTCGACGCCCGAGTCTGTCGCGCTCTCGAAGGAGCTGCGCGCGGTGGGCTTCCGCTTCGTCGGCCCGACCACCGCCTACGCGGCGATGCAGTCTTGCGGCATCGTCAACGATCACCTGGCCG
>VAWL01000021.1 GCA_005883965.1 Actinomycetota bacterium
GTCGCGCGGTCCGGCTCGTGGTAGCGCGCCCGTACCTCGCCTGCGAGCCGCATCAGCTCGTCGTCTTCCGCGCTCAGCCAGAGCTCGCGCGCCTCCTCGACCGTGAGTCTCCTCACAGGACGTCCATGAAGGAGCTGACCGAGAAGACCGCCTTGCCGACGCCCGGCTCGCCGTAGCCGGGCGGCGGCTCGAGCCCGTGGCGCGCGAGCGCGTCGCGGTACTCGCCGAGCAGCCGCACGTGGTACTCCAAAGGCGCGCCGTCCGGGTTGTCGCGGCCGAGCGGCGTCGATGGCTCCGGGCACCACGTCGTGAAGCGGGGCGCGACGCCGTGGCTCATGAAGTAGTCGAGCCCTTCGACGGTCGACGCGATCGCCTCGTCGATCGTCTCGAAGCCGAACGGCCGCGCGAGCTCCACGCCGGCGACGAAGTTCGGGATCACGTTGCTCGGCCCGAAGACGTCAGCCGCATCGAGGATCCGCCGGTGCCATTCCTCGCGGCCGACGTAGCGCTCCTTGCCCGGCGAGATCAGCGAGAAGAGCCGCTTGTCCCAGACCTCGTAATTCGGGTGGTAGATCGAGATGCCGTAGTCCTTGAAGCGCTGCGCGTCGGCCTTGGGCAGCGCCTGCGCGACCACCTTGCCGATCCAGCGGCCGGGGAAGCGCTCCTCGATCGCCTGGGCGTAACGGCCGTAGAAGTCGGCCTCGGCGAGCCCGTCCACCGTCGAGGTGACCGAGCCGCCGGTGAGCGTGTAGGCGTGGGTGGCGCCCTCGTCGTGCCGGACGATCAGCTCCAGCGCCTCGAGCACATCCTCGACGGGCTTGACGCCGGTGTACGGCCGGCCCGCCTTCTTGTGCTGGCGCCAGTTGTGGTTGATGTCGCAGAAGCCGCACTCCTCGTGGGCGCCGAAGTACTGGCAGAGGCGCAGCACGGTCAGGTAGATCAGGTAGCCCCACTCGATCGTCGGCGCGGTCTCCATGACCGTCTTGCCGTTGGCGAGCGTGTGCCGGTAGTACTCGGGCATCGGCGGCAGCGTCACTTCGGCGAGGTCGCGGCCTTCGAGCGAGAGGCGCAGCTCCCGGTCGACCCGGTAGGGCGACCTCGGGTTGAGGCGCACGGAGACGATCGTCCGTTCCAGCTCGTACGGGCCGCCGCTGAGCGCGATCTCCTCCGGCGGTCGCTGTGTCGCCGCCGCGCCGAGCTCGGTCAGCGGCTTCTGGTCGAAGGAGAAGATGAAGTACGACTTCGGCTTGACGGCGCCGTCGAGGTTGTCGGTCAGCGCGTCGTCGTCGAAGGCGATCCCGGTGCGGAGCATGTCCTCCTTCAGCACCGCCTCCGGCGGCACCTCGGGGTAGCGCGCGACCAGCTCCTCGACGAGCCCCGTACGGGTTCCGACGGTCGCGCTCACAGTTGGAACCCTAGCCCGTATAGCGACGCATCTTGGCGGCGAAGCCACCGACGCCGTCGCCGTAGTCGATCCGGATCCGGTTCAGGGTGAACGGGTCGGAGGGCCTTGCGAGGCCGGGGTTCACCGTCGTGGCGCCGAGGTAGCCGGCGGCCTGCACCTCGGCGATCGCGGCAGCGTCGTACTGGCCGGCCGGATAGCAGAAGAAGTCGACCGGCTGGTGGAACATGCGCTGCAGGTCAGTCCGCGCCTGCCCGATCTCGCGCTGCAGGCCGGCCTGGTCGAGGGTCGTCACGTCGGCGTGCGTGATCGTGTGCGAGTCGATCTCCCAGCCGGCGGCGATCAGGCGGCGCACCTGCAGGGCGGTCAGGTCGCCGGGGCGGACGTTGTCGACGATCAGGCTGAGCACTCCGGGCCAGCCGTGGCGGCGGAGAGTCGGCATCGCGACCGTGTAGTCGCTCAGGTAGCCGTCGTCGAACGAGACCACGATCGGCTTCGCCGGCAGCGCGATCCCCGAGTGCCAGTAGCGGAACACCTGCCCGAGCGTGACCGCGTGGTACCCGCGCTGCGCCAGCCACTGCATCTGGCCGGCGAGGTCGGACGGCTTGACGTAGAGGTCCGGGTAGGGCGCGCCCGCCGGCGGGACGCCGAGCACGTGGTACATCAGGATCGGGACGGCGCTGTCGTGCGGCCCGTGCACGACCGTGGGGGGCGGGGGAGGCGCAACGCGCTTCGCGGGCTTCGGGGCCGGACTCGCCGCGCCGCGGGAGCCGTGCCCCGACGACCCGGCAAGCGTGACGGCGGCTGCGATTGCGCCGCAAACGGCCAGCAATACCGCCAGCGTGGCGAATGGATGCTTCACAAAAGCTTCACGGTCCGATTGTCCACTCCCGCCCGGCGTTTCGGTACCGTAATCGAGGGTCGTGCTCCGCAGAACTCTCATCGGAGCCATGCTGGTGGGTCTGTCCGCGGTCTTCGTCCCGCCGGCGTTGGCCCGAGCACGTGGTACATCAGGATCGGGACGGCGCTGTCGTGCGGCCCGTGCACGACCGTGGGGGGCGGGGGAGGCGCAACGCGCTTCGCGGGCTTCGGGGCCGGACTCGCCGCGCCGCGGGAGCCGTGCCCCGACGACCCGGCAAGCGTGACGGCGGCTGCGATTGCGCCGCAAACGGCCAGCAATACCGCCAGCGTGGCGAATGGATGCTTCACAAAAGCTTCACGGTCCGATTGTCCACTCCCGCCCGGCGTTTCGGTACCGTAATCGAGGGTCGTGCTCCGCAGAACTCTCATCGGAGCCATGCTGGTGGGTCTGTCCGCGGTCTTCGTCCCGCCGGCGTTGGCATCGACGACGCAGGCGCTGATGCCCGGCGTTACCTACACGCGCCAGGTGCAGTTCACCTCGCACGGTCCGGTCGCGCTCAACATCCTCGTCGGGCCGCGCCCCGGCGGGCTCTTCGCGCTGCAGCCGATCCTGGCCGACGGCACCGTTACCGGGCGGGCGCGCGTGACCGCGATGGAGAAGGCCATCTCGGACACGTCGACGGTCGCCGGCGTGAACGGCGACCTGTTCAACTTCAAGGACGGCCATCCGACCGGGATCGTGATGGATAACAACGTGATCAAGAGCCCGCCCTACAGGGAGCGCTCCAGCGTCGGCATCTCCTCGACCGGCACGCTGAGCGTCTCCCGCGTGGCGCTCTACGGTTACTGGCAGGGGCTCGGCAGCCGCCGGCCGGTCTCGGTGAACAAGACGCCGACCGGCGACGGGACCGCGGTCTTCACGCCCGCGTGGGGCGCCACGACGCCGACGCTCCCGGGCTCGGTCGAGACGGTGCTCGGGCCGTTCCCGCCGACGACGACGGGCGGCGTGCTCACGGGCACGGTCACAGCGCAGTCGACCGGGGGCGGCACGCCGATCCCCGGGGACGGCGCCGTGCTGGTCGCGCACGGCTCGCAGGCGCCGAAGCTCCAGGCCGAGACGCCACCCGGGACGACTGTCCACGTCCAGCTCGTCCTTACTCCCGACTGGCCGTCGGCGGGGATCGGGGATGCCTTCGGCGGCGGGCCTGTCGTCGTCCGCAACGGCAAGCCCGTTTACGCAGCCGGCGAGGACTTCCTCCCATCGCAGATCGCCCCGCGTGACCCCCGCACCGGCGTCGGCCAGCGCAAGAACGGCCAGATCGTGATGGTGGCCGTCGACGGGCGCCGGCCCGGCTACAGCGTCGGCCTGACGAACTTCGAGCTGGCCCAGGCGATGGCCCGGCTCGGCATCGTCACCGGCGCGGCGATGGACTCCGGTGGCTCGACGGCGATGGCCTTCGACGGCACGCTGCTGAACCGCCCCTCCGACCCGGGCGGCGAGCGCGCCGTCAAGGAGACGATCGCACTGATGTACTTGGGCGTCTACGTGCCGCCGCCGCCGCTGGCCACGATCTCCCCGAACGGCGACGGGATCGCCGAGCGGCAGACGCTCAGCTACAAGATCGTGCGCCAGTCCGACGTGACGGCGACGCTGGTCGACCCGACCGGCGCCGACGCCTACGACTTCACCGGCGCGCGGGCTCCGGGGACCTACAAGCTGACCTGGCCGAGCCGGCGCTCCGGGAAGCGGCAGACTCAGGCGGCGCTCGGCCGCTGGCGCTGGGTCGTGAATGCGACCGACACCCTCGGCCGGGACTCCTCGATGGACCGCAGCTTCTGGGTCAACGACACGCTCGGCTTCGTCAGCGTCGCGCCGAGGTCGGCGCGTGCACGCCGAGGGGTCGCTGCGCACTTCCGCCTGACGCATCCCGCGAAGGTGATCGGCTCGATCCGCACCAGTGGAGGCGCGCTCGTCCGGCGGCTCGGCCCCTTCCGCCTGGGAAGCGGCACCCAGGCGATCCGCTGGAACGGCCGCTACCGAAGCGGGCGGCTCGCCTACCCCGGCTCCTACGTCTTCGACGTCTTCGCGTCGAACGCGTACGGCCCGGTCGACGTCGGCAAGCCGTTCACCGTCAGGCGCTAGCAGAGCTTCTCCTAGACTCGCGCGGTGCTGCTCGCCTCCGTGACGAGCTCCGTGACCTCGTTCGTCGGCTCGTACGGCGTCTACGCGGTCTTCCTGCTGATGGCGGTCGACGCCGTCTTCCCTGCAGCCAGCGAGCTGGTGATGGTCTACGCGGGCGCGCTCGCCTCCGGCGCCTTCGCCGGCCAGCATGCTGTCCTGTTCGGGACGAGGATCGTCACGCCGGCCTGGGCCTACGTCGTGCTCTCGCTTTCGGGCACGCTCGGCTACCTGGTCGGCTCGATCGCCGGCTGGGGGATCGGCGTCTACGGCGGCAGGCCGCTGGCGGAGCGGCGCTCGGGCCTGCTGCACCTCGGCCCGGAGCGGCTCGAGCGGGCCGAGCGCTGGTTCGACCGCTGGGACGACTGGGCCGTCCTGCTCGGCCGGATCACGCCCGTCGTGCGCTCGTTCGTGTCGATCCCGGCCGGGATCTTCCGCATGCCGTTCGGGCGCTACACGCTGCTGACGATCCCCGGGTCGGCCCTCTGGTGCTTCGCGTGGGCCGCGATCGGCTGGGCCGCCGGCGCGAGCTACACGCACGTCAACCACGCGTTCGACTACGTCGAGATCGCGATCGTGGCAGGAGTCGTGCTGCTCGTCCTGTACCTGGTCCTGAAACGACGAACCTCTAAACTCAAAGACCGTGCCTGAGATCCCTCTCGTAGACGTCAAGGCCCAGTACGAGCGCCTGATTCCGGACATCCAGGAGCGCCTGCGGGAGGTGCTGGACTCCGGTGTCTTCATCCTGGGGCCGAACGTCAAGGCCTTCGAGCGCGAGGCGGCCGAGCACCTTGGCGTGCCGCGCACCGTCGGGGTCGCGAACGGCACCGACGCGCTCGTGCTCGCGCTCGACGCACTGGGGATCGGCCCGGGCGACGAGGTGATCTGCCCGTCGTTCACCTTCTATGCGACTGCCGAGGCGATCGCGCGCCGCGGGGCGACGCCGGTCTTCGCCGACATCGATCCGGCGACGCTGAACCTCGACCCGGAGGACGTCGCCGCCCGCGTGACCGAACGGACGCGGGCGCTGATGCCGGTCCATCTCTTCGGCCGCGTGATGCCGCTTGCCGGGCTCGCCGAGCTCGGCGTGCCGATTCTCGAAGACGCCGCGCAGGCCTTCGGCGCCGAGGGCGTGGCCCGCCTGGGCGTGCTCTCGACCTTCAGCTTCTTCCCGACCAAGAACCTGTTCGCGCTCGGCGACGGCGGCCTGATCGCCGCGAACGACGAGGAGCTCGCCGACCGGATCACGCTGCTGCGCTTCCACGGCTCGAAGGACAAGAAGGACTTCGAGGCGGTCGGCTACAACTCGCGCCTCGACGAGCTGCAGGCGGCGGTGCTGCGGCTCTTCCTCGGCGAAGCCGACGGCTGGAACGGCGCCCGGCGCGAGGCCGCGGCGCGCTACGAGCAGCTCGGCCTGGGCGAGCTCTGCGAGCTTCCGCCCGACGAGCCCGGCCACGTCTACCACATGTACGTCGTCCGCTCGCCCGAGCGCGACCGCTTCGCCGAGGCGCTTGCCGCTGCGGAGATCGGGCACGCGTCCTACTACGTGACACCACTCCACCTGCAGCCCGCGCTCCGCTACCTCGGCTGGAAGGAGGGCTCGCTCCCGGAGACCGAGCGGGCCGCGCGCGAGAACCTGGCCCTGCCGATGTGGGCGGGCATCCCGGCCGAGACGCAGGACCGGGTCGTCGCGACGATCCGCGAGGCGGCGGCGGTGCGCGCGTGATTCGCGTCAACCGCCACCGGATCTGGCAGCTGGTCGCCGACGCGGGCCTGATCGCGCTCGCGTGGTACCTCGCCTTCGAGCTCCGCTTCGACCGCGGCGTGCCGCCGTACTACGACACGCTCTTCCGGCGCACGATCCTGATCGTCATCGCGATCAAGCTCGTCGTCTTCGTGCTGAGCGGCTTCTACGACCGCTGGTGGCGCTACGTCTCGGTGCGCGACATGTGGGGCGCGTTCCGCGGCGTGACCATCGCCTCGCTGGTCGCCGGGCTGACGGTCTACTTCTTCTCGCCGGTCAGCCAGGTGCGGCTGCCCCGCTCGGTCGCGATCATGGACTGGCTGCTGCTGCTCGGCCTGATCGCGGGGACGCGCCTTCTCGCGCGGACGGTGATCGAGCGGCCAGGGACCGGCCTCGTCGCGCGGGGCAAGGAGGTACTGGTCGTCGGCGCCGGCGACGCCGGCCAGCTCGTGATCCGCGAGCTGCAGCGCAACCGACAGCTCGGCTACACGCCGATCGGCCTGATCGACGATGACAACCGCAAGAAGAACCTCCGTGTCCACGGCGTGCGCGTGCTCGGCACAACCGAGGACCTGCCGCACATCCTGCGCGACAACAAGCCGGACGAGGTGCTGATCGCGCTCCCGTCCGCCTCGGGCGAGGCGCGCCAGCGGATCGTCACTGCCACGCGCCAGGGGAACGTGCCCGTCAAGACGCTGCCCGGGCTCTACGAGCTGATCTCGGGCGAGAGCGAGCTCGCCACGCAGATCCGGCCGGTGCAGGTCGAGGACGTGCTCGGCCGCGAGCCGGTCGAGGTCGATCTCGAGGCGACGGCCGCCTACCTGCGCGAGAAGACGGTGCTCGTCACCGGGGCCGGAGGATCGATCGGCTCGGAGCTCTGCCGCCAGATCGCGCGGCTCGGGCCGCAGCGGCTGGTGCTGGTCGACCAAGGCGAGACGGCCCTGTTCGAGATCGAGCGCGAGCTGGTCGACGAGCGCGGCTTCGCGGCGACCGTCCCGATCCTGGCCGACTGCAAGAGCAGCACCAAGATGCGCCAGGTCTTCGAGCGCTACCAGCCGGGAGTCGTCTTCCACGCCGCCGCCTACAAGCACGTGCCGCTGATGGAGGCCAACCCGCTCGAGTCGGTGCGCAACAACGTGATCGCGACGGAGGTCGTCGCCGAGACGGCGATCGAGTTCGGCGCGCAGCGCTTCGTCCTCATCTCGACCGACAAGGCGGTCAACCCGAAGACGGTGATGGGCCAGTCGAAGGCGCTCTGCGAGTGGATCGTCGAGGCCTACGGCGCACGCGACGACGTCGCCACTCGCTTCGTCGCGGTGCGCTTCGGCAACGTGCTCGGCTCATCGGGCAGCGTGATCCCGATCTTCCGGCGCCAGATCGCCAAGGGCGGCCCGGTGACGGTCACGCACCCGGAGATGACGCGCTACTTCATGACGATTCCCGAGGCGGCGTCCCTGGTCATCCAGGCCGGCGCGATCGGCGGGCGCGGCGACGTGTTCGTGCTCGACATGGGCGAGCCTGTGCGGATCATCGAGCTGGCGCAGCAGATGATCCGGCTCTCCGGTATGGAGCCGGAGCGCGACATCGACGTCGCGATCGCGAGCTGGACCGGCTGGTGCGCGCCGGCGAGACGCTCGACCTGGTCTCGCGCCTCGCGGGGATGATGCGCGCGCCGCGGCTTCTGGGCGCCCCCGCGCCGCTGGAAGAAGAAGACACACTTTCGGGCCAGAAGCTTTCCTAGCCCCGTCCGTACGCCGGGCTAGGGTGGCTCGGTGCTCGACGGGCTGAACCCAGAACAGCGGCGCGCTGCCGAGAGCGTACGCGGGCCGGTGTGCATTCTCGCGGGCGCGGGCTCCGGCAAGACGACGACGATCACGCGGCGGATCGCACAGCAGGTCGCCTCGGGTGCGTTCCGCTCGGACGAGATCCTTGCCGTCACCTTCACCGACAAGGCGGCGGGGGAGATGCGGCGGCGGCTCGAGGCACTGGGGGTCGACGGCGTCGAGGCGCGGACCTTCCACTCCGCCGCGCTCTCCCAGCTGATGCGCGCCCGCGGCGAGCGGCCTGGGCGGATCCTCTCGACCAAGGCGCTGTTGCTGCGGCAGATCGGCAACTCGCTGCCGAAGCCCTACCGCTTTCGGCCGGCGGGCGACCTCGCCACCGAGATCGAATGGGCCAAGAACCGGCGCGTGACGCCGCAGGGCTACCGGCGCGGCCTCGACGGGCACGAGCCGCCGATCCCGCCCGACCTGATGGCGCGCGTCTTCCGCGAGTACGAGGAGCGCAAGCAGGCCTCCGGGCTCGTCGACTTCGAGGACCTGCTCGAGCAGGCGGTGCGCATGTACGAGGAGGACGAGTGGGCGCTGGCCGCGCTGCGCGAGCGCTTCCGTGCCTTCACCGTCGACGAGTACCAGGACGTGAACCTCCTCCAGCAGACGCTGCTCGAGCTCTGGCTCGGGGACGGCGACGAGCTCTGCGCGGTGGGCGACGACTACCAGTCGATCTACGGCTTCACCGGCGCCTCCCCGGAATGGCTGCTCGGGCTGGCCGCCCGCTATCCGCACGCGGCGGTCGTGCGGCTGGAGGAGAACTACCGGTCGTCGCCAGAGGTGCTGGCGCTCGCGAACCGGCTCGTGCCGCTCCTGGGCGGCGCTGAGAAGACGCTGCGCGCGACCAGGCCCGCTGGGCCCGAGCCGATGCTCCGCGGCTTCGGGTCGCCCCAGGAGGAGGGCGCGTTCGTACTGGACCGCGTGCGGGCGCTCGCGGCGGAGGGCGTGCCCTACGAGGAGATGGCGGTGCTGATCCGGCTGAACGCGCGCTCGGTCGACTTCGAAGAGCTGTTCGCCGACGCGAACATCCCGTTCCAGGGCGCGGCGCTGCTCGCCCGCGATGCGGCGCGCCGGCTTCTGAAGTCCCTGCGAGGCGCGGGCTTCGGCTCGGTCGCGGACGAGGTGCGGCGGGTCGCGAGGGAGCTGGGGCTTGCGGAGCCGGTTCCGGACGGCCTCGGCGAGCGCGAGCTCGTGCGCCAGGCGGATCTTGCTCGCCTCTGCAAGCTGGCCGAAGAGTTCGACGACGGCACCAACACCGTCGAGCAGTTCGTCGAGTGGCTCCGCGCGCGGTTCGACCACGGAGGACAAGGAGGCGTCCACCTGCTGACGCTGCACCGCGCCAAGGGGCTCGAGTTCGACGCGGTCTTTCTGCCGCGCGTGGAGGAGAAGGAGCTCCCGTGCAAGCAGGCCATGCGCATGCCGGGTGCGCTCGACGAGGAGCGGCGGCTGCTCTACGTCGGCATGACGCGGGCGAAGCGGCACCTGGCGCTCACCTGGGCGGGCCCGCCGAGCCGCTTCCTCGCCGAGCTCGGCGTCGAGGCTCCCGCGGCGCTGCCGCGCCGAAAGCCCGAGGAGCCGGACGACCCGACCTACGTCGCCCTCAAGCGCTGGCGGCTGCAGCGGTCGAAGTCGGACGAGATCCCGGCGTACGTCGTCTTCCACAACTCGACGCTGGCCGAGATCGCCGCCCGCCGGCCGAGCACGATCGCCGAGCTCGCGTCGGTGCCCGGAGTCGGCCCGGCCAAGCTCGAGCGCTACGGAGCGGAGCTCTTGGAAGCGCTCGACGCGGCCTGAAGGAGCTCGACCACCTCTGAGAGCCAGCGGCGGGCACGGTCGACGTTGGGGCCGCTCGGCGCGAGCAAGACGGTTTCCAGCTGCAGCTCGTTCAGGAGGAGGAGCGCGCGAAGCAGGTCGGGCTCGTTCAACGCTTCCTCGATCCGCTCGGCCAGACGGTCCGGCTTCACGGGAAGCTCGTCCACCCGCGCGGCCAGGCGCTTCGTGGTCGGCTCCCACACGCGGTTGAGCGCGTAGACGATCTTCAGCACGCGCAGCGCGTCGTCTAGGAGCCGCTCGGCGCACGAGAGACGCTCGCCGGGCCGGGCGATCGTGAACATCCCCTCGGGCGCGTAGCCGCCCCAGGTCAGGGCCGCGCTCTCGATCCGCGCCGCGGCGACTTCCTCCGGATAGTCGGCCAACTGCTCCTGCCAGCGCGCCAGCAGCCCGGCGGTCCGGAGCGGCACGCCGTTGGCGATCGCGTCGGCCGACGATGACTCCTCGCCGGCAAGCAGTCCGGCGACGGCAGCCTCCGCGAATTCGCGCGGCCACCAGATCAGCTCGATCGGCACGCCCTCGAGGTAACCGAAGACGCGTGAGGCGGGCGAGCCCTGCGCGCCCCACGTGTCGAGGGACTCGAGCCCGATCTGCGCGGCGTGGCCGAAGCACGTCTCCAGGTCGAGCGGCTCGGCCGTGACGATCAGCATCTCGATGTCGGAGACCTCGTCGGCGACGCCGCGCGAGACGCTCCCGGTCAGAACGACCTCGACCACTTTCGGCGGGAACGCGTCTGCGATGCGTTGCGCGAGGGCTCGCAGCTCCTCGCTTCTCTCGGTGGGCACGCGCTCGAATCTACAGTGGCTCCGCCATGGCAGTCGTGATCGCATCGAACCTCCGCAAAGAGCTTGCGGGCTCCGTCCTCTTCGACGGCGTCTCGTTCTCCGTCGAGCGCCGCGACCGCGTCGCGCTCTCCGGGGTCCGCGGCGGCGACAAGGCTCTGGCCGTCGACAGCCTGCTCGGGTACCTGCAGTGACGGCAGCCCGAGCCCGCGTACTACGTCGCGCTGCTCGGCCGTGCGCGGCAGGACGATCGCGTCGACGGATTCGTCTCGCCCGATGCGCTCGAGCACCTGCGGGAAGAGTGGGTTCGACCGGCGGTGGTAGAGCGCGACGTCGGGCGGCGTCCGGAGCACGACGAGCGTCCGGGCCGGGTCGACCGCGAACTGCGCGAGCGCCGCGGGGTCGGGCTCGAAATCGGACAGGTAGTACTCCTCCTTCAGGCCCGGGTAGCGGCGGAACTTTGGCGGCCGTACGCCGTAGCGCTCGAGCCGCTCGGGCGGGATCGCCTCTGGGACGACGACCCGCGTCGCCGCCCGGCAGCCAAGCTGGTGCTGCAGCCATGCGAACTCGTAGTCGAAGGTGGTCGCGCTCGGGATTCCGAGCCGCCTTGCGGTCAGCGTCAGCTCGTGCGACCCGTGCGCGAGCGCGACGTCGAACCGCCGGCCTTGCGCCCATGCGAACAGCGCGCGCATTCGCGAGACCATCGCCTTCGCCTTGCCGAGCCGGCCGCGGCCGCCGTGCGCTCCGAGGATCTCCGCGTGGATCCCTTGCAGCTCCAGCAGTTGCACCGTCTGCGCGTAGTCGCGCGAGGTGACCTCGACCTCGGCGCCGCGCTGGCGCAGGAGGGCAATCAGGGGGCGGAAGACCAGAACGTGCGGCGAGTTGGTGATGTCGATCCAGACGCGCATCGGACTGAGAGAATGCAGCATGTACTCGCACGAGCTCGACTCGAGCGGCCTCCAGGTCACGCGCGTCGGCCTCGGCTGCAACAACTTCGGCGGCAGGCTCGACCTCGAGCGGACACGCGCCGTGGTCGAGGCAGCGCTCGAGGCCGGCATCACCTTCCTCGACACGGCCGACATCTACGGCGGCGGAGGCAGCGAGCGGTTCCTCGGCGAGATCCTCGAAGGACGCCGCGACCAGGTCGTGCTCGCGACCAAGTTCGGGATGGGCCCGGACGAGGGCATGGCGCGCGGCTCGCGGGAGTACATGCGGCACGCGCTCGCCGCCTCGCTGGAGCGCCTGCGCATGGACTACGTCGACGTCTACTACTACCACCAGCCCGATGAGACGACGCCGGTCGCCGAGACGATCGGGGCGATGCGTGAGCTGGTCGAGGAGGGGCGCGTCCGCGCGATCGGCGTCTCGAACTTCTCGGTCGAGCAGCTCGACGAGGCGGTCGCCGCCGGGCCGGTCGCGGCGCTCCAGAACCACTACAACCTGCTTGAGCGCGAGGCGGAGGCGGACGTGCTGCCGCGCTGCGCGGAGCTCGGCGTCGGGTTCGTGCCCTATTTCCCGCTCGCCAGCGGCCTCCTGACCGGCAAGTACCGCCGCGGCGAGCCGCCTCCTCAGGGAACGCGGCTCTCGGGACGGTCCGAGGCGCTCAGCGACAGCGCGTTCGACCGGATCGAGGCGCTCGAGGCGTTCGCGCAGGAGCGCGGGCACACACTGCTCGAGCTCGCGATCGCCGGGCTTGCCTCCCAGCCCGGTGTGGTGTCGGTGATCGCGGGAGCGACCGCGCCGGAGCAGGTGCGCGCCAACGCCGCCGCCGCGGACTGGGAGCTCTCCGCCGACGATCTGGCGGCGCTGCGAGACCTCTGACCCCGGGCCCGCGCGTCGGACCCAAGGTCCCTTAGTTCGGTTCGCCCGGCCTCCTCCCCGAGGCGATCGTAACCGGGAAGAGCGCATGTGTCTGTCACGGAATCGTGCCGAAAGTGTGACGCCATGCATAATGGATGCTTATGGACACGCGCCAGCTCGCAGCGTTTTGCGCGGTCGTCGAGCGGAAGAGCTTCTCCCAGGCCGCCGAGCGGCTCGGGGTGACCCAGCCGGCCGTCAGCCTCCAGGTCCGCTCGCTCGAGAAGCGGCTCGGGCAGAAGTTGCTCGACCGCTCGGGGCGCCGGGTCGAGCCGACCGAGGCCGGCCTCGCGCTCTACCGCGGGGCCCAGCGCCTCCTCGCCCTCGAGGGGCAGCTGCTGGACGAGCTCGCTGCCGGCAGCGAGGGCGAGCTCAGCGGCACGCTGGAGGTGGGCGCGTCGACCGGCCCGGGCAGCACCGTCGTCCCGGTGCTTCTCTGCGAGTTCCAGCGCGAGAACGCGGGCGTCGCGATCTCGCTCTCGATCTCCGACACCCAGACCGTCGTCGACCGCGTGGCCGAGCGAGAGCTCGAGCTTGGCGTCGTCGGCGCAGCGCGGCGGCACCGGGGCGTGGCCTTCGAGCTGTTTCTCCGCGACGAGGTGGTGCTCGCGTGCCCACCCGGCCACCGCTTCGCCGGCAAGACGATTGACCTCGACGACCTCCGCGACGAGCAGCTGATCATCATGCAGGAAGGCGCCGGCGTCCGGCAGGTGATCGAGGACGAGCTGCGGGGCGCCGGCACGCGGCTGCGCGACCTCGAGCCGCGCCTGGAGCTCGGCCTGCAGGAGTCGGCCCGCTCGGCGGTCGTCGCCGGCTTCGGCGTCACGTTCATCTCTCGCGCCGCGATCGAAGCCGACCTCGCCGCCGGCACGCTAGCCGTCGCGCGCGTCAAGGGGCTCGACCCCTCGCGTGAGATCTCGCTCGTTCGTTCCGCGGGCCGCTCGTCGACACGCGCGGCCGAGGCCTTCGTCGCCTTCGCGCGGGCGAAGCTCGGATGATCGTCCGTCGGGGGCTCGATCGGCTCCCCGAGGTACTGGCGGAGGCCGGGATCGAGCGGCCGTTCCTGATCGCCAGCGACCGGTGGGCCGGGCTCGACCTTCCCGCCGGTGAGCGCTGGAGCGAGATCCCCAGTGATCGGATCGACAAGGTCGCCGCGAGAGCCGAAGGCGCCGACGGCCTGCTCGCCGTCGGCGGCGGCAGCGCGATCGACCTGGCGAAAGCGGTCTCGTCCGCGACCGGACTGCCGCTCGTCTCCGTGCCCACGACTTACTCCGGGTCTGAGTGGACGGAGTTCTTCGGCATCCGCGACCCTGACCGCCGAATGAAGGGCGGTGGCGCCGGCGCCCACCCGGTGGGGATCGTCTACGAGCCGGAGTTGCTGCTCGGCCTGCCCCGGGCAGAGAGTGGCGGCACGGCCCTGAACGCGCTCGCCCACTGCGCCGAGGCGCTGTATGTGACCGGCCGCAACGCCGAGGGCGACAAGCACGCGCTCGAGGGCGCCAATCTGATCGGCGAGTCCTTGCCGGCCGTCCTCGAGAACGGGGAGGACACCGAGGCTCGCCGCAAGCTCCTCGAGGGCGCGATGCACGGCGGCGCCGCGATGGCCGCGGCTGGGCTCGGGCTCGGGCATGCGATGGCGCAGACGCTCGGCGGCCGTTTCGGGATCCCGCACGGCGCCGCGAATGCGCTCTCGCTGCCGCCGGCGCTGCGCTTCAACGAGCCGGTGGCGGCCACGGAGATCGCCCGGTTCGGCGAGGCGCTCGGCAGCGCCGCCCCGGTCGTCCGCGTCGAAGAGCTCGCACGGCTCTCGGGCTACGAGCGGCTACGCGACCTCGGCGTGCCCGAGGACGAGCTGGACGAGGTTGCCGAAGCCACGGCCGTCCGAGCCGGCGCCAAGGCGAACCCGCGCCCTGCGAGCCCGGCTGAGATCGCCGAGCTCCTGCGCAGCATCTACTGACAGGCGCCGGGGGCGGGCGAGCCGCCAGGCCCGGCCACGTGCGCGAGGGTCGCGCCCGTTCCGGACTCGAGGCAATACGAGGAGGCGTCGGCTCGCGCGAGCCGCACGCCGAGCCCGCCGAGGGACGAGGCCGTGTAGGTCCCGTTCAGCGCGTGGAACTGCTCGACCGCGAAGGCGGCCTGTTGCAGCTTCACGCCGTCGGCGGTCTGTCGCGCCTGCGTGATCTCGGCCGCCGCGCTCCTCCGGTCGGAGGCTCGCCAGCGCTGCGAGGTCATCAACAGCCCGATGACGAGCGTCCCGAGGACGAGGGAGACAATGCCGGCAGCGCGACCCATGACCGGTTCATCGGCAGCGGGCGCAGGCCGCTGAAGCGAATAAGCCGATCTAATTCCAGGGATTAGGGTACGATCCAACCGGTGGCCGAACGGCTCTCATTCGACGTGCTCGTGGTCGGGAGCGGCGCCTCCGGGCTCGCCGCCGCCGTCTCCGCCGAGAAGGCGGGTGCGCGGGTCGGCCTGGTGACGAAGGGCGCGCTCCAGTCGTGCAACTCGGCGAAGGCGCAGGGCGGCATCCAGGCGGCCTTCGGCGAAGACGACTCACCTGAGCAGCACGCCGAGGACGTCTGGCAGAGCTCCCACGAGACGGCCGACCGGCACCTCGTCGAGGTGCTCACCGGCGAGGCTCCGGGCGCGATCCACTGGCTCGAGGAGCACGGCGTCGAGTTCACGCACGAGAACGGCGGCTACCGCCTGGCGCGCT
>VAWL01000022.1 GCA_005883965.1 Actinomycetota bacterium
AAAAGGTGCCGCCCATGTCCGGGACGAGCCCGATGTTGATGAAGGCGGGGACGAAGGTCGCGCTCTCGGCGGCGATACGCAGGTCGCAGGCGCACGCGAAGGAGAGGCCCGCGCCGGCGGCCGGCCCGTTCACGGCCGCGAGAACGGGCTTCTCGAGCTCGCGGACGGCGAGGATCGTCGGGTGATAGTGCCGGCGCAGCCGCCCGGCGATGTCGCGCGCGGCCTCGCCGAACTCGTTCAGGTCCTGCCCGACGCAGAAGCCGCGGCCCGCGCCGGTGACGACAACCGCGCGGACGCCCGGGTCCCGCGCTTCCTTGAATGCCCCGACCAGCTCGCGGTGCATATCGGCCGTGAACGCGTTGAGCACATCGGGGCGGTTCAGCGTGATCGTCAGAACCGCACCGTCGCGGGTGGTCTCGACCTCGGCCATCCGACGCAGCCTACAACCCGGTTGCTAGCTTCGACGCGTGCCCGAGTTGACGTTCATTTCGTCCGAGGAGGAGGCGCTCGACGCCTATTCCAACGCGGTGATCGGCGTGGCGGAGCGGCTCGCTCCGTCGGTCGCGAACCTCCGGGTTTCCCACCGGACACGCGGGGGCCGGCGGCTAAACGGCGGCGGTAGCGCGGTCGTGATCACGCCCGACGGCTTCCTGCTCACGTCCGCCCACGTCGTCGCCCGAAGCGACGGCGGCGGCAGGGCGTCCTTCGTCGACGGACGCGAGCACGGCTTCGAGGTCGTCGGTGCCGACCCGCACTCCGACCTTGCCGTCCTCCGGACCGACACGCAGGACTTGACCGCCGCCGAGCTCGGCGACGCAGAGCGCCTCCGCGTCGGCCAGCTGGTGGTCGCAATCGGCAACCCGAACGGCTTCGCGGGCTCGGTCACCGCCGGCGTGATCTCCGCACTCGGCCGGTCGCTGCCGACCCAGAGCGGGCGCATCGTCGACAACGTGATCCAGACCGATGCCGCGCTCAACCCCGGCAACTCGGGCGGCGCCCTCGCGGACGGCTCCGGCCGCGTGGTCGGCATCAACACCGCAGTCGCGGGCGTCGGGCTCGGGCTGGCGGTGCCCGTCAACGAGGCGACCCGCAAGATCGTCGGCGCGCTGATGACGGAGGGCCGCTTTCGCCGCGCCTACCTCGGCCTCGCGGGCGGAACCCGGCCGCTGCCCCCGCGCCTCGCGCGAAAGCTCGGGCGCCAGGCCGGCGTCGAAGTCGTTCAGGTCGTCGAGGGAACCCCCGCGGCAGCAGCGGGCCTGCGGCCGGAGGACCTGATCGTCGAGCTGGATGGCCATCCCGTGACAGACGTGAACGACATCCAGCGCCTGATGGTGGTCGAGAAGATCGGCGCCGGCGTCCCGGTGCGGATCCTGCGCGAGGGGCGCGAGCTCGAGCTCGAGCTCGTTCCCGCCGAGCTCGGCGATTAGGAGGGCTTGACGGAACCGGACCTGTGCCGTCGGGCCGCGCTGTCCGCCCCGCCGACGAGCAGGGTCCCCCCAAACCCTCCTAGAGAATTCTGGGCATCCTCAGCGAGTGCAGCTCGTGCCGCGCGACCTCGAACGCGACCTGGGCGACGAGAGCCACGGCGAGTAGCCAGAGGACGAGCACCGGTGAGAGCTGCGAGGAGAGCACGGCGAGCACGCCGGCGAAGGCCGCCGTCGCGAGCCGGAGCGCCACGTCGACGTCGAAGAGCGTCGGAGGCGTCGCCAGCTGCACCACGGCCAGGCCGGCCATGCAGACGGTCACCCCGAGGGCGGCGATCCAGCCGGAGTCGTCGTAGCGCGGGCCCGGCGCGACGGAGAGGATCGCAAGCCTGACGCCGACGCCGAACGCCGCGATCCCGGCCGCCACGAAGTAGTGCGAGTAGACGAAGGTCATGCCTGCCAGCACGTTGCGGGTGACCGCGGCCGAGGCGTCGAGGAAACCGAAGTAGAGCCACCAGATCGACGCGGCGGCGACGAACCCACCGAAGGCGGCGGCGCTCGAGGCCGCCGTCCAGCTCTCCGTCGCCGTGCCGAGCACGACCGCAATCACGGCCTCGCCGAGGACGATGATCACCAGCAGGCCGAACCGCTCTGGGATGTGCGCCGGATGCACCGGCGCGCCGCGGATCATCCGCCAGGCGCGGATCGGTGCGGTGTACTCGAAGGCGAGCGCCAGGCCCCAGAGCACGTAGCGCCACGGGCTCGGCACGGCCAGCGAGACGAGCCAGAGGACGACGGCGGTCGAGAACATGAAGATAAACCAGCCCGCGAGCCTCCGCGCGGCTTCGACGTGCCGGTACGCCCGGACGTAGAGGAGGATCAGGATTACCCGGACGACGACGTAGGCCAGCACGAACCGCCGCTGGCCGCCGTGCAGTGCGTCGGGCACCGCGCTCGCCAGTGCGGCGACCGCGAACATGCCGAGCAGCGTCAACAGCCGGTAGACGAGGTCGTCCGTGTCGAAGCGGGTCGCGTAGAACGTGAACCCGGCCCAGGCCCAGAAGACGGGCAGGAACAGCACCAGGTAGCGGGCGAAGCCGGCCGCGGTCGGGTCGTGCGTCAGGGTCAGCGCGACCTCGGCGATCGCGCCGACGAAGACCAGGTCGAGGAAGACCTCGAGCCAGGTTGCGCGCCGTTCGCCGTCAAGGTCGAGTGTCCGCAGGCGCGGCGGGACGAGCAGACGCGGGTGCGCGCTCAGCGGCCCTTGAAGTCGGGCTTGCGCTTCTCGGCGAACGCGGTCAGGCCCTCCTTCGCGTCCTCGCTTGCGAAGCTCAGGTAGAGCGCCCGCCGCTCCGCCTCGAGGCCCGCGGCGAGCCCGGTCTCGTACGCGCGGTCGACCGACTCCTTCGCCAGACGGGTGGCGACCGGGCCCTTCTCGGCGATGTCGCCCGCGACGCGCTTCGCCTCGTCGAGCCAGGCTTCCTTGGCCACGACGCGGGCGACGAGCCCGGCCGCGAGCGCCTCGTGCGCCGAGAGCCGCCGCCCGCTGAGGATCATGTCCATCGCCAGCGCTTTGCCCACGGCTCGGGTCAGCCGCTGCGTTCCGCCGGCGCCGGGGATGATGCCGAGGCCGGTCTCCGGCTGGCCGAACTGCGCGCTCTCGGACGCGACGATCAGGTCGCAGCTCATCGCCAGCTCACAGCCGCCCCCGAGGCAGTAGCCGGAGACCGCAGCCACGAGCGGGGTCCAGAGCCCGCGGATCGCGTTCCAGCGCTCGACGCGCCGCTGGTAGTAGAGCTCGATTGCGCTCGCCTGAGCCAGCTCGCCGATATCGGCGCCGGCCGCGAAGGCGCGCTCGTTTCCGCCGAGGACGATCGCGCGTACCTCTTCGTCGCGATCGAGCTCCCGCAGGCGGGCGACGAGCTCCTCCATCAGCTCGTCGGAGAGCGCGTTCAGCTGCTCGGGCCGGTTGAGCAGAACGACCGCGACCGCGCCCTCGCGCTCGGCGAGCACGAGCGATTCAGCCACGTCCGCCTTCGGCGCCGGCCCGAACCGTGTCTGTCACAGTGACTGTCCCTGAGACTGTCCCTGTGACTGTCCCTGTGACTGTCCCTGTGACTGTCCCCGAATCTGGGTTGTAAATCTCATTTGCGGTCCAGGAACTTCTCGATCGCGGCTTTCGGCTCGTCGGTCGCCATCGACAGCGCCAGCCAGTCGCGCGCGTGGTTGATCGTCTCGTGCCAGGCGAGGTCACGCCAGAAGTTGAGATGCTGCTTGGCGTAACGCGTCGTCTGCGGGAGCTTCCGCGCGAGCGACTCGACGACTGCGTCCACCTTCGCGTCGAGCTCCGCCGCCGGGACGGCCCAGTTGACCAGCCCCCACTCAGCCGCCTTTGCCGCAGGGATCTCCTCGCACATGAGCACGATCTCGCGGGCCCGCCGGTCGCCGACCATGATCGTCAGCCACTGGGTCGCGCCGCCCGCCGGCACCGACCCGTGCTCCGGCCCGACGTGCCGGATGAACGCGTCGTCCACCATCACCGCCAAGTCGCAGGCCATCTGCAGCTCGTTGCCGCCGCCGACCGCGATCCCGTTGATCCGCGCCACCGTCGGCTTGCCGATCTCACGCAGGCGATCGTGCATGTCCTTGAAGGCGCCGAACCACTTCCAGTACTCGGTCGGGTTGCCGAGATAGCCGTCGGCCCACTCGCGCAGGTTCGCGCCGACGCAGAACGCGCGCCCGGCACCGGTCACCACTACGACGCGAATCGAGTCGTCCCAGGAAGCGTCCTCGCAAGCACGCGCGATCTCCCGCAGCATCTTGAAGTCGAATGCGTTGAGGATCTCCGGCCGGTTGAGCGTGATCGTCGCCCGCGGCGGAGTCTTCTCGTAGACGATCCGCTCGAACCCGAGCTCCTCCGGCGCTACCGGCTGCGGCCGCTCGGGCTCGGTCACGACACCTCCGCGAAGAGCACGTGGAAGCGGCCGCCCATCTCCATCGCGTCCTTGCCGGTCGCCATGAACTCCTCGCTCCGCGCCGCCGCCTGGAACGTGTCGCGGTCGGAAAACTCCCATTCGGCGTAGTACGCGTAGGCCGGTTCCCCCATCGGCGCCCCGAACACCTTGCCGTGCCGAAAGGTCCCTCCGGGCACCTGCCGGCAGAGCTCGGCGTGGCGCTCATACCGCTCGGGATCCGGCTCGCTCTCGTAAAGGACAAAGGCGCGGACCACTCAGTTCTCCTCCTTCGCTTGCGGACCGGCGGAGCCTAACCCGTGGTAGCGTCGCCGCGCCGTGAACGCCTTCGCCGTCTTTCTCGCGATCGTCGCCGGGCTGGCAGGCTCGGTTCAGGTCGCGGTCATGGCCCGCCTCGGTGACCGGGTCGGCGTCTTCGGGGCGCTCGCCTGGGCGACGTTCCTGACCGCTGCGATCGCCTTCCTCCTGATGCTCGTCGCCCGCCAGAGCGTGGCGGGATTCGCCGACGCGGCTCGGCAACCCATCTGGCTCTGGAGCGGCGCGGTCATGGGCGTCCTGATCGTGCTGACGATCACCTTCGCCGGCTCGCGGATCGGCGTCGCCGCGACCGTCGGGATCCTGATCGCGGGCCAGCTTGCGATGGGCACGCTGATCGACCGCTTCGGGCTCTTCGGCGTCCAGCGCGTGGCGATCGCGTGGCCACGCGCGATCGGGATCGCGCTCCTCGCGGTAGGCGCCGCGCTCACGCTCAGGCGCTGAGCCTCCGCAACACCAATACGCCTACGAGCGGGAACACGGCCGCGATTGCGAAGCCGGCCTGGTACGAAGCGGCCGATACGACCGCGGCGAAGGCAGGCGGGACGACGGCGCCCGCCGCCGCCAGGCTCGTCTGCTGCATGCCGAGCGCCGCGCCGCTCCGCGCCCGGCCGGCGATTTCGGCGGCCGCCGTGTACGAGAGGCCGTTCCACGCCATCGCTGTTCCACCCGCCACGATCAGCGCGGCGACGAGGAGCGTCACTGGTGCGTGCACCAGGACTGCGACCACGCCCAGGGTCACGCCGCTCGCCACGCCGACGGTGCGCAGCGGCCTTATCCGCGAGCCGACGAGATCCGACCAGCGGCCGCCGCCGATCCGCAGCGCAGCCGCGAGCACCTGGATTCCGGCCAGCACGGCCGCCGCCTCGCCGCGCGAGAAGCCACGGTCGTCGTAAAGGAACAGCACGACGAAGCTCGTGATCGCGATCTGCGCGACCAGGTAGCAGCTGCTGCCGCTGCAGAGCAGCCACAGCCGCGAGTCCCTGAGGGTGTCGCCGAGCCGGCGCGGCCGGAGCACGTCCTCGGTCGCCTCGGGATCGTGGATCACGGCGGCGCCGAAGAGCGCGCCGGCTGCGGCCAGCACGGCCAGGAGGAGCAGCCCGTCCCGCAGCCCGAGCGCCGGGAGCGCCAACGCCGAGACGAAGCCGCCGACCGGGATCGCCGTCTGGCGGACGCCGAGAGCAAGGCCGCGCTCGGCAGCCGGGAACCAGTACATGACCGCCCGCCCGCTGGCAGCATTGACGCTTGCGCCGGCCGCTCCGGCCAGGCCGAGCAGCAGGAGTAGCGCCCCGAAGGAGCCGGCGTAGGCGGCGCCGACCAGCGCCGCGGCACAGCCGCCGAGCCCGAGCGCGAGCACGATCCTCTCGCCCGCGCGGTCGGCCAGCAGCCCCCACGGAAGCAGCGTCAGCATGCCGCCGATCCAGACGCTGTCGAGCACGAGGCCGACCTCGACGAGGCTCAGCCCGTACGCATGCCGGATCTGCGGGGCGAGCACGGGCAAGCCGATCAGGACGGCCGAGTACGACGTCTGCGCGGCGGTCCCCGCGGCGAGGACGAGCCAGCGGTACCTGGAGGGAGTTACAGCCCGAAGGGGTTGAACGGCTTCGCGCTCGTCGAGGCGATCACGCTCTTCGTCTCGAGGTACAGCTCGAGGGTCTCGAGCCCGAGCTCGCGGCCGAAGCCGGACTGCTTGTAGCCGCCGAACGGAATCCCCGGGAAGGCGGTGTACGGCATGTTGATCCCGACGGTGCCCGCCTTGATCTTGCGGGCAAGACGGTGGCCGCGCGCCGG
Source organism: Actinomycetota bacterium (assembly GCA_005883965.1). Taxonomy (GTDB): domain Bacteria; phylum Actinomycetota; class Thermoleophilia; order Gaiellales; family Gaiellaceae; genus AC-32. The sequence continues at coordinate 6,503 of VAWL01000022.1, forward strand.
GTCGGCGGTCCAGACCGTCGCCATCAGGCCGTAGCGGCTCTCGTTCGCGATCCGGATCGCGTCGCGCTCGTCCTCGAACGGGATCACGGTCACGACCGGGCCGAAGATCTCCTCCTGGGCGACCTGCATTCCGTTGTCGACCTTGGCCAGCACGGTGGGCGGGTAGAAGGAGCCGTCGCCCTCGGGCACCTCGCCGCCGGTGACGACCTCCGCGCCCTCCTGGCGGCCGGAGTCGACGTAGCCGTGGACGCGGTCGCGGTGCTCGGGCGAGATCAGCGAGCCGACCTGCGTCTCCGGATCGAGCGGGTCGCCGACGCTGAGCTTCGCGGCGAGCTCCGAGAACTTGGAGACGAAGTCGTCGTAGAGCGGCGCCTCGACAAGCACGCGCGAGCGCGCCTCGCAGCTCTGGCCGGCCGAGTAGTAGATCGACCAGACCGAGCTCGGCACCGCGTCGTCGAGCTCCGCGTCGGCGAAGACCAGGTTCGGGCTCTTCCCGCCGAGCTCGAGAATCAGGCGCTTGATCCCGTCGGAGGCGAGCCGCATGATCTCTCCGCCGGTCGCGGTCGAGCCGGTGAAGGCGACCTTCTCGACACCGGGATGCTTGACGAGGTGCGCGCCGACGACTGGGCCGGGGCCGGGCACGACGTTGATCGTCCCGGGCGGGAAGCCGACCTCTGTCGCGAGCTCGGCCATCCGCAGCGCGGAGAGCGGTGTCGCCGAGTCGGGCTTGAGCACGATCGTGCAGCCCGCGGCGAGGGCGGGCGCCAGCTTCCACGTCGTCATCATCAGCGGGTAGTTCCAGGGGACGATCTGGCCGCAGACGCCGACGGGC
>VAWL01000023.1 GCA_005883965.1 Actinomycetota bacterium
CTCCTGGGGTCGTCGAAGGCGAGGAGCGGCGGCCCTGGCGCGGCCGCGCCGGGCGTACGCTGCGCCGCTGGCTCGAGCTCGACGAGGAGGAGTTCTACGCGACTTTCTACTGCGCCTCGGTCACGCGCTGCTACCCCGGCAAGGCACCGAGCGGCCGCGGCGACCGGACGCCGACGCCGCGCGAGCAGCAGCTCTGCGCGTTCTGGCGCGAGTGGGAGCTGCGTCTGGTCCGGCCGCGGCTGGTCGTCCCGGTCGGCGGCCTCGCGGCTCGCAACCTGCTCGGCCTGAAGAGCGTGAGCGAATGCGTCGGACGCCGATTCGAGCTCGACGGCGCGGTCGCGATCCCGCTCCCCCACCCTTCGGGCGCGAGCGGCTGGCTGAACGACCCGGCCAACCGGGAGCGCGTCGCGGAGGCCGCCGCGCTGATTCGCGCGGAGCTCGTCGTAGTCCGAAGCAAGGGGCCTGGCCGCTAGATTTCGAGGGTGCAGGAACCGCCTCGCTATCGCGACACCTTCGCTCGGTTGCTGGGTTTCCTGCGGCCCTACAGGGCCTCGCTGATCGTCTCGATCGTGCTCGCGGTCGCCTCTCAGGTCGCCGCGATCGCGCTGATCTGGCTGACAGGGGATGTAATCGACAAGGCGCTCAAGGCGCACGATCACCAGATGCTCAAGATCCTGGTCGGCGCCGTCCTGGCGATCGGCTTCGCACGCGCGGTCCTGATGGCGGGCCGCCGGCTCATCTCCGGGCGGCAGGCGCTCGCCGTCGAGATGGACATGCGGCGCGACCTGTACGCGCATTTGATCCGCCTCTCGTTCGGCTTCTACGACCGCCACCAGACCGGGCAGCTGATGTCGCGCGCGACCGTCGACCTGCAGGGCGTCCGCTTCTTCCTCGGCTACGGCTTGATCTTCTTCTTCCAGAACGCGCTCACCGTCCTCTCGGTGACCGTGGTGTTGCTCGTCTTCAACTGGAAGCTCGCGCTGATAGCGCTGGCGATCACCCCGGTGCTCGTCGTGGTCGCCTACCGCTACAGCCACGTGGCTCACCCGACCCTGCGCGACGTTCAGCAGAAGCTCGCGGACGTCGCGACGGTGGCGGAGGAGAACATCGTCGGCGTCCACGTCGTCAAGTCGTTTGCGCAAGAGCCGCAGGAGTCGGCCAAGTTCCACGCCCGCTCGGAGGCAGTCTTCCTCCAGACGCTACGCGCTAACCGGCAGCGGGCGCTGTACGTGCCGTTCATCTCGTGGGTGCCGCTGCTGGCGCAGGGCGCGGTGCTGCTCGTGGGCGCGCGCATGGTGACGAGCGGCGAGCTCACCGTCGGCCAGTTCGTCTCGTTCAACCTCTACCTCGCGATGCTGGTGACGCCGCTCCGCTCGCTCGGGATGTGGATCGGCCAGTCGCAGCGCGCGACGGCCTCGGGCGAGCGGATCTTCCAGGTGATGGACGAGCCGGAGGAGATCGCCGAGCTCCCGGACGCGACCGAGCTGCCGCCCGGCGACGGCGATCTTCGCTTCGAGAACGTGAGCTTCGAGTACCTCGAGGGGCGGCCGGTGCTGGACGGCGTGACGCTCGACGTGCCGGCGGGCCGGACGGTCGCGCTGATCGGTCAGACCGGCTCCGGCAAGACGACGCTCACCTCCCTCGTGCCGCGCTTCTACGACGCCACCTCCGGGCGCGTGCTCGTGGATGGGGCCGACGTCCGCGACGTGACGCTCGTCTCGCTGCGGCGGGCGATCGGCGTCATCTCGCAGGACCCGTTCCTGTTCTCGGCGAGCGTGCGCGAGAACATCACCTTCGGCGCGCCGGACCTCGATGAGGCGGAGGTCGAGCGGATCGCGCGGCTCGCCCAGGCGCACGAGTTCGTCGCGGAGCTGCCTGACGGCTACGACACGATCATCGGCGAGCGCGGGATCACACTCTCGGGCGGGCAGCGCCAGCGGCTCGCGATCGCGCGGGCGCTCGCGGTCGACCCACGGATCCTGATCCTCGACGACGCGACGGCCTCCGTGGACGCGACCACCGAGGCCCGGATCCGCGTCGGCCTGCGCGAGGCGATGCGCGACCGGACGACGCTGATCATCGCCCACCGCCTCTCGACGATCGCGCTCGCCGACGAGATCGTCGTCCTCGACCAGGGCCGGGTCGCGGCGCGCGGGACCCACGACGAGCTCCTCGAGACCAGTTCCGTCTACCACGACATCTACGAGCATGGCTTGCTCGAGCGGCGGTTCGCCGACGCCGTCGAGGCGCGCGCCGATGACCCCCTGGAGGCCGCGTCGTGAAGACCCGCCTGTGTAGAAACCGGCCCGAACTCGGCACGCCCCAGTCACAGACCAGTGCGCCGACGCCCGATATCGTCACCAACGAGGGTGGCGGGTTCAACCCCACCCTAAGTTTGGGTGGGGGTGCGGGGTTTTGGCGGGCTGCGCGGCCTCAGGTGAGTGGGGGCGCATGAGGGTCTGGCAGCCGGGCGGACACCTGATGCGGGACCGAACCGCGCAGGTTGAGGACTGGTCCTGGCGGCGCACCCGCCGGCGGCTCGGGATGCTCCTGCGCCTCACGCGACGCTACAAGGGCCGGACGGCGCTCTCCGTCGTCGCCCTCCTGCTCGCCACCGCGACCGCGCTCGCGCCGCCGTTCCTCTCCAAGTACGCGATCGACGACGGCATCAAGCACCACGACCTGGCGAAACTGTGGTGGATCGTCGGCGCGTTCCTGCTCGCCGGCCTCCTGAACTGGGGCCTGACCTACGCGCAGACCTACCTGACGGGCTGGGTCGGCGAGCGCATCCTGGCCGACCTGCGCAACCGCCTGTTCGACCACCTCCAGGGGCTCTCGCTCGGCTTCTTCGAGCGCAACCGGGCGGGCGTGATCATCAGCCGCCTGACGAACGACGTCGAGGCGATCGACCAGCTCGTCACCGACGGCGTCACGAGCCTCGTACAGAACACGCTCACGTTGGTGGGCACGGCGATCCTGCTCTTCGTCCTGGACTGGCGGCTGGCCCTGGCCACGTTGCTCGTGATCCCGTTCATGAGCATCGCGACGGTGATCTTCCGCAAGCGGTCGGGCCGCGCGTACGCCGCCGTCCGCGAGCGGCTCGGGCTCGTCACGGCGACCCTCGCCGAGGATATCGCCGGGATGCGCGTCGTCCACTCGTTCACGCGCGAGCGCGCGAGCATGCGCAACTTCCACGAGGTGACCGAGCGCTATCGCGACGCGAACATGGAGACGGTCATCCTCAACGGCATCTACTTCCCGTTCGTCGACCTGCTCTCGTCGATCGCGCTCGCCGTCGTCCTCGGCTACGGAGGCCACCTCTACTTCAACGGCGCCGTCACGCTCGGAACGCTGTTCGCCTTCATGCTGTACGTCCAGAACTTCTTCGACCCGGTTCAGCAGCTCTCGCAGCTCTACGGCACCTTCCTCTCCGCGACCGCCGCGCTCGACAAGATCGTGGACGTGCTCGACCAGGAGCCGGAGGTCACCGACCGCCCCGGCGCGGTCGAGCTCCCGCCCGTCGAGGGGAACGTCGCCTTCGAGAACGTGCGCTTCGGCTACGGCGACGGCCCCGAGGTGCTGCACGGGCTCACCCTTGATGTCCCGGCCGGAACGACGGTCGCGCTCGTCGGCCACACCGGAGCCGGCAAGTCGACGATCGCCAAGCTACTCGCGCGCTTCTACGACCCGCGCAAGGGCCGGATCACGATCGACGGCCACGATCTGCGCGACGTCACGCAGGCTTCGCTCCGCCATCAGCTCGGCATCGTCCCGCAGGAGGGCTTTCTCTTCGCCGGCACGGTCCGGGAGAACATCGCCTTCGGCCGGCCGGACGCTGATCCGGAGGACGTCGTCCGCGCGGCCGAGACGATCGGCGCGAACGACTTCATCCTCCGCCTCGAGGACGGCTACGAGACGCAGCTCCAGGAACGCGGGACCCGGCTCTCGCTGGGGCAGCGCCAGCTCGTCGCGCTCGCGCGCGCCCTGCTCGCCGACCCGCGGATCCTGATCCTCGACGAGGCGACCTCGTCGGTCGACATCGGAACCGAGCGAAAGATCGAGCGCGCGCTGCGAACCCTGCTGGCCGGCCGGACCGCGTTCGTGATCGCCCACCGCCTCTCGACGATCCGCGACGCCGACCTGATCGTCGTGCTCGAGCACGGCCAGGTCGTCGAGCAGGGGACCCACGACGAGCTGATGGATGCGCGCGGTCTCTACACTTCGCTCTACGGCGACTGGGCCGCAGACGTCGCCTGAGTAGCGCCTCGCCGCAGCCCAGGTACGTCGAGCTTGCGTCCGGAGTCGCGCCCGGCCAGAGCGTGGGGCGCTCGTCCTTCAGCGGGACCCAGCGCCTGAGACGGGCTACACTCAAAAGGCCGCAACGGCACGTTGCGGGGTCGTCTAATGGTAGGACGCTCGGCTCTGGACCGAGTAGTCTAGGTTCGAATCCTAGCCCCGCAGTCCAAGGCTTTCCGCCCCGGTTCCAGGGCTTTTCCGGCCCGGTGGCCACCAACCTCCTCCCCACTGCGAGCCTAGTCGGAAAAGTCGCACGCCTGTGTCACGCCGGCGTGACGGAAGCGTGACAACTCGTCCACAGTCGGGTCGCGCCGGCCGTAGCTCGCCGGGGCGAGAGGCGCTGGTTCGCCGCTACACTAAGCCGCTGCCGGGCGCATTCGTCTAGTGGCCTAGGACACCGCCCTCTCACGGCGGCGGCACGGGTTCGAATCCCGTATGCGCCTCTCGTTCACGCCTCGCGCGGGGCACTCGCCGCTAGTGGATGTTTCGGTGCGACAAGAGCGTGAGGCCGGGTGGCTGGACGTCCAGGGTCGACCGGATTCGATCATTCGCGCGATCCGCTCCTCCAGCTCCCGGCGGGCGAAACGGTTTGCCTTCCAGGTGACTTCCTCGGCAGGTCGATCATGCGTCCGCGCACGGAGACGCGGGCGCAGATGATTCGAGATCCGC
>VAWL01000024.1 GCA_005883965.1 Actinomycetota bacterium
GCGACTCTATCGCGGGAAGCCCTCTGGAAAAGGGAAAAAGCGGACGACGGGGATCGAACCCGCGACCCTCAGCTTGGGAAGCTGATGCTCTACCAACTGAGCTACGTCCGCGTCGCGCTCGATTCTAGCCGAGTCCGAAACTGCGACTTTCGCGCCGGCGAAGGCGCAGGCACCCTCGGGGGGTGCGCCGCCCGGCCGTCCTTCTCGCCCTGTTCCTCGCCTGCTGCACTGCCGCCTGCAGCCTCCGGCGCCAGGTCACGCTCCCCTCGCCCTACTGCCGCGGCGGCAACCCGCTGGCCGGCGTCTACCACCCGCAGCGCCTGCGCGTGAAGAGCCGCTGCCGGGTAGCGATCGGCACCGTCGACAAGGTCAAGTTCGAAGTGTTCGACGGCGACGTCCATGTCGACCTGCGGCCGGACCCGGACTACGAGCACCTGCTCGCCCACGACGGCCAGCGCCTCGTCGTCGAGATCATCCCGCAGGACCGCTCGAAGGTCGCGGTCCCGGCCGAGGGCGCGCGGATCGAGGTCGCCGGCCCGTGGGTCGAGGACTCCAAGCACGGCTGGAACGAGATCCACCCGGCCTGGTGGGTGAGCGCCGGCACGATCGAGCCCGCCAGCGCGGAGGAGCTGCGCCGCGCCCAGCTCCTGCTCCAGGGCGTCGAAGGAGCGGCCGAGGAAGACGACGGCTGAGCCATAATCACGGGAGCGACCGAAGGGGGAGCCATGGGAGCCGAACTCCACGAGACAGCGAAAGCGCTCGTCGCCGAGGGCAAGGGCATCCTCGCCGCCGACGAGAGCACCGGCACGATCAAGAAGCGCTTCGACTCGATCCAGCTCGAATCGACGGAGGACAACCGCCGCGCCTACCGCGAGCTGCTCTTCACGACGCCGGGCGTCGAGGAGTACATCAGCGGCGTGATCCTCTACGACGAGACGATCCGGCAGAGCGCCTCTGACGGGACGCCGTTCCCGAAGCTGCTCGCCGACCGCGGGATCATCCCGGGGATCAAGGTGGACCTGGGCGCCAAGCCACTTGCGCTCGCCGAGGGGGAAACCGTCACCGAAGGGCTCGACGGGCTGCGCGAGCGGTTCGCCGAGTACTACGAGCTCGGCGCGCGCTTCAGCAAGTGGCGCGCGACCTATTCGATCGACGCCCAGCGGCCGAGCGAGTACTGCGTCTGGACGAACGCGCACGCGCTCGGCCGGTACGCCGCCCTCTCGCAGGAGGCGGGCATCGTCCCGATCGTCGAGCCCGAGGTGCTGATGGACGGCGACCACTCGATCGAGCGCGCCGCGAAGGCGACCGGCCGCGCCCAGCAGGCGCTCTTCACCGAGCTCCACGACCAGCGCGTCGACCTGTACGGGACGCTGCTGAAGCCGAACATGGTCCTGAGCGGCTACGAGGCCGGCGATCGTGCCGGGGTCAACGAGGTCGCCGAGGCGACGCTCGACGTACTCACGAGGCACGTCCCGGCGGCGGTGCCGGGGATCGTCTTCCTCTCCGGCGGCCAGACGGACGAGGACGCGACCGCGCACCTGAACGCCATGAACGCCCGCGGGCCGCACCCGTGGGAGCTGTCCTTCTCCTACGGCCGCGCGCTGCAGGCGCCGGCCATCAAGTCCTGGGGCGGCGACCCCGCCAACGTCGAGGAGGCACAGAAGGCGTTCTACCGGCGCGCGAAGTTCAACAGCGCCGCGCGCACCGGCTCCTACGCTCCCGAGATGGAGGCCGCAGCGGTTTAGGAGGGCTTGACGAAACCTAGTCTGTGCCGTCGGGCGAGGTTCCGCCAAGCCCTCCTAGCGGAGGAGCTTGCCGTTCGGCCGGACGAGCAGCCAGCGGCCGCCGAACTCGAGGGCGTTCTGGCAGCGGATCACTCCCGGCCCCGTGTCACCGACGTAGAAGTAGAGCGGCCGGCCCGCGTAGGTGACCTGCCTGCGGCCGTTCTTGCGCGCCACCGTCCCGAGCAGCGATCGCTTGACGCCGTTGCCGACCCGCAACTTCCCTTTCGGCGCGAAGTATGGCGGCCAGCGCACGGCGCACTCGCCGTAGCAGGCGCTGCGCTTGTGGTCGCGCGTGAACGCGTAGAGGACGTAGCCACGGCCGTCGAAGAGCGCCCTTCCGTAGCTCGACGAGTGCGCCGTCAGCACAGGCGCCGACGACCCGGCCGCAGCGGGGGCGAGCGCGACGGCGGCCAACAGGACGGGCACGAGCCTCATGGCGGTCAGTCTCGCGCCCGGCCGCTGCGTTACGGGCGGTACTCGCGGCCCGAGAAGCGCTCCAGCTTCTCGAAGGCGTGGGTCGCCTCGACGCGGCGCACCGTCCCCGAGCGCGAGCGCATCACGATCGAGTCGGTGACCGCGCCGTCGGCGGTGTAGCGCACGCCGCGGAGGAGCGCGCCGCTCGTTACGCCGGTGGCCGCGACGAAGACGTTGTCGCTCGCAACCAGGTCGTCGGTCGTGAGCACGCGCTCAGGGTCGAGCCCCGCGTCGACCAGCTGCTGCCGCTCCTCGTCGTTGCGCGGCCAGAGCTTCCCGAGGACGCCGCCGCCGACGCACTTCAGCGCCGCCGCTGCGATCACTCCTTCCGGGGTGCCGCCAACGCCCATCAGCAGGTCGACACCCGTCGCCGGGTCCGCGGCAGCGATCGCCGGCGCGACATCGCCGTCC
>VAWL01000212.1 GCA_005883965.1 Actinomycetota bacterium
CTCCTGCCAGACCGGGAGGATGAACGTCTCGAGCTGGTCGATGGTCGGCTTGCGGAACTCCGGCGCCGTATCGCGCACGAAGTCCTTCCAGAACTGACCCGGCGCCTCCTCGACCTCCGGCGGAGGCTTCAGCCGCATCGTCGCCTCCTCGAAGCCCTGGGCCTCGAGCGTGCCGGCGAACGACTCCTCGACGACGAAGACGACGCGCTCACCGCGCTCGAGCAGGACCTTGCCGATGCCGACGCAGTTGTTCGTCGGGCCGAACGCGCCCTCGGGGAAGAAGACGACGGTCAACTCAGAGCTTGCTCGAGGTCGGCCCAGAGCTCGTCCGGGTCCTCGAGCCCGACGCTGAGGCGCAGCAGGCCAGCCGGGACGCGGTCGCCCTCCCAGCGCGCGCGGCTCTCGAGCACCGACTCGGTGCCACCGAGGCTGGTTGCGTTCTTGATTGCGCGCAGCGAGGTCTCGACCTTGTGTGGGTCGGCGACGTCGAACGAGAGCAGGCCGCCGAAGCCGGGGTAACGGACGACCTCGACCGCCGGATGGGCCTGGAGCTTCTGCACGAGCGTCTCCGCGTTCGCGGTGATCCGCTCCATCCGCACTGGCAGCGTCTTGAGGCTCCGGAGCAGCAGCCAGCACGGGTCGGGCGCGGCGACGATTCCCGTGCGGCCGCGGAAGTTGCGCAGGCGCTCCGCGTCCTCGACCGCGCGCGCCACGACCGCGCCGATCAGGACGTCCGAGTGGCCGCCGAGGTACTTGGTCGCGCTGTGGACAGCGAAGTCGGCGCCGCGCTCGAGCGGGCGCAGGTAGACGGGCGTCGCCGCGGTCGAGTCGACCACGACGCGGCCCGGCGCGGCCGCCGCGGCCTCAAAGTCCGGCATGGTCAGAAACGGGTTCGAGGGCGCCTCGAGCCAGATCAGGTCGGCGCCGTCGGGCGGCGGGCCGGTCTGGTCGAACTCGACGTGACGGATGCCCCAGCGAGAAAGCTCCTCGAAGAGCAGGGCGGTGCCGTAGTAGGCGCCCTCGGCGTGCGCGATCGTCTGCCCGGGCTCGAGCAGCGCCAGCACGAGCGACGTGATCGCGCCCGAGCCGGAGGGGAAGAGCAGCGCCGAGCCGCCCTCGAGCTCGCCCAACGCGCGCTCGGCCGCGACCCCGGTTGGGTGCGCGTAGCGCTGGTAGTAGAAGGCGCCCGGCTCGCCGCCTTCGTAGGGCCAGATCGTCGATCGGTCGAGCGGCTCCACGGCAGCCAACTCTACGGAGGAGCGGTTCACACTTGACGCGGCTATCAGCGGGCGCCTATTGTCCAGCAGCTCTGTGGACAACCTAGACAAATAAGGGAGGCGCATGAAGGTCATTTGGATTGCTTTGGTAGGAGTCGCGCTCGTCGCCGGTTCGGCGAGCGGCGCGTCGAAGGGCAGCTCGGTCGACCTCGTCGCCTACTCGACCCCGAAGGACGCCTACGGCAAGATCATCGGCGCCTTCCAGGGCACCGCCGCCGGGAGTGGGGTCGGCTTCACGCAGTCCTACGGAGCCTCGGGCGATCAGGCGCGCGCGGTCGCTGCCGGCCAGCCCGCCGACCTGGTCGCGCTGTCGCTCGACCCCGACGTCAACCTGCTCGTCCAGAAGCATCTCGTCCCGAAGAACTGGCGCAGCGCGAACCGCTACCACGGGGTCGTCTCCGACTCGGTCGTCGTCTTCGTCGTCCGTAGCGGGAACCCCAAGCACGTCACAGGCTGGGGCGACCTGGTCAAGCCGGGCGTCCAGGTGATCACGCCGAACCCGTTCACCTCGGGCGGCGCCCGCTGGAACGTGATGGCCGCGTACGGTGCGCTGCGGCGTTCGGGCAAGACCGACAAGCAGGCGATCGCCTACCTCTCAAAGCTGTTCCACCACGTGCCGGTGCAGCCGGCGAGTGCGCGCGAGGCGCTGCAAGTCTTCGCGCAGGGCAAGGGCGATGTGCTGCTCACGTACCAGGACGAGGCGATCTATGCCGAGAAGAAGGGCGTCCACACCGAGTACCACGTTCCGAAGGCGACGCTGCTGATCGAGACGCCGGTCGCGCTCACGAAGACCGGGTTGACGAAGCCTGCGGCGAAGGCCTTCTTCAAGTACCTCTGGTCGTCGACCGCACAGCGCGCATTCGGTGACCAGGGCTTCCAGCCGGTCGTCAAGAGCGTGGCGAAGCGCTATCACCTCTACCACCCGCCGGGGCTGTTCACGATCCGCTCGGCGAAGCTGGGCCTGAACGGCTGGCCGAGGGTGAACCAGCGCTTCTTCGATCCGAAGACCGGGGTCATGGCGAAGATCGAAGCGTCGCTTGGCCACTAGCGCCGCCGTTCTCGAGCGGCCGGTTCGCGTCGGCTCCGGCGCGCCGGGCGCGCTCGCCTTCTGGAGCGAGGTGACGAGGCCCGAGGCCGTGGCGGCGCTGAAGCTGACGCTCGGCGTGTCCGCGGTCTGCGCCCTCGTCAACGCCATCGCCGGCACGGCGATCGCCTGGGTGCTCGTCCGCGACCGCTTCAGAGGCAAGGGGATCGTCGACTCGGTCATCGACCTGCCGTTCGCGCTGCCGACGATCGTCGCCGGGCTGACGCTCCTGGCGCTCTACGGGCCGGGCGGGCCGTTCAGGATCGACGTCGCCTTCACGCGGCTCGGCCTGCTTTTGGCGCTGCTCTTCGTGACGCTCCCCTTCGTCGTGCGCGCGGTACAGCCGGTGCTGCTCGAGCTGGACACGGAGATGGAGGAAGCGGCGGCGTCGCTCGGGGCGCGGCCGTCGGCGGTCTTTCGGCGGATCGTCTTCCCGAACCTGCTGCCGGCGATCCTGTCGGGGGTGACGCTCGCGTTCGCGCGAGCCGTGGGCGAGTTCGGCGCGGTCGTGCTGATCTCCGGGAACATCCCCTTCAAGACCGAGGTCTCGTCCGTCTACATCTTCGGCCAGCTCCAGGCCGGGAACGGGAGCGGCGCCGCGGCGGTCTCAGTGCTGCTGCTCGTGATCTCGTTCGGCGTCCTGCTGGCGATCGGCGGCTTCCGGCGGTGGAGGACCCGCCACGACCGTGTCTAGGTACGTGCTCCGCTTCGGCGCGCTCGGCTACCTGGCGTTCCTGCTGGGCCTGCCGGTCGCCTTCGTGTTCTACAAGGCCTTCGAGCACGGCTTTGCGCACGCCTGGCACGCGGTGACCACGGCCGAGGCGCTGCACGCGCTGAAGCTGACGTTGCTCGTAGCCGCGATCGCGGTCCCGGCGAACACCGTCGTCGGGATCATCCTCGCGCTGCTGCTCGTGCGCAGCCGCCTGCCGGGCCGTGGCGTCGTGAACGCGGTCGTCGACCTGCCGCTGGCGCTGTCGCCGGTCGTGGTCGGGCTTTCGTCTCGCTGCCGTTCGTCGTGCGCGAGGTGGTGCCGGTGCTGCGCGAGGTCGGCACCGAGCAGGAGCAGGCCGCGGAGACATTGGGCGCCGGCCCGTTCCAGACCTTCCGACGGATCACCTTCCCGGCCATCCGCTGGGCGGTCGCCTACGGCGTCGTGCTGACGACGGCGCGAGCGATCGGCGAGTTCGGGGCCGTCAGCGCGGTCTCCGGCAACATCGAGGGCAAGACGCAGACGCTGCCGCTGTACGTGAAGGCCCAGTTCGACGGCTTCGACACCTCCGGCGCTTACGCCACGTCGGTCCTGCTCGCGCTGATCGCGATCGCGGTCGTCGTGGGCCTACGAGCCCTGCACCCGAGAGAGGAGTCGGCATGAGCGGAATCACGGCCATCGACGTCACGAAGCGCTTCAACGGGTTCACGGCGTTGCACGACGTTTCCGTCACGATTCCCGAGGGCTCGCTGACGGCGCTGCTCGGCCCGAGCGGCAGCGGCAAGTCGACGCTCCTGCGCGTGATTGCCGGGCTCGAGGAGCCGGACGCCGGGCAGGTGCTGATCGGCTCCGAGGACGTCACCGAGCGGCCGGCGCGCGCGCGCGGGGTCGGGATGGTCTTCCAGCACTACGCGGCCTTCAAGCACATGACGGTCTACGACAACGTCGCCTTTGGCCTCACCATCCGCAAGCGTCCGCGCGCCGAGATCGGCAGGCGCGTCCACGAGCTACTGGAGCTCGTCCAGCTCGAGGGTCTCGCCAAGCGCTATCCGGCGCAGCTCTCCGGCGGCCAGCGCCAGCGGATGGCGTTGGCCCGCGCGCTGGCGGTCGAGCCGAGCGTGCTCCTGCTCGATGAGCCCTTCGGCGCCCTCGACGCGCGCGTGCGCAAGGAGCTCCGCGCCTGGCTGCGGCGCCTGCACGACGAGGTGCACGTGACGACCATCATCGTCACCCACGACCAGGAGGAGGCGATGGAGGTCGCCGGCCAGATCGTCGTCCTGAACGACGGGCGGATCGAGCAGGTCGGCTCGCCGCGCGAGCTCTACGACTCGCCGGCCAACGAGTTCGTGATGACCTTCGTCGGGCCGGTGAACCGGCTCGGCGAGACCTTCGTCCGGCCGCACGACGTCGAGCTGCGGCTCGAGCCCGACGAGGGCTCGGTCGAGGCGATGGTCGAGCGCGTGGTTCACCTCGGCTTCGAGGCGCGCGTGGAACTCGTCCGCGACGACGGCCAGCACCTGCTGGCGCAGCTCACGCAGGAAGAGGCGGAGCAGCTCGAGCTCGAGCGAGGCCAGATCGTCTATGTCCGCTCGAGCCGGGAGACCGTCTTCAGTGAGGCTGCCAGGCATCCGGATCAGCCGCGATCCGGCTGACCTCGTCGGGCAGGTTGCCGGCGGCCACGTCGGCGAGCGTGACGTTCTCCAGCACGGCACGCAGGTTGCCGCGCACGGCGATCCAGACCTCCCTCAGAGGCTCGGCCGCGCCTGCGTACGCGACCTGCTCGGGCCGTTCGCCCCGCACGTTGGCGATCGGGCCCTCGACCGCGCGGATCACGTCTGCGAGCGAGATCTCGTCCGCCGGGTGGGCGAGCCAGTAGCCGCCCTCGGCGCCGCGCTGGCTCTGGACGAG
>VAWL01000217.1 GCA_005883965.1 Actinomycetota bacterium
TGAGCCAGAGCTCGAGATCGCCGCGATGGACGTGTGCGACGGGCCCGAACGCCCGCCCGTGTCGGAACCCGAGCCGCTCGACGTAGAAGCTGACGGCTTGGTCGAGATCCTCGACCACGTAGCGCGCGGTCGCCACGACTATCGCTCGAGAATCGGCTCGCCGGGAATGCCGCGGCGCGGCGCCTTGCCCCCGAGCCACCGGTTGACCGTCGCACCGACATCCCCGAACACGCCGCCCTCGTGGATCCGGCCGGCCGCGTTGCGCCCTGGCGCATAGGCGACCAGCAGCGCGTACTCGCGCGAGTGGTCGGTCGACGGCGTCGTCGGGTCGCACCCGTGGTCGGAGGTGAGGATCAGCAGGTCCTCGTCGCGCAGGCCGTCCAGGAGGTCGGGCAGGCGCCGGTCGAAGTCCTGCAGGCAGCGGTGGAAGTTGACCGGGTCGTTGCGGTGGCCCCAGAGCTGGTCGGTCTCGACGAGGTTCACGAAGACCAGCCCCTCGTCGACCTCGCGGAGGAGCTTCTCGGTCTGCACGATCCCGTCGATGTTCGACTGCGTCGGATGCGACTCGTCGATGTCGCAGCCGGCGAAGATGTCGCCGATCTTGCCGACGCCGTAGACCTTCTGGCCTGCCTCCCGGACGAGCGTCAGGTAGTTCGGCCGCTTCGGCTCCAGCGAGAAGTCGTGCCGGTTCGCGGTCCGCACGTAGTTCCCGGGCTCGCCGACGAACGGCCGCGCGATCACCCGCCCGACCGCGTGCTTTCCCGTGAGGATCTCGCGCGCGATGCGGCAACCTTCGTAGAGCTCCTCGAGCGGGATCGTCTCCTCGTGCGCGGCGATCTGGAAGACGGAGTCTGCCGACGTGTAGACGATCCACTTGCCGGTCCGCTGATGCTCCTCGCCGAGCTCCTGGATGATCTCCGTCCCCGACGCAGGCTTGTTGCCGAGCACCCCTCGCCCGGTCCGGTGCATGAACGGATCGATCACGTCGTGCGGAAACCCCTGCGCGTAGGTCGGGAAGGGCGTCGCGGTGACGATGCCCATCATCTCCCAGTGGCCGGCAGTCGTGTCCTTGCCCTTCGAGAGCTCGAGCAGGCGCCCGGCGACTGCGGGCGCTCCCGGCTGGGGTGGACAGCCCTCTAGCGGCTCGATGTTGCCGAGCCCGAGCGCCTCGAGGTTCGGCAGATCGAGCCCGCCGACCGCACGCGCGACGTTGCCGAGGGTGTCGGAGCCCTCGTCGCCGTAGTCGGCGGCATCGGGCGCCTCTCCGGCGCCGACGGCGTCCAGCACGATCACGCAGGCCCGCGGCATGCGGCTATTCTAGGTTGGTCGTGGATACCGTCCTCGGACTGCTCGGTCTCGTCGTCTTCGCCGCCTGTGTGATCGCGCTGGCGGCCGTGACCACCTGGATCGTCGTCAGGCTGAGCCCGGGCGGACAGCAGAAGCAACAGTCGCAGCAGTAGCTGCTCAGACCGGCGAGAGCGGCAGGACGTCCTGGAGCGGATGGAAGTCGAGCCCGTGCGCGTCCGCGACCGCCTCGTAGGTGATCCTGCCGTCGAGGACGTTCACTCCGCGCGCGAGCGCCGGGTCCAGTGCGACCGCCTCGGCGAGGCCGTGGTCGGCGATCGCCTCGACGTATGGGAGCGTCACGTTGGTGAGTGCCTTCGTCGACGTGATCGGAACGGCGCCGGGCATGTTCGCCACGCAGTAGTGCGTGACGCCGTCGACGACGTACACCGGCTCGCTGTGCGTCGTCGGGTGCGAGGTCTCGGCGCAGCCGCCCTGGTCGATCGCAACGTCGCAGAGCACGGCGCCGTCCTTCATCGCCGTGACCATCTCGCGCGTGACCAGCTTCGGCGCGACGGCGCCCGGGATCAGCACCGCCCCGATCACGACGTCGGCCTCGACGATCGACTCCTCGATCTGCAACGTCGAGGACATGACCAGGCTGACCCGGCCCGAGAGGACCTCGTCCAGGTGCCGCATACGGTCGATCGAGCGCTCGAGGATGGTCACGTTCGCGCCGAGCCCCAGCGCGATCACCGCGGCGTTGTAGCCGACGATCCCGCCGCCGATAACTAGCACGCGCCCGGGCGCAACGCCGGGAACGCCCCCCAGCAGGAGCCCGTGGCCGCCGAGCGGCTTCTCGAGGAAGTAGGCGCCGGCCTGCGCCGCAAGCCGGCCGGCGATCTCGCTCATCGGCGCAAGCAACGGGAGCGCGTGGTTGTCGGTCTCGACCGTCTCGTACGCGACGCAGGCGGCGCCGCTCTCGGCCAGCGCGCGGGTCAGCTCGTCGCTCGCAGCCAGATGCAGGTACGTGAAGAGCACGAGCCCCTCGCGCAGGAGCGGGTATTCAGAGGGCCTGCCTCCACGAGCACCTCATGACCGCGCTGGACGAGCTCGCGAGCACCGGCCGGTGTAAGCGCGATCCGGTACTCGTCCGACTTGATCTCCTTGACGACGCCGACTTTCATGGGCGGGAAACCCTAGCTTGCGGCGGGTTCGCAGACTGCGAGAGCGTCCAGTGTGAAGTCACACATTCGTCACGATCCCATGACAGAGATGCGCGTCTTTCCCGGTTACGATCGCAGCGGGGAGGAGGTTGGTGGCCACCGGGCCGCCAAGAACGCAACAGGGTCGCGCGGCGAGTCGCCGATCTAGGTGACGAGGCTTCCGGCCAGGCGCCCGGCAGCGAAGGCGGCGGCGAAGAACCATGGCTCCTCGTCGGGCCCGCGGCCCATGTGCGAGAGAGGTAGCCCGGCGCAGGCGTCTTCCCAGCCGTCGACGCCCACCTCCCGCCGCGGCTCGACCCAGTCCGGCGCGTCGAGCCCGGCCGGCCAGGCAACGACTACGCCGTCGGCGCAGACCCTGAGCACCGCCTCCGTGTGGTGCGAGACGCCGCGGTGCCGCTCGCGCTCGTCGGCGCTCGAGACCCGCGCCGACAGCACCGGCGAGCCGCCGAGAGCCGCGCCGGCGTTGACCGCCTCAGCAGCCGCCAGGCCCCCATGGCCGAGCCGCGAGCCGGTGCCGACGATCCCCGGGCCGATCGAGCAGACGACCGCCTGGTATCCGGCGCCGGCCGACCAGGCGAGGGCCGACTCGACCCCCACGCACTCGACGTCGCCGCCGAAGCAGGCGCCGGCAGAGACAGTGGTGGTGAGCAGGCCGCGCTCGCGCAGGGCCCGCACGGTGTCCGAGAGCGGCAGCGGCAGGGCGCCGCCCGGGAGTTGCACGTATGCGACGCGGAGCCCCTCGCCAAGCCCGGCGCACGCCGGGGCAAGCTG
>VAWL01000025.1 GCA_005883965.1 Actinomycetota bacterium
GCCCGCCGTCCTCGCGCACGAGCAGGATGGTCAGCCCGCACGCCCCCGTTGTCACGCACGCCGCGGTCAGGAACGGAGCCGGCGCCCACACCTTCAGCAGGAAGTTGCCGCCGACGAGCGCGATCCCCAGCGCGATCCCGCGCAGCACGTGCTGCACGCCCTGCGCGCGGCCGTAGGTCGAGGGCGGCAGCACGTCGGGGTAGAGCCCGCGGTACGGCGGCTCGTACAGGTAGTACGCGAAGTAGAACGCGAGCACGAGCAGGACGGTGGTCCACAGCGTCGGCATGAACGGGATCAGCAGCAGGCAGAACGCCATCGGCCCGAGCCCGACGAGCATGAACGGCCGCCGCCGCCCGAGCGGGGTGTGGAACGAGTCGCTCCAGGGCCCAACCACCGGCGACAGCGTCAGCGCGAACAGCCCCTCCGCACCGATCGCCAGCCCGATCAGCGAGCCCGAGTCCGTGAACGTGTGCAGCAGCGGCGGCAGCGCGACGGAGATAGTCGTGATCGAGTAGGCGAGGCCGAAGGCGCCGGAGCCGAGCGTCCAGAGCAACCGTGTCCTGACCGGCGGCGCGCCGAGCCGCGCCTCCGACGCCGGTGTCGTCGCCACTACGCCGTCGCGCCGGCGTGCTCTGGGGCGAGGCCGCCGGCGACGATCTCGACCACGGTGCGCTCGGCCCGGGCGAGGTCATCGTCGGAGTCGGGGAGCCGGCCGAGGACCCAGCCGGTCAGCAGCTCGTCGATCGCCCCGTAGAAGACGTAGCTCGCGAGGAGCGGGTCGATGTCGACGCGAATCGTGCCGTCGGCCTGGCCGCGCTCGACGATCTCCTGGATCGCCGCGAACGAGGCGACGATCTCGTCCATCTCACCGGCCAGGTGGCCGCTGCGGGTGACCTCGAGAACGAGGACACGCACGAGGTCGGGCTCGCGCCGCCAGGAGCGGATCAGGATCTCGGCGACCTTGCGCAGCTGCTCGCGCGGCGGGTCGTCGCCCTCCTCGACGCTCTTGATCGTTGCGATCAGCGCGCGCCAGGTCTCGCGGAAGACATTGCGGAGCACCTCTTCCTTCGAGTCGAAGTAGTGGTAGAGCAGCCCGTACGCCACGCCCGCCTCCTCGGCGATGTCGCTGATCCGCGAGGCGTGGTAGCCCTTGCGCGCGAAGACCCGAACCGCCGCCTGGAGCAGCAGCCGCCGTTTTCCTTCCTGCGCTTGCGCGTCCGAGCGAGCGGGCACGACCGGGGAAGTCTAACCCTGGGCCTGACCGAGGCCGAGCACGGCGGGCAGGGCGTAGAGATCCGGCAGGCGCGGCTCGAGCTCCGGGTAGCGGTCGTCGCGGTCAAGCAGGAAGGCCTGCTCGATTCCGGCAGCGTGGGCGCCGTCGATGTCGTCCTCGGGCGAGTCGCCGACCATTGCCGCATCGCCCGGCTCGACCCCGATCCGATCCAGCACGGCACCGAAGATCGCGGGGTGCGGCTTCGTCCGCCCGAATGCCCCGGAGCCGATCGCGGCGTCGACGTCGAGCCGATGGTGCGCGACGAATGCCTCCAGGTCGCGCCCGGTGTTCGAGTTCGTCATCGCGACGGCGCAGTCGTGGGCCGAGTCGGCGTCGCCGCCCATGCCGCGGACGATCCGCTCCGTGAACGCGACCCAGATCTCCTCGTCGTGCTCGAGCTCCGGGTGACGCTTGATGCCCTCGACGGCCCGCTCGCGCGCCGCCGCGTAGCGCGACGGGTCGAGCTCCAGCCCAAAGCGCTCACCGAGTCGCTCGTACCCCTCCGGCCCGAGCTCCGGCCCGGGCCGGGCGATCGTGAAGTCGACGTCGAAGAGGACGGCCTTGACCATCAACGTGCTTCTAGCAGCCAGCGTGCGGTTTCGACGTGGGTCTGGTGGAGCTCGCCGTCCGAGGCCCAGGCGACCGTCTGCGCGATCGTCCACCCGCGAGCCCGCTCGGGATCCAGGCCGAGCTCGGCGGTCAGCCGATCGAAGCGGCGGAGGACGTCTCGCTTCGAATGGCCCAGCTCGCGCGAGCGGACGACTGGTGCGATGCCGAGCTCTCGCTCGCCGGCGAGCGGCTTCGGGTCGATCGCGAGCCAGGGCTCGCGCTGCGCCGAGAGGACGTTGTCGGCGTGCAGGTCCTGATGCAGCAGCACCTGCTCGCCCTGCGTGCCCGGAAGCTCTCGAAGTGCCTCGAGTGCCGCTTCGAGCAGCTCCGGCGCGAAGCTCCAGTCTTGACGTGGCAAGTACTCGGCCCACCAGGCAGCCTCCTCGGCGAGCGACCTGAACGGCTGGCCGGCCGGCTTCCAGAGCCGCGGCAGCAGCTCGACGAAGACGTCGAGGGCGGCCTCCTGCCCGGCCGCCGAGAGCGGCGTCCCCGGCACGCAGCGCTCGAGCAGCAGCGCGTGCTCTTCGGGATCGTGCCGGAGGAGCCGAACCGCGCCGTCGCCGTCCCAGAGCTTGAGCGCCGCCGCCTCGTGCTCGGACTCGCGGTGCGGCTTCTGCACCTTCAGCACTGCGTCCTCTCCCGCAGGCGCGACCAGCTCAGAGGCGACTCCTCCGGCGAACGGCTCGCCGAGGGCCAGGCCCCAGCGCGACGCGATCAGGCGAGCGTCGGCCAGCGGTATGCGTCCGCCTGCCGGTTGCGCAGCGACGGCAGCTTCTCGCGAATCTCACGCAGCCGCGCGCGGTCGAGCTCGGCCGAGATCACGGTCTCCTCGTCAGGCGCCTGCGCGACCACAATCCCCCATGGGTCGACGATCAGGGACCGCCCATAGGCCGGCTTCCCCGGCAGCGTCTCGCCGACCTGCGCTGGCGCGGCGACGAAATACTGGTTCTCGATCGCCCGCGCACGCAGGAGCACGTGCCAGTGGTCCTTGCCGGTCGGCGTCGTGAAGTGCGCCGGGACGGTCACGAGCTCGGCGCCTTCGAGCGCGAGGATCCGGTAGAGCTCCGGGAAGCGGACGTCGTAGCAGACGGTCAGCCCGACCGGCCACCCTTCGCCCTGCACGACGACCGGCTCGGCACCGGGCTCCTCGGCCTCCGACTCGCGGTAGACGTTGCCGCCAACCTCGACGTCGAAGAGGTGGATCTTGCGGTAGACGCCGAGGACCTCGCCGTCGGGGCCGAATGCAATCGACGTGTTCGAGAGCTTCTCGCGGCCTTCGCGCCGCTCGGAGATCGACCCGCCGACGAGCGTGATCGCGTGGCTCCGCGCCCAGCTCGCCATGGCCGCGACCGACTCGCCGCCCTCGAGCGGCTCCGCGGCCGCGTGCAGCTGCTCGGTCGTCCCGATCGCGTTCCATTTCTCCGGGAGCGCGACGAGGTCGGCTCCGGTCGCTGCGGCCCGGGCGACGAGCTGCTCGGCCTTCTCGAGGTTCGCCGCCTTCTCGGGGCCGCTCGTCATCTGGACGCAGGCGACGCGCAGCAGGTCGGACACGGGAGCAGGATAGCTTTCGGGCAATGGCAGCGACCGCCGCCGTTCCGTCGCGCGCACGCGTGCTCCGGGCCTTCCAGAGCCGCGATTTCCGCCTGCTCTGGACCGGCCAGGCGATCTCCCTGCTCGGCGATGCGGCGTTCGTGGTCGCGCTCGGCTGGCGCACCTTCACGCTGACCGGGTCGGCTCGCTCCCTTGGGATCGTGCTGACGTTCCAGGGAGTCGGCGTCCTCTCGACCGTGCTTGTCGGCGGCGCTCTCGCGGACCGCTACGACCGGCGGACGCTGATGCTCGTCTCCGACGCCGCCCGCTTCGCGATCATCGGCGCACTCGTCGTTGTCGACGCGACCGGTCATCTCACGCTCGGGATCCTGCTCGGCATCGCCTTCGTCGAGGGTCTCGCGACCGGCTTCTTCACGCCGGCGCTCGGCGGATTGATCCCGCTCGTGGTTGAGGAGCCGCGACTCGGATCGGCGAACGCGCTGATCGGAATGGCCCGGCAGGGCAGCTACCTGATCGGCCCTTCCGTGGCCGCTCTCCTCTACGGATTCGCCGGCGCGACCGTGGTCTTCGGGTTCAACGCGGTCTCGTACCTCGTCTCCTTCGGATTCGTCTACGCAACCCGCCCGAGCGCGCCAGAGCACGCCGCCGGCGAGGGCACGCTGCGCGACATCGGAGCCGGATTCCGCTACATCGCCGGGGTCCCATGGCTATGGGTGACGATCAGCCTGTTCGCCTTCGTGCTGATGTTCCAGTGGGCGCCGATCCAGGTGCTGACGCCGAAGCTCGTCCGCGAGCACTTCCACCTAGGGGTCGGCGCGTACGGGTTGCTCTTCTCGGCGATCGGGGCGGGGATGATCCTCGGATCGGTTGTCTTCGCCCAGCTCAACCTCACACGCCGCCGAGGCCTGATCTCGTACCTGATCTGGATCGTCAACAGCCTGCTCGTGATCGTTTTCGCACTCTCGCCCTGGTACGCGGTGTCGGTCGTGGCCGCGTTCCTTCGGGGGATCTGTATCGGCTTCGGCGTGACAGTCTGGGAGACCATGCTGATGCAGCTCGTGCCGCAGCACATGCTCTCCCGCGTCGTGAGCCTCGACTGGTTCGGCTCACTCGGGCTGACTCCGTTCGGCCTGCTGCTCGCCGGCGCCGTCTCGAGCCTGGCGCCGCCCGGGACGATCATCGCCCTCGGCGCCGCGATCTCGATCTGCATCATTGCCGGCGGGCTACTCTCCAAGCAGATTCGCACCATCGACTGATGCCCGTCTACTGGAAACCCAAGTACGGCACGCGCTCGAGCCGCCACAAGGCGTGGGTTCGCCAAGAGGCGAAGCGCGAGGCAGCGCTCAGGAAGGCGCCGAAGAGTTCCATTCGAGACCGACTACGGCGGCTCTTCAAGCGCTAACCTGTCCCCGCTCGGGGTGTGGCGCAGCCTGGTAGCGCGCTCCGTTCGGGTCGGAGAGGTCCCCAGTTCAAATCTGGGCACCCCGATAGCACGTCGCGGGGCCTTTGCGGCCCCACTCGCTTCGTGGGGGAACCCCTGGTTCCCCCACGTTCCCCCTCCTTGCGGGCGGCAGCCTGCTTCCCCCGCTTCAGGAGCCGCCACTTCTGGTCGAACCGCGGACCCCTAGCCCGAGCAGCCGCAGCGAGCTGAGCCGAGCAAAGCCCGGCTCAGCGGCTGGACAAGAACTCTTCGATCGCGTCGGCGCAGGCTTCCGGCCGCTCGGCGATCAGGAGGTGGCCGCAGTCCGCGATCGTGCGCAGGGGCGCGTGCAGGCGGCGGGCGTAGTCGAAGGCGTCGCCGATCGGAAGCTGGTGGTCGCGGGCGCCCCAGAGGAGCAGCGTGGGACAGCGGACGCGTTCGAGGTCGACGCGCGGGTCGTCGCGAATCAGGGCCCGCGAGGCGCTGAGGGTGTCGGTGTGGCGCGCCGGGCCCGCCAGGTAGGCCTCGACGAGCTCCGTCGACAGCGCAGGCGGATCGGCGGCGCCCCAGCGCCCGAAGACGATCGTCTTCAGGAGCGCCGACTGCCCGACACGGCGACGGTACGGAGAGATCCGCTTGCCGGGCTTGAGCAGCCCCGTGATCGTGAGGCTGTAGCGGGCCCGCCGCGAGCCCGACGAGATCCCGGCCGAGCCGGCAAGCACCAGCGCCTGCACGAGGTCCGGCCGCCGGATCGCCAGCCGCAAGGAGATCGCCCCACCGAGCGAGTGGCCCACCACCGCGACCGGCTCGTCGAGCAGCAGCGCGAGCCGGTCGGCGTAGGCGCTCAGGCTCGGTGCCGCGGGCAAAGGCTCGGAGCCGCCATGGCCCGGCAGCTCCGGCACGATCAGCCGCCGCCCGGGCAGCAGAAGGGGCGCCAGCGCGAGCCAGTTCGCCGCCGCGCCCCCCAGCCCGTGCACGAGCAGCAGTGGCTCGCCCTCGCCGGCGACGAGGTAGCGCAGCCGGCAGCCACGCGCATCGGCGAAGCGCTCCTCGAATCCCGGCAGTTCGGGTTTTGCGTCCGTCACCGCAGGCGATTATTGTTCGACGTGATGGATCGCTCGGGGAGGCAGGACCCCTGATTCCTGCCGGACACCACAGAGGAGTTGTCGGCTAGCCCGTCGGCGCTGAGGCGCAGGCGGGATTTTTTATGTCCGCGGAAGGAGAACGATGGCCAACCACCTGACTCCAGACGAGCTCTCGAAGGAGCTCGGCATCGACCGGACCGAGGTGATCCGCGTCTGCGTCGAGGAAGGGATCCCGATCTACCAGGGCAAGATCGACAAGACGCTCTTCCAGGCGCAGCTGGAAGCGCTGGGCGCGTTCCCGGCTCGGCACTAACCGTTACTTGCGGCCTGCGGCGGCGCGCTTCTTGGGCGCGGCCTTCTTGCGCGTGGACGCTTTCGCGCCGTCGCTCGAGCGGCCCTTCGAGGCCGCGACGCTCTTCTTCAGCGCGTCCAGCAGGTCGATCACCGGCGCCTCTGCGACCGGCTCCGGAACGGCGATCTCCTCGCCCTTGAGCTTGGCCTCGAGCAGCTGGCGCAGGTTCTGCCGGTACTCGCTGTGCAGCTCGCTCGGATCCCACTCGCCCTTGAGGCTGTCGATCAGCTGGCGCGCGAGGTCGAGCTCGGCCTCCTTCACCTTGAGCTCTCCGACCGACTCGTCGATCTCGGCCTGCGAGCGGACGTCCTCGGCCAGGAAGAGCGTCTCGAGCACGAGCGCGTCGCCCTTCGGGCGGATCAGGCAGAAGTTCTCGTTGCCGCGGATGACCATGCGGCCGATCGCGGCCATGCCGGTCTCGTTCATCGCGCGCAGAAGCAGCACGTACGGCCGTCGCTGCGCCTCGGCGCTCGTGGGCGCCAGGTAGTAGGTGCGGTCGAAGAAGAGCGGGTCGACCTCGTCCTGCGGCACGAAGCGCGAGATCGCGATCGCGCGCGAGGTGTCGTGCTCGGCGATCGCCTCGAGATCCGCGTCCTCGACGATCACGAACTGGCCCTTGGAGACCTCCCACCCCTTGACGATCTCGTCGTTCGAGACCTCGCGGTCGTGCACCGGGCACCAGCGCTTCTGCTTGATCGGCGTCATGCACTCGCGGTGCAGCGTCCGGAAGGAGACGTCCGAGGCGCGGGCCTTCGGCGCCGTCGCTGGCGCGAGGCCGACCGGGATCGTCACCAGGCCGAAAGAGAGGGATCCGTTCCAGATAGTTCGCATTGGGGCTGTGGATAATTCTAGTGGGACCGGGGTGATTCGCCGCGTACGCGAGCTTCCCTTCCCGGCTTAAGCTGAACATGTGCAGAGAACGATCGGAGAGCTCTGGCGCGGCGCCGTGGCTGCCGGCGGCTCGAAGACCGCCTACCTGACCGAGCGGCGCGAGGGCTGGGTCGAGGTCAGCTGGGCCGAGGCTGGCCGCGCGGTCGACGAGCTCGCGAACGGCCTGCTCGCGCTCGGCGTGCGCAAGGGCGACGCGTTTGGGATCCTGGCGCCGACGACGCTCGAGTGGGCCCTGTTCGACTACGCGCTGGCTCGGATCGGCGCGGTTGGAGCCGCGATCTACGCAAACAGCTCGCCGACGGACGCCGCGTACATCCTCGAGCACTCCGAGGCCGTCGGAGTCCTGGTCGAAGACGGGGACCAGGGCGCGAAGATCGCCGCCCTCGAGCTCCCGCACGTGATCTCGTTTGGGGAGCTGGACGGCCTACGGGAGCGCGGCCGCGCCCACGCGAAGGAGCACCCGGACGCGCTGGCCGAGGCGGAGGCCACTGTCGGCGAAGAGGATCTCTTCACTTTCATCTACACGTCGGGCACGACCGGGCCGCCGAAGGGCTGCATGATCCGCCATCGCAACTACTTCGAGATGGCCCTCGCCTGCGAGCGCATCGAGGGCTTCGCCGTCGCCGACGACACGATGCTGCTCTACCTGCCGCTGGCGCACAACTTCGGGCGCCTGATGCACCTGATCGGCGCGCGGGCGGGCTTCACGACCGCTTTCTGCCCGGACCCGCTGCGAGTCGCAGAGGTGATGCCGGCGGTGCGGCCGACGCTGCTGCCAAGCGTCCCGCGGCTTTACGAGAAGGTGCACACCGCCGTCCTCCGCCAGTTCGAGCAGATGCACGGCCCGCGGAGGAAGCTGCTCGACTGGGCGCTCCGCGTCGGTCGTCGTGTGAGCGAGCTGCGGCAGGCCGGCCTCCCGGTTCCCCTCGGCCTGCGGCTCCAGCACCGGCTCGCAGACCGGCTCGTCTACCGCAAAGTGAAGGAGAAACTGGGCGGCCGGCTGCGGCTCGGCATCTCCGGCGGCGCCCCGCTCGCAAAGGAGATTGGCCAGTTCCTCCACGTGCTCGACATCCTGATCGTCGAGGGCTGGGGCCTGACCGAGTGCACGACCGCCGCATCCGTCAACCGCCCGAGCCGCTTCCGCTTCGGCACCGTTGGCCCCGCGCTCCCGGGCTTCGAGGTGCGCACGGCGGAGGATGGGGAGCTGCTGATCCGCAGCCAGACGGTCTTCGCCGGCTACTTCAAAGACGAAGCGGCGACGAGCGAGGTGCTCGGGACGGACGGCTGGCTGCGCTCGGGCGACATCGGCTCGATCGACGAGGACGGATTCATCACGATCACCGACCGCAAGAAGGACATCCTCGTCACCGCCGGCGGCAAGAACGTCGCCCCGCAGAACCTGGAGAACGTGCTGAAGACGAATCCGCTCGTCTCCCAGGCACTCGTCGTCGGCGACCGGCGGCCGTACGTGGCCGCGCTGATCACGCTCGTCGACGGCGCATCCCCGGACGAGGCGCGGCCCCAGATCGAACGCTTCGTCGAAGGCGTGAATGCGGAGCTCTCACGCTTCGAGCAGATCAAGCGCTACGCGATCCTCCCGCGCGACTTCAGCGCCGAGGAGGGCGAGGTGACGCCGACGTTGAAGCTGAAGCGGCGCGTGTGCCAGGAGCAGCGTACCAGCCGGTCAGGCTCGAGATCTTGACCACGTCACCCGTGTGTGGCGCGTGGATGAACGCGTTCCCGCCGATGTAGAGCCCGACATGGCCGAGCCCGTCGAAGAAGACGAGGTCGCCCGGCGCGAGGCTGCCGCGGGAGACGGGTGAACCGTAGCCGTACTGCGCGGCCGCGTTGTGCGGCAGCGAGACCCCGAAATGTGCCCAGACGTACATGGTGAACCCGGAGCAGTCGAAGCCGGACGGCGACGCCCCGCCCCAGACGTAGGGCACGCCCTGGAACTGCTCCGCGAATCCAACCACGCCGCCGCCGTGGGGCGGTGGCGGTGGTGCGCCTCCGCCGACGGTCTGCACAACCGTGGCCGGGCTTGCCGGCTGTTGCTGTGCGGCGAGGCGCGCCGCCGCCTCGCGTTGCAACGCCGCCTGCTGGGCCGCCTCCTGCGCCTTCAGCCGCACGATCTCGCTGTGGATCGAGCTGAGCAGAGCGCGGCGCTGGCCGAGCTGGCTCTGAATCGAGGCCCTGGCGGCGGCGCGCTGCGCGACGATCTGCGTCTGTGCGGCGTTGTCGTGCTTCAGCCGGCGCTGGCGTTGTTGCACCTCGCGGCGCAGGTGCGTGACCTGGCTGAGGACGAGCGCATCCTGCTGGTCGACGCGGTCGACCGCGTCGATCCGGGTGAGCATCTGGTCGAGGCTCGAGGAGCCGAGCAGGACGGCCAGCGTCGAGTCCTGGTCCGAGGACGTGTAGAGCTCGACGAGCCGGGCCGAGAGCTGGCGCTGCGAGGCCTTCAGGCTGCGCTTGGCGACGACCAGGTTGTGCGTGTTGGTCGACAGGTCGTGCTTGATGTGCTGGAGCTTCACGTTGGCGAGGTCGTACGCCTCGACCGCGCGCTCCAGGCTGGAGTCGAGCTGCTGGATCTCCCCGAGGACGGCCTGGGCTTCGGCCTGCTTCGACGTGACGCTGTCAGCGGTCGCCGAAACTGCAGTCGCGGCAAAGAGCGCTGCGAACGCGATGACTAGTGCCGGCGCCTTTCGTCTCGCCGAGCCGGAGGGGGGAATGAGGCTCGACAGGCGCCCTCCTGGGAGGGGCCGGTTCGTCACAAGCACGGCACCCTAACAAGGCCATCGGACGGCCGCAAATGGAACTTACGAGTCACAAAGTCCACCCGGACCGGATTCGACGGGTCGCCGAAGGCTCCTGTGGTACGGTGCCGCGTCGTGCCGGGGGAGAAGCGCAAGCTGCGGGCGTGGCCGGCTGTGGTCGCGTTCCTGCTGCTCTGTGGGTTGCTGCCGGCACAGGTGGCCGCCGACTCCTCCCCGAGCTCCCGAGCCTCGCAGCTCCAGCAGGAGAACGCCGCGCTCTCGGCCCGTTCGCGGAGCGCCCTGCTCGACCTCTACGCGCTCGACTCGCGGCTCGCGCGGGAGCGGGCGCACGTCGTGGCGCTCCGGATCGAAACCGCCCAGGTCCGCGCCGAGCGCGCCGCCGCCGAACAGCGGCTCGCGATCGCCAAGCGCTCTCTGACCGCCTCCCAGCGCGCCCTCGCGCTTCGCGTGCAGCAGCTCTACGAGCAGGGGGACAGCGATCCGGTCGCCGTGGTCCTCGGCGCGTCCACCGTCAGCCAGGCGGTCGACCGGCTCGACACGCTCAACCGCGTCGCGGATGTCGACCGGCTCGTGATCGACCAGACCCGGATGGCGCGCAAACGCTATCGCGGCGAGACACGGGCTCTGTCGTCGCGCGAGCGCGCGCTGACCTCCCTGACCGCCCAGGCCGCCGCGACCGCCGACAGCCTCGCCCAGGCCCGGGCGCAGCGCGCGTCGTACCTCGCCGGGCTGGCGGCCAGGCGGCAGGCGAACGCGGGCGAGATCGCATCGCTGGAGCAGCAGGCGGCGGCAGTACAGGCCCGCGCAAGCCAGCTCGCCGCAGTGGCCGCTGCGCGCGGCGGCGGTGGCACGCCGGCCGGCGACGGCACGAGCCTGACCGTAGACGCGACGGGCTACTCGCTGCACGGGCATACCGCGACCGGCGCGCCCGTCGGTTGGGGCGTCGTCGCCGTCGACCCCACCGTGATCCCGCTCGGTACGCGCATGACGATCCCCGGCTACGGCTCCGGCGTCGCCGCCGACACCGGCGGGGCGATCGTCGGCAATCGGATCGACCTCTGGTTCCCCACGGTCGCGCAGGCCCAGGCCTGGGGCCGCCGCACGGTCACGATCACGCTCCACTAGACTTCGTCCCCGCCGAAAGGGGATCGGTGAGCGAAAGCGCCCAGACCAAGAGCGAGACCGCGAGTGCTCGCGTCCTGCTCGTAGACGATCACGATTTGTTCCGCACGGGCCTCCGTAACCTGCTCGAGGAGCGCGGGGTCCAGATAGCAGGCGAGGCAGGCCAGGGCGACGACGCCGTCCGGCTCGTCCGCGAGGTCGCTCCGGACGTGGTCGTGATGGACCTGCACATGCCCGGCATGTCAGGGATCGAGGCGATTCGCCAGATCGCGTCGATTGCGCCGCTGACGCGTGTGCTCGTGCTGACGATCTCCGACCAGGACGAAGACGTCCTCCACGCGATCCTGGCCGGCGCGTGCGGTTACCTGCTGAAGGACTCCTCGGTGGACGAGCTGATCCGCGGCATCTCGGCGGCCGCCATCGGCGAGTCGCTCGTTTCCCCTGCAATCGCAGGCAAAGTGCTTCAGCAGGTCCGGGCGACCGCCGGCTCGCCAGAAGCCGAGGAGACGATCCGGGCCGAGCTCTCCGAGCGGGAGCTGGACGTCCTCAAGCTGATCGCAAGCGGCAAGGACAACGCGATGATCGCCGGGGAGCTCCACATCAGCCCGAAGACCGTCAAGAATCACATCTCGAACATCCTGATGAAGCTCCAGATCGAGAACCGCATCCAGGCCGCGGTCTACGCGGTTCGCAGCGGGATCGTCTAGGAGGCGTGCGCGCGAACGACCCGCGCGCGGGCGCGCAGCTCGGCGAGGGTGGTGCGGAGATGGTCGATCTCGTCACCGGCGCGCGAGATGCGGCGCGAGACCTGCACGAGCTCCTCGGCCTTCTGCTCCCGGTTGCCGTCGTGCAGCTCGCCTGCGAGCTCGGACATCCGCCGCTCCAGGCGCAGGCGCTCGGCCTCGAGCGAGAGCGCGTGCGCGTAGCCGTCGGTGAGCGTGCGCTCGAGGCGCGCAAGCGTGGCCGGCTCCTCCGTCGGAGACGGCTCGGCAAGCAGCTCGTCGATCTCGTCGAGCAGGGCTGGGATCGCTTCAGGGGCCACAGATATCTCTCGCCGATTATCGAATAGTTCCCGGCCGGGCAACAAGGGCCGCTCGACCCATCCTGTGGGACCGTTCGGCCCAGACTTGACGCCCGTGTCGATGCTCCGAACAATGGTGCCGATGGGCCGCCGCCTCCCAGTCGTCGCGCTCGTAGCACTCCTCCTGGCTGCTCCCGCCGGAGCGGGCAGCTCAACGCTGGCCAGGCAGCTCGCGAAGGCGCTGGCCGTGCCGCACGTCTCGCCTGCGCAGACCGGCGCCCTGGTGTTCGACCTCCAGACCGGCACGACGGTCTTCGCCGACAACGACACGCTCTCGCTGGCGCCGGCGTCCAACGAGAAGCTCGGCGTGACTTACGCGGCCCTCGACGCGCTCGGGCCCGCCTTCCGGATCCAGACCGACGTCGTCGGCCGCGGCGAGCAGGACGGCAACGTCTGGCACGGCGCCCTGCTGCTCGTCGGCCACGGCGACCCGACGCTTTCGAGCGCCGGGCTCCTCGACCTGGCCCGCCAGGTGCGCGCCGCAGGAATCGTCCACGTCAGCGGGTCGGTCTTCGGCGACGAGTCGTTCTTCGACGCGCGCCGCACGGGCCCGGGGTGGAAGCCGAGCTACTACATCGGCGAGTCGCCGCCGCTCTCGGCGCTGACCGTCGACCGCGCCGTGTACCGGGGGCGAGTCTCGCGCAACCCGGCGCTCTCGGCCGCGCTGGGCTTCCGGACTGCGCTCGCGCAGGCCGGAGTGTCGGTCGCCGGCGGCACCGGCACCGGCGTCGACCACGGCGATGGTGTGTCGCTCGCGTCGCTCGACTCGCCGCCGCTGAGCGCGATCCTGCGCTGGATGGACCGCGCCAGCGACAACTTCGTCGCCGAGCTCCTGCTCAAGCAGCTCGGCGCCCTGGCGGCGACCCCGGGGACGACGAAAGCCGGCGCCGCCTTCGTCGCGACCGAGCTCGCCGGCGCCGGAGTCCCGCTCGACGGCGTCCGGATCGCCGACGGCTCCGGGCTCTCGCAGCTCGACCGCGTCACCGCCGACGAGGTCGCCGGGATTCTCGAGGCGGCCTGGAACGACGCGGAGCTGCGGCCCTGGTTCACGTCGTTCCTCCCGGTCGCCGGGATCAACGGCACCCTCTCCGACCGGATGCGCCACCCGCCGGCGCGCGGGCACGTGCTCGCCAAGACGGGTACGACCGACCGGGCTTCCGCGCTGTCAGGGTACGTCCGCGGCCGCTGGGTGTTCTCGGTGGTCCAGAACGGGCACCCGGTCTCCGCGCAGTGGGCCCGGCGCGCGCAGGACCGCTTCGCGACCGTTCTAGCCGCGCAGTAGCTTCTTCAGCGCCGCTTCGTCGAGGACCGGCACGCCGAGCTGCTCCGCCTTGGCCAGCTTCGAGCCGGGGCTCTCGCCGGCGACCACGCCGGTCGTCTTCTTCGAGACGGAGTCGCCGACCTTGGCGCCCTTCGCCTCGAGCGCCTTGCGCGCCTCGTCGCGGCTGAAGCCCTCGAGCGTCCCCGTGATCACATAGGTCGAGCCGGTCAGCGGCCCCTCGACCGGTCGCTCCTCGGGACCGGCCTCGAAGCGGAGCCCGAGCTCGCGGAGCTCGTCGACCAGCTTCTGATTTTCGGCATCGGAGAACCATTCGGCGATCGCCTCCGCCCGTTCAGGGCCGATCCCCTCGACCTCGACGATCTCCTCCTGCGTCGCCCCCGCGAGCCTGTCGACGTCGCCAAAGTGGCGGGCGAGGCTCTGCGCGGTCACCCAGCCGACGTCGGGGATGTTCAGGCCCAGCAGCACGCGGGAGAAGGGCGTCCGCTTCGCCGAATGCTCGATCGCCTCGATGGCGTTCGAGGCGCTCTTTTCAGCAAAACCGTCGAGTTCGAGCAGGTGCTCCTTCGTCAGCCGGTAGAGGTCGGGGAGCGAGCGCACGAGGCCGAGGTGCCAGAGGCGCCGCATCAGCTGTTCGCCGACGCCATCGATGTCGGCTGGTCCCTGAACCCAGTTGATCAGCGTCTCCAGGCCGCGCGACGGGCAGGCGCGATTAGGGCACCGGTGCATCGCCTCGCCCTCGGGCTTGACGACGTTTGCCCCGCAAAGAGGACACTTTTTCGGCATCCGGAACGGCCTGGTCCCCTTCACGTGCGGCCCGGCCGGACCGACGATCTGCGGGATCACGTCGCCGGCGCGCTGGACGATCACGCGGTCGCCCTCGCGGATGTCCTTGCGGTTGATGTCCTCCTCGTTGTGCAGCGTCGCCCGTGAGACGGTGACGCCGCCGACCTGCACCGGCTCGAGCATCGCCCACGGGTTGAGCGCGCCGGTCCGCCCCACCCGGATCGCAATCTTGTTCAGCGTCGTCTC
This sequence comes from Actinomycetota bacterium, assembly GCA_005883965.1. Taxonomy (GTDB): domain Bacteria; phylum Actinomycetota; class Thermoleophilia; order Gaiellales; family Gaiellaceae; genus AC-32. The sequence continues at coordinate 14,470 of VAWL01000025.1, forward strand.
CGCGGTCATCGGCGCCCACTTGAACGCGCGGGCCCAGCGTGGCCTGGAGTGCAGGGCGCCGAGGATCGCCTGCTGCTCGAGCGAGTCGACCTTGATCACGATCCCGTCGATCTCGTAGTCGAGCTCCGCACGGCGGCGCTCCCACTGCGTGCAGCGCTGCGCCACTTCCTCGATCGAGTCGAGCCGCTCGACGAAAGGATTCGTGCGGAAGCCGTGCTCGCGAAGCCACTCGAGCTCCTCCCAGTGGGAGGCGAGCTGCACGCCGTCGCGCGCGCCCATCCCGTAGACCCAGACGGCGAGGGGCCGCGACGCCGTGATCGACGAGTCCTTCTGCCGAAGCGAGCCGGCAGCGGCATTGCGCGGGTTCGGCGCGAGCTTCTGGCCCAGCTCGGCGACCCGCGCGTTCAGCTCGCGGAAGCCCGACAGGGGCATGTAGACCTCGCCGCGGACCTCCGCCAGCGCAGGCAGCCCGTCGCCGCGCATCTTCAGCGGCACCGACGGGATCGTCCGCAGATTGACCGTGACGTCCTCACCCTGGACGCCGTCGCCTCGCGTGGCGCCGCGGGTCAGTCGGCCGCCCTCGTAGGTCAGGTTGATCGCGAGCCCGTCGATCTTCGGCTCGATCACGTAGGCGACCGGCTCGTCGGAGTCGAGCCGCTTGCGGACGTCTTCGGCCCATTTGAACAGGCTCTCGTCGTCGGTGACCTTCTCCAGCGAGCCCATCGGCGTCAGGTGCTGCACCTTCTGGAAGCGGTCGCTCGGCGGGGCGCCGACGCGCTGGGTCGGCGATTCGGCCGTGACCAGCTCCGGATGCTCCTCCTCGACCGCCTTCAGCTCGTCGAAGAGGCGGTCGTACGCGGCGTCCGAGATCTCCGGATCGTCGAGCACGTGGTAGCGGTAGAGGTGGTGGTCGACCTGTTCGCGCAGCTCGTCGAGCCGCTGCCGCACGTCCTTCTGCGTCCTCGTCGCCACCGCTCCGATCCTAGCGAGCTAGTACCGGACCGAGACTAGATAGAGGCCCCAAGGCGGTGCGGTCGTGCCCGCCTCGCTGCGCTCGCGTCCTTCCAGCAGCGTCGCCAGCTCCTCAGGCGAGCGCTCGAACATCGTCCCGACGAGGGTGCGCACCATGTGCCGCAGGAACGAGTTGGCGGTGAGCTCCAGCTCGAGCGCGTCGCCGCGCCGGTGCCAGACGGCGGACTCGAGGGTGCGGATGAAAACCTTGTGCTGCGTCCCGGTGGGAGTAAAGGCGCGGAAGTCGTGCTCGCCGAGCAGGAGGTCGGCCGACTCAGCCAGATGCTCCTCGTCGAGCGCGTGCGGATACCACCACGAGCGGCGGCTCTCGAACGGCGAGCGGGCCGCCCGCCGGTAGACGCGGTAGCGGTAGCTGCGGGCGTTGGCGTCGTGCCGCGCGTGGAAGCCGGGCTCGGCCTCGGCGGCTTTCACGACCGCAAAATCGTCGGGCAGCTCGGAGTTCAGCGCGTCGCGGGCGCGATCGGCCGGCGGGCCGCCTTCGACCTCGACCGAAGCGACGTTGGCCAGGGCGTGGACGCCTGTGTCGGTGCGGCCGGCCACGGCCAGCTCCGACCAGGTCGGGAAGACGCGCTCGAGCACCTCCCCCAGCGTGCCCTCGACCGTGCGCAACCCCGGCTGCGCAGCCCAGCCGCGGAAGCCGGTGCCGTCGTACTCCAGGGTTAGCCTCAGGCGCACGTCAGGCGCCCCTGACCGCGTTTGTAAGGTGTTCCTTATGTTCTAGTGGCTTGCGACTCGGCTGGTATACTCGATTCATGGCGGACTCGGGGCCGGCATCAGCATGGCGTTCTCAGAGGGGCTCTCGGACACGGGCGAGCTGACGGGCCGCGGCAACCCGGCCGTCCGCGGGACGATCACGGGCGTCGGCACCTTCCTGGGCGGCATCCTGCACACGCTGCCGTTCCTGATTCCGTCGTACCCGCTCGCGCTGTACGTCGCCATCGGCGTTGTTGCCTTCGAGCTCCTCGCGCTCGCGATTCTCCGCTGGCACTTCTTCGAGACCAGCTTCGCCCGCTCGTTCGCGTCGGTCACGCTCGGCGGAGCCGCGATCGTCGCCGTCAGCGCGGCTCTCGGAACCGCCTAGGAGGCGGTCGCCGGCTCTTCTTCGTCCGGCTCGGGCTCGCCGATCGGCTCTTCGTCGGGCTCGGCCTCGGCGGTCGGCTCCTGGTCTTCCTCTTCGGCACGCTCGCGCCTCTGGCGCGGCGGTGGGGCGCTGACCTCCGGCGGGACGTAGTCGACGAGCTCGAGATAGACCATCTCGGCGGCGTCACCGAGGCGCGGGCCGATCCGGATGATGCGCGAGTAACCGCCCGGCCGGCCGGCGAAGCGCGGCCCGACGTCGCTGAACAGCTTGTGCACGACGTCCTGCGATCGGAGGAACTTGAGCGCCTGGCGCCGAGCCGGGACGCCGCCACGCCGACCGAGCGTGATCATCTGCTCGGCGACGGGCTTGACCTCCTTGGCCTTGGCGGCGGTCGTCCTGATCCGGCCGTGCTCGATCAGCGCGCCGGTCAGGTTCGAGTACAGCGCCTTGCGGTGCGAGGCGTCACGGCCCAGCTTCCTGCCGGAACGCCGGTGCCTCATGCCGAGACGCCGTCCTCGCCGCGCAGGTTCAGGCCGTGCGTCGCCAGCGTCTCCTTGACCTCCTCGATCGACTTCTTGCCGAAGTTCGGGATCGCGGCAAGCTCGTTCTCGGTCTTGGTGACCAGGTCGCCGATCGTCTCGATGCCGACGCGCTTCAGGCAGTTGTACGAGCGGACGCCGAGCTCGAGCTCCTCGATCGGGAAGTTCTCCATCCCGTGCGCCAGGGCCGGCTCGGCCTGCGCCTCCGCAGCCGCACCGGCCTCGCCGAGGCCCTCGATCCGGTCGATGTCGGTGAAGATCGCGAGCTGGCGGATCAGGATCTCCGCGGCCTGGCCGATCGACTCGCGCGGATCGATCGAGCCGTCCGTGGTGACGTCGATGCGCAGCTTGTCGTAGTCGGTGCGCTGCCCCACGCGGGCGGCCTCGACGTCGTACGAGACGCGCCGCACCGGCGAGAAGATCGAGTCGATCGGGATCACGCCGATCGTGTGCTCGGGCCCGCGGTTCAGCTCGGCGGGCACGTAGCCGCGGCCGCGGCCGATCGTAAGCGTCACCTCGAGCTTGCCCTTGTCCGAGAGGTTGGCGATCTCGAGATCGGGGTTGAGGATCTCCAGCTCAGCCGGCGCCTCGATGTCGGAGGCCTGGATCGTGCCCGGGCCCTTCTTCGTGAGCCGGACCTCGATCTCGGGCGAGTCGCCGTGCAGGCGACAGATCAGGTTCTTGAAGTTGAGCAGGATGTCTGTCACGTCCTCGCGGACGCCCGGCAGGGTCGTGAACTCGTGCGCGACACCCTCGATCTTGACCGAGGTGACGGCGGCGCCCTCGAGCGACGAGAGCAGCACGCGGCGCAGCGAGTTGCCGAACGTGTAGCCGAAGCCGCGGTCGAGCGGCTCGATCACGAAGACGCCGCGGTTGTCGTCGACTTCCTCGTGGACGATCCGCGGGATCTGGAACTCCATCAAGCTGGTACGAACTGCCATTGGATCCTTTCTACTTCGAGTAGAGCTCGACGATGAGCGATTCCTGGACGGGGGTGTCGATCTCCGCCCGTTCCGGCCACTTGAGCACCTTGCCCGTGAGGCCGTCGTGGTCGGCCTGCAGCCACGGCGTGACCGAGGCGGTGAGATCGGTCGCGTCGCGCACGACCTGCTCGGCGGGGCTGCCCTGCCGAAGCGTGATGATGTCGTCCGGCCGCACCTGGTAGCTCGGGATGTTCACGCGGCGGCCGTTGACCTGGAAGTGGCCGTGGCGCACGAGCTGGCGTGCCTGCGCGCGCGAGGCGGCGAAGCCAAGGCGGTAGACGACGTTGTCGAGCCTCGTCTCGAGCATCCGGAGCAGCTCCTCGCCCGTGATCCCCGAGCCCTTCGCGGCCTTCGAGTAGTACGTTCGGAACTGCTTTTCCAGCAGGCCGTAGTAGCGGCGCGCCTTCTGTTTCTCGCGGAGCTGCAGCAGGTACTCGGACTGCTTGATGCGGCCGCGGCCGTGCTCGCCCGGCGGGTAGCTGCGGCGCTCGATCGCGCATTTCTCGGTCAGGCAGCGCTCGCCCTTGAGGAAGAGCTTCATGCCCTCGCGGCGGCGGCCTGCAGCGAGCGGATCGCCGTCTCGCGGCCGGCGCCCGGGCCTTTGACGAAGACCTCGACCTTCTGCAGCCCGTGCTCCATGCCCTTGCGGGCACAGGTGTCGGCGGTGACCTGGGCGGCGAAGGGCGTCGACTTGCGCGAGCCCTTGAAGCCGGCCGAACCCGCCGACTCCCACGCGATCACGTTGCCCTCGTTGTCGGTCAGCGACACGATCGTGTTGTTGAACGACGTCTTGATGTGCGCCTGGCCGATCGCGATGTTCTTGCGAACGCGCCGGCGCGTCCGGCCGCGTGTCGCTTGTCTGCGAGGAGGAGCCATCAGGTCTTGGTCGGCGCTTTCTTGCCGCGGCCGACGGTCTTCTTCGGGCCCTTGCGCGTGCGCGCATTGGTCTTCGTGCGCTGGCCGTTCACCGGCAGCCCGCGCCGGTGGCGGATGCCGCGGTAGGCGCCGATCTCCTGCAGGCGCTTGATGGCCTGCGTGCGCTCGCGGCGAAGGTCGCCTTCGACCTGGAGGTTCCCGTCGATGTAGTCGCGGAGCTTGGTGACTTCCTCGTCGGTCAGGTCCTTGACCTTCTCGTCCCGCGAGAGGCCTGTGTCGGCGCAGATCTTCTGCGCTGTCGAGCGGCCGATGCCGTAGATGTAGGTCAGCCCGATCTCGAGCCGCTTCTGGTTCGGGATATTGACGCCGGCGATTCGCGCCATGGCCTAGCCCTGCCTCTGCTTGTGGCGGGGATTCGTGCAGATGACCATGGTCTTGCCGTGCCGCTTGATCACGCGGCAGCGCTCGCACATGGGCTTGACTGAAGCTCGGACTTTCATCGGTGTCGGTACGTGATCCTTCCTCTGGTCAGGTCGTAGGGCGAAAGCTCCACCTTCACCTTGTCCCCAGGGAGGATGCGGATGTAGTGCTTGCGCATCTTCCCCGAGATGGTCGCCAGGACGGTTTGGTCCATCCCGTCGATCTGCACCCGGAACATCGTGCTCGGGAGCGACTCGACGATCTCGCCTTCGACCTCGATCTTCTCTTCTTTTTGAGCCATCTACCTCACAGAAACCGCGCTCGCCGAGCGCGGTTGGGAACACGGAAAAACACGGCTTTCGCCGCGGGTGCGAATGGTAGCAAACGGATTTGGGCTCAGATCAGCCATTTTCCGCTCTCCTGGACGACCTTTCCGTCCAATTCGAGGCTTCCGCCCTCGCGTAGGTCTTTGACGATGTCCCAGTGCACCTGGCTGACGTTCACGCCGCCGACCTCGGGGAGGCCGTTGCCGAGAGCCAGGTGGACGGTTCCGTCGATCTTCTCGTCGAAGAGCGTGTTCTTCATGTGTCGAGTGATGCGCGGATTGCAGCCGATGCCGAGCTCGCCGAGCCGCCTGGAGCCCCCGTCGCGGTCGAGGATCTCGACCAGGAAGTCCTCGTGCGTGTCCGCCGAGGCGTCGACCACGACACCGTCCTCGAAGCGCAGGCGGATTCCCGTGACCTCTCGACCCGCGTAGACGGCTGGGAACTCGGTGAAGGCGATCGTGCCGGATGCCGAGTCCTCGAGCGGCGAGTAGAAGAACTCTCCGCCCGGCATGTTCGCGCCGCCGGCGTCGACCTCTCCCCTGCGCCCGGCGAGGCTGAGCACGATGTCGGTCTCCGGCCCCTTGATCCTGACCTCCTCGGCATCGTCGAAGAGCGACGCGTACGTGCTCATCCGCTCACGCTCGGCGCCCCAATCGAGCAGGCAGGCCCCGTAGAGGAAGTCCTCGAAGTCGGCCAGCGACATGCCGGCGTCTTGCGCAAGCGCCGCGGTCGGGAACTGGCAGCCGATCCACTTGAGATCGAAGGAGAAGACCCGCTCGAGGTGCGGCCGCAATCCGGCCTGCATCCTGGCGAGGCGCTCGGTGCTGATCTGCGAGAGCTCGCGGGTGTTCTCCGGGGCCTCGATCCCGATCCACGCGTCCGCCTCCTTGAGCGGCTGCAGCTCGATCGGCGCGGGCGTGTCGAGCAGTTCGTCCGGCGCCTCCTGGAGCCACGGCAG
>VAWL01000219.1:0-1633 GCA_005883965.1 Actinomycetota bacterium
CGGCGACCCGGCCGGCTTCGCGGTGAAGACGATCTTGCTCCCGTCCGGTGAGAAGTCGGGGAATGTGGCCGGTCCGCTCATGTGCGTGACCTGTTGCTTGTCGGTGCCGTTCTGCTTCATCGTCCAGACCTGGACGGGGCCGCCGCCCTGGCCCGAGCAGTAGGCGATCCGCCTGCCGTCGGCCGAGTAGGCGGCGCAGGCATCGAAGCCGGGATCAGTGGTCAGCCGGCGCAGATCCTGCCCATCCGGTCGCACCGTGTAGACGTCCGTGTTGCCGCCGACGTTGATGCCGAAGGCGAGCCGGCCGTTGGTCGCGCCGGGATAGGTGGCGCGGGCCGGTCCGCTTGCGGCGGCGAGTGCCACCAGGGCGATCGCGGCCGCGATTACTGCCGTTGCAAAGAGCTTGTTCATCGTCTCTCCTCCTCTTGGGGTTGTTCCTTCCGGCCCGTGATCCGCCAGGCCACCTTGACGTGTGGCTCGTCCGTCTCGATCGCGAAGCGGCCGCCCTTCAGCTCGGCGTTGAGACGGACGCTGCTGTCCGCCTCGAGGTCGCACAGCTCGTACTCGAGCGGCGGCAGGAGCCGACCGGCGCCGGCCGGCAACCTGACTGTCGCGTAACCGCGGGCGTCGGTCCAGATCTCGCCGTGGAAGGCGGCGGTCTCCGGTGCCGACGGTTCGAGCGGACGAGCCATGGGGCGACTCTGGCCGGTCGAGGTAACCGGGAAGTCCTAACCGGATAAAGCGTCGACCTTGCGTCGACCTGCGGGAGCTTCCAATCCGGCTCGGAAAGCGGTAAAACCTGCTGGTGGAGTACCGGATCCTCGGGCCACTCGAGGTGGTCGACGAGGGCGAGCCGGTCGCGCTGGGGAGGCTCAAGGAGCGGCTCGTCCTGGCGACCATGCTCCTGCACGCGAACGAGTTCGTCGCCCGCGAGCGGCTGATCGACGAGCTCTGGGGCGAGTCGCCGCCGCCAACGGCGAGGAAGGCCGTCAACGTCTACGTCTCCCAGCTGCGCAAGTCGCTGATCCGGAACGGTCGCGACCCGATCACGACCGCGGACGGCGGCTACCGCCTCGAGGTCGATGCCGAGCGGCTCGACACTGCGCGTCTGCAGCAGCTGATTGCGAGCGCCCGCGAGCGAGCAGCGGCGGGCGAGCTCGAAGCGGCTGCCGAGCTCCTGCGCGAGGCGCTGGCGCTCTGGCGCGGCCCCACTCTCGCCGGACTCCTGCTCGAGTCGCACGGGCGTGAGGAGGTGGCACAGCTCGACGAGCTGCGGCTGACGGCGCTGATGGATCGGATCGACTGCGATCTTGCGCTCGGGCGGCACGATCAGGTGCTGGGCGAGCTGCAGGTGCTCGTCGGTGAACACCCGCTGCGGGAACGGCTGCGCGCGCAGCTGATGCTCGCCCTCTACCGCGCCGAGCGCCAAGCGGAGGCGCTCGATGCCTACCAGCAGGCACGGCAAGTGCTCGTGGAGGGGCTCGGGATCGAGCCGAGCCCGGCGCTGCAGCGGCTGCAGCAAGGGATCCTCCGCCACGACCCCTCGCTCGAGACAGCAAGCGGAACCGCGGCAGCAAACGGAATGGCACCGACCCGGCCCTTCCGTGAGCGGGGGACGGCGCTCGACGAACAG
>VAWL01000219.1:1642-3822 GCA_005883965.1 Actinomycetota bacterium
GCGCTTGTGGTGCTGGCTGCCGCCGCGGGGTTCACGGCCATAACCACTCGGGCGCGCGGTGCCCCGCATGTCGTCGCCAACAGCCTCGTCCGCCTCAACCCGCGCACCGGCAAGCCGACCTTAGTGGTACCGGTAGGGGTCGAGCCCGGCCCGATCGTGATCACGCCCACCGCGATCTGGACCTCGAACTACGGCGACAACACGGTCTCCCGCTACGACCTCCGCACCCACACCGTCGAGGCCCGCGCCGGCTTTCCCGCGCAGCCCTTCGACACCGTTGTCGACGGGGACGGCAACGCCTGGATCACGAGCTCGTACGAGGACAACGCACCGGCGCAGAACGCGTTCCTCACCCGGCTCGAAGCGGGCACCGGCGGCACTTCCCCGGGCACGCTGTACCCGTCGCACGCCCAGACGATCGACCTCCCCCTCCCGATGGCCGGCTACGAGACGCTCGGCGGCGGCTATCTGTGGGTGATCGTCGGCGGCCACGGCCCCCTGTTCGGAGACGACCGCGTCGCGCGCGTCGACCTGGGCACCAACCAGGTCGCTTCCGTCCTCCAGTTGCACCACAGCGCGACGTCTATTGCCTTCGGCTACGGCTCCGCCTGGATCGGCACCTACACCGCCGGCGCAAACAGCTGGCTCGAGGCGATCAGAGCCGGTGACAGCAAACCCACGAAGGTCGTCCTGCAGAAAGACGTCAACTGGGGCCCGGAATGGATCGCCGTCGGCGAGCGCGCCGTGTGGGTCATCGCGAATCGGGCGTCAGGATTCGGGCAACGGCCCGTGCTCTTCGAAATCGACCCGCAGACGCTGCGGGTCGTCCACCGCCTCGATCTCACCGCCGAGCAAGACGGCGCCGTCGCGGTCGGCGCCGGTGCCGTCTGGACGACCGGCGGGATCGGCGGCGGGAACGGCAGGCTGGCGGACGGGGTCACGAAGATCGACCCACGCACGCACCGAATCATCCGCACCTTCCCGCTCGGAGACCGAACAAGAGTCACCTGCGGCATCGCAGCGACTCCCAGCGCCGTCTGGGTCACCATCGGCAACACCGCCTGCGACACCATCGGCCGGTAGCCTTCGTGGGGACGAGCGCGGGCGCCCCAATATCTCGACGCTGTGGAATCGCAGCGACACGCACGTCACGCGCCACGCCCCGCGGCGTCGGCGCATCACGATCAGTGAAGCGATCCGGAAGGGCCCTGTCACAACAAGTCTAGACCCCGGATCGACCCTCAGCTGCGAAGCGATCGAGTCGCCCCGCCACCTCGGAGAAGAAGTCCCTGCAAATCGAGGAGAGCCGACGCCCGGACTCGAACCGCGGACCTTCATTACGAGGATTGCCGCAGACGGCGTCCAGCGGCTTCAAGCGGCTTCCTAAGCGAGATTCCGGCTCGTCCAAGGTGGGTGTTTCCCGTCTCGCGCCGGGTCGTACTTGACTCAGAACTTGACACACGGACGACCCCTTCATCGGACTTCGCGCCTCGCAGTGGGGGCGCACGCCGGTGATGGTCGAGAAAACCTTGGCGAATAATCGCGCTCTAACGCGGCGGCGCCCGTTACCCAGCCGGCGGCTCCCACCGTTATATCCGTGCGGCCGTCCGGCGAGGGAGCCGGACAGAAAGGGGGTTAGAGGGGCTATGCGGAGGAGAGCGTTGGCAGCGCTCGCTGCGGCGATCCTGGCTCTGTCGGGAGTCTACGCGGCGACTGTGCTTGCGGGTGGAAGCAAACCCGCGATAGGGACGATCACCACCACTAACAACGCGCACAATAAGGTGACGATCTGCCACGCGACCGGGTCGAAGACGAACCCCTACGTGGTGATCACGCCTGATGCCTCAGGTGTGATCGACGGGCACTACGCCCACCAGGATCACCGCGACATCATCCCCGCGTTCGACTACGTGGGTAAAGACAAGGTCGTTCATCACTTCCCCGGCCAGAACTGGACCGCGGAGGGGCAGGCGATCTTCAACAACGGCTGCAAGGTGCCGAAGCCGGGCCAGACGACTGGCGCGACTCCCGGGCCAACGACGACCGTGATCACGACGGGACCGGCAACGACGGTGGTCTCCACCGTCCCGGGCCCGACCCAGACCGTCACGGTGACGAGTCCGACTCAGACCGTCACCACGAAGAGCGGCGTCAAGGGCGTCAAGGTCGTGCGCAAGAAG
>VAWL01000220.1 GCA_005883965.1 Actinomycetota bacterium
TTAGGGATTTGGGGCGGCGGGAACGCGGCCGGTCATGCTTCTACTTCTTCTCTTGCTGGCTGCGCTCATCATAGCCGGAGTGGTCCTCGCGGTCGTCGTCATCAAGTGGCTGTTCATCCTTGCCCTGGTGGCGGCGCTCTGCTGGGTGATCCTCTTCTTCACGCGCCGCGTCGCCTGAGGGCGACCATGCCGTGGATCGTCAAAGCGCTCTTCATCCTGGTCAAGACCAGGAGAGGACGCAGGCTTCTTTTCTCTGTCGGGCTCACGGCGGTGGAGCTGGCTCGACACGAGCGAGCCCGGAAGCTGTACGCACAGGCGCGGGCAAGCGTCACCGATCCGGCGACCAGGGAGACGCTGGCGCGATACGCGCGCAAAGCTGCGAAGGCGATCCGGCCTTAGCCGAGGGGATTGCGCGCTAGCGCCTCGGCCCCTTCCCGACGATCAGGTTGACCTTTGCGTCCTTCGCGAGGCGCTTCCCCGGCTTTGGCTTCTGCGCAACGACACGGCCTTTCTTCGTCTTCGCCGACGTCTTCCGCGCGACCCGGCCGACCTTGCAGCGCGCCTTGACGATACGCGTCTTCGCCCGCTTCAGCGTCAAGCCGACCACCTTCGGCACGACGCACCTCGGCTGCAGAGCGAAGGTCGCGGTTGCCGAACGGTCATTCGTCATCGAGAGCATGCAGGTCGCGGTACCTGAGCAATCGCCTGACCAGCCCGTGAAGCTCGACCCCGGGGCGGCTCTCGCCGAGAGCTGAACCGAAGCGCCGTGGCCGAACTCCAACGAGCAGACGGGCCCGCAGTCGATCCCGGCCGGTGAACTCGTGATCGTTCCCGTGCCGGTACCGCTCTTGCCGATCGTCAGGGTCTGGAACAGCGGCGGGGGCGGTGGTGGCGGAGGCGGAGGGGGCGGAGGCGGCGGGGGCGGAGCACCGAAGCTGACGGAGTCGATCCCGATGTAGTCGGAGTTCGTGCCGTCGGGGCCGCCGTTCGTCACGTAGTAGCGGAAGGCGAGCCGACCGGTGCTTGACGGCGGTATCCCGCTGAGCGTCAGGGTGTATCTGGTCCAGACCTTCGGGTAGACGCCCGGGAGGAGGGCGGGATCGACGTCGAGCAAGAGCGTCGTAAAATCGCCGACTCCATCGGCGTTCGTCCCGACGTTGGTACTCGCGCCGTTGGTACTCAGCAGAACCTGGAGCCTGTCCGGGTATTCCGTTGGAGGCTGCGGCGTGCTCGCTCGCGTCCAGAACGTCAGCTGCTCGCCGTTCTGCAGCGTCAGCCACGGCGTGAGCAGCCAGTTGCTGATGGTTCCGTCGGCCGTGTTGAGGTAGTCCGCGGCGATATACGAGTCCGAAGCTCCGTCGTGGCCGGCAAAGCGGATGAGGTCACCCTGATGCCAGCCGGTCGACCCAAGCGGATCGCTGTTGTTCTGCATGTACCAATCGGACTCGGCCAGGCTCGCGACGTCGTCGAAGCCCTCCGTCGCGCTGGAGACGGGGCAGATGACTGTTGTCTCGGCAGAGGACGAGCCTGAGCCGGCCGGGGAATCGGCGGTAAAGCTTGCAGCGTTCGCGTAGAGGCCGCACGAGTTGTCGGTCGTGTTGCTGACGACGTGGGCGTGCGTCTTGGCCCCTGCGGCGAGCGCCGTGCCGTCGTATACGAGGTGCTGGCTCGGCGGCGAGCCCGCAACCGTCCAGCCGCCGTCGGTGCCCGGCCCGAGGGACCAGGCGATCCCGGGCCCGCCCGGCAGGTTGTCGGTGACGTTGATCCCCGTCGCTTGAGCGGTGCCGACGTTCGCGATCGTGCCCGTGAAGCCGATCTGGTTCCCCCGCAGCGCGACTCGGGCGTCCGCCTTCTTGTTGATCACGACTGAGGGGCTCGACGGCGGCGGCGAGCCAGCGCTCGTACTGCGTATCGGTCTGGCTGCCGGTGCCGTCGTAGAGGTGCGCCTCGCCTTGGGCGAGCATGTTCGCCGCGTCGCCGGCGAGCCGGCCCGCATAGCGGAGCTGCGGGTTGATGGTCGCGTCGGAGGCGCTGTAGCCGACGGCCAAGTCGCCGGCGTTGTCCATTGCCGCGCTCCCCAACCAGCGCCAGGTCGTGTCGGGCGGGTAGGTGCTTTCCTGCTGTTTCGCGGGGGT
>VAWL01000132.1 GCA_005883965.1 Actinomycetota bacterium
GGCTCGTTCGGCAAGCACGCACCGAAAATGCCGATCGGCCTGGACACGTGGCTCGCGACCGCGCCCGAGCTCGTGGCCGACTGGGACCCGGCGAGGCACATCTACCGCCAGAGCCTGCTCGACCTGGCGGCGCTACGGATCCGGCCGCGTGAGGAGCACCTGCGCTGGGCGATGCCCGCCGGCGGCCTGCCGTGGTTCATGACCGTCTTCGGCCGCGACAGCATCATCGCCGCCTACGAGACGCTGCCGTTCCAGCACGAGCTGGCCCAGGCGACGCTGCAGGCGCTGGCCGAGCTGCAGGCGACGGAGTGGGACGATTTCGCCGATGCCCAGCCCGGGAAGATCGTGCACGAGGTTCGCCGCGGCTCCATGGCCGCGACGGGCCGGATCCCCGGCGCCTACTACGGCACGCACGACGCGACCGCGCTCTTCCTGATCCTGCTCGACGAGTACGAGCGCTGGAGCGGCGACCGGCGCTTCGTCCGCGAGCTGGAGCCGAACGCGCGGGCGGCGCTCGCGTGGCTCGAGGGGCCGGCCGACCTCGACGGCGACGGTTACCTCGAGTACCTGAAGCGCTCCGACTCGCCGACTGCGCTCGACAACCAGTGCTGGAAGGACTCCGACGACTCGATTCCCTTCGCGGACGGCAGCCAGGCCGAGCCGCCGATCGCGACCTGCGAGCTCCAGGGCTATGCCTACGACGCCCGCCTTCGGACCGCGCGCCTCATGCGCGAGGTGTGGCGGGACGCGGAAAACGCGAAGCGGCTCGAGCACGACGCCGCCGAGCTCAAGCGCCGCTTCAACCGCGACTTCTGGATCGCGAAGCGCGGGCACTACGCGCTCGCCCTCGACAAGGACAAGCGGCAGGTCGACGCGGTGGCCTCGAACATGGGCCAGCTGCTCTGGAGCGGGATCGTCGACGAGCGACGGGCCGAGCGCGTTGTCCGGCGGCTGCTGCGCAAGGACCTGTTCAGCGGCTGGGGCATCCGCTCGCTGGCGGAAAGCGAAGTCGCCTACAACCCGCTCGAGTACCACTGCGGCACCGTGTGGCCGCACGACACGGCCATCGTCGCCGAGGGCATGCGCCGCTACGGCTTCCGCGACGAGGCCGGGCGGCTCTGCGAGGCGCTCCTCCACACCGCCGAGGCGTTCGGCTACCAGCTCCCGGAGGTCTTCGCCGGGTTCCCGCGCGACGAGACCAACGCGCCCGTCGAGTACCCGGACGCGCTCAAGCCGCAGGCGTGGGCCGCCGCCGCCCCGCTCCTGGCGTTACGCACGCTGCTCGGGCTGGACGCAAAGAACGGCAAGTGGCGCAGCTCACCGCACGTGCCCGACGCGCTCGGGAAGCTGCGGCTGCGATGATCGTTCGGTGGCGAAGGTCGCCGTCGTCGGGCTCGGCGGGATGGGCAGCCGCATCGCGCGGAGGCTGATCGACGCCGGGCATGAGCTGACAGTATGGAACCGGACACGCGAGAAGGCCGAGCCGCTCGGCGTTCCGATCGCGGCGAGCCCGGCCGATGCGGCTGCGCGCTCCGAGGTCGTGATCACGATGGTCGCCGACCCGCACGCGCTCGAGGCGGTCACCGAGGGATCGGACGGCGTGGCCGCCGGCGCGGCCCCTGAAACGACCGTGATCGACATGTCCACTGTCGGCCCCGAGGCGGTCAAGCGGCTCGCTGCGGTTCTGAAGGCAGGCCTGCTGGATGCGCCGGTGCTGGGCAGCCTGAGTGAAGCGGAGACGGGAACGCTCCACATCTTCGTGGGCGGCGAGCGGGAGCTCTACGAGCGCCGGCGAGAGCTGCTGAGCGTGCTCGGCACGCCGCTCCACGTCGGGCCGACCGGCTCCGGCGCGTCGGCGAAGCTCGTCGCGAACACCACCCTCGTCGACGTGATCGCCGTTCTCGGCGAGGCTCTGGCGCTGGCAGAAGCGATCGGGCTCTCCCGCGAGGCGGCCTTCGACGTGCTCGCGACGACCGCGATCGGCGACCAGGCCGAGCGTCGCCGGCCTGCGCTCGAGTCGGGCCAGTTCCCGCCGCGCTTCCCGCTCCGCCTGGCGCGCAAGGACGCCGACCTGATCGCCGAGCAGGGCCTCGACCTGCGTGTCACCGACGCCGCGCGCTCATGGCTGCAGGACGCAGCCGACGACGACCAGGACTACTCGGCCGTTCTGCTGACGATTCTGAAAGGCGCCGCTACTCGACGGTGACGGTCTTCGCCAGGTTGCGCGGCTGGTCGACGTTCAGGCCACGCAGGCGGGCGATCCGGTACGCGAGCAGCTGCAGCGGCACGACCGCGAGCACCGATTGCAGGAAGGCCGGTGAGCGCGGCACGTAGATCACGTCGTCGGCGTGGTGCTGGATGTCCTCGTTGCCGTCGGTGGCTATCGCGATCACGTGCGCGCCGCGTGCCCGGGTCTCCTGGATGTTGGAGACGACCTTGTCGTAGATCACCTTCTGGTCGGTCGCCACGCAGACGACCGGCGTGCCCTCCTCGAGCAGCGCGATCGGCCCGTGCTTCATCTCGCCGGCCGAGTAGGCGTCGGCGGGGATGTACGAGATCTCCTTCAGCTTGAGCGCGCCCTCGAGCGCGACCGGCAGGCCGATGTGGCGGCCCAGGTAGAGGAAGAACGGCTTGTCGAAGAAGCGCTGGGCGATCTCCTCGATCGGGTGGTCGCCGTCGAGGAACTGGAGGATCTTGTCCGGTAGCTCGTAGAGGCGGTCGAGGATGAACTCGACCTCGTTCGGCTCGAGCGTCTTGCGCACCTGCGCCAGCTTGAGGCCGATCAGCGCCAGCAGCGCGACCTGGGCGGTAAAGGTCTTGGAGGCACAGACGCCGACCTCGAGGCCACAGCGCGTGTAGAGCACGGCCGCGGCCTCGCGCGTGATCTGCGAGCCCATCAGGTTCGTGATCGCCACGGTGCGCGCCCCGAGCTCGCGGGCGAGCTTGATCGCGTTGATCGTGTCGCGCGACTCGCCGGACTGGGAGATCCCGATCACCAGGGTGTCCTTCGAGAGCACCGGGTTACGGTAGATCCACTCGCTGGCGATGTCGGGCTCGACCGGCAGCCGCGCCCACTCCTCGATCATGTAGCGGCCGACGACGCCCGCGTGGTACGAGGTGCCCGCGGCGACGATCACGATGCGGCGAAGGTTCTGCAACTCGGTCTCGGTCATGCCTAGGCTCTCGAGAACGAGCTTGCCGTGCCGGACGCGGTCGCCGAGCGTCTCGCCCACGGCCTCAGGCTGCTCGTAGATCTCCTTGAGCATGAAGGTCTCGTAGCCGCTCTTCTCGGCGGCGTCGAGGTCCCAGTCGACCTCGACCGTCTCGCGCTCGACCTCGCCGTTCTCGACGTCGAAGAAGCGCGCGCCGGCCTCGGTGATCGAGACGACCTCTCCGTCCTCGATCAGCTGGATCGTCCGCGTCTCCGCGATGAAGGCGGCCGCCATCGAGGCAAGGGACATCTCGCCCTGGCCGACGCCGACGAGCAGCGGGCACTGCAGCCGTGCACCCACGAGCTCGCCCGGGTGGTCGTGGTGGACGGCGACGAACGCGAAGTGGCCCTCGAGCTCCCGGTAGGCCGCACGGACGGCGTCGGTCAGGTCGCCGTCGTAGTGGCGCTCGATCAGGTGCACGACCACCTCGGCGTCGGTTTCGGTCCTGAAGGTATGGCCCTCGGCCTCGAGCGACCCTTTCAGCTCGCGGAAGTTCTCAACGATCCCGTTCACGACGATCGCTATCTGGTCGTCGTCGCAGCCGGTCAGCGGGTGCGCGTTCTGCATGTTGACCGCGCCGTGCGTCGCCCAGCGCGTGTGGCCGAGGCCCGTCGTCGCCTGCGAGCCGTTCGGGCCGGCCGCTTCCTTCAGGACCTGGAGGTTGCCGACGGCGCGCACGTAGCCGAGGCGCTTGTCCTCGCGAAGCGCGAGGCCGGCGGAGTCATAGCCGCGGTACTCCAGGCGCTCGAGGCCTTGGAGAAGAAGGTCTTTACAGGGCCTGCGCCCGACGTAGCCGATGATTCCGCACACGCCGTAAACCTCCCTTGAAAACGCGAAAGGCCCGGCTGCTCCCCCACCCCTCCGTCGAGGCGGGTCAGCCGAGCTCTCGTGTCACGAGAGCGGAGATCCTAGCACAGGAAGCTTCGGCTTCCGTCGCGGTTTCGGCCTCCGCCAGCACGCGCACTACCGGCTCTGTACCGGACGGCCGGACGAGCACACGCCCTTTTCCACTGAGCTTGGAGTTGAGGCGCTCGACCTCTTCGAGAATGGCTTGCGGAAGCTCTCTGCGGGCGACCCGGATGTCCGCCTTCGCCTGCGGAAAACGGGTCATCACGGCGGCCGCCTCCTCGAGCGTTCGGCCCTCGAGCGCGCGGCAGAGGAGCAGGCCGGCGACCAGGCCGTCGCCGGTGACGTGGCCGTTCAGGTAGATCAGGTGCCCGGACTGCTCGCCACCGAGGACGCCGCCCTCCCGCCGGAGCGCCTCGAGCACGTAGCGGTCGCCGACGTCGGTGGTGACGACGCGAATCCCGCGCTCGGCGGCGAGGCGGTGGAGCCCGAGGTTGGTCATTACGGTCACTGCGACAAGGTCGACGCCGAGGTGCAGCATCAGGATCGCGAGAATCTGGTCGCCGTCTACGGCCTGCCCGCGCGCGTCCACAGCAAGCATCCGGTCGCCGTCCCCGTCGAACGCGATCCCGAGGTCGGCGCCCGAGCTGATGACGGTCTCTTGTAAGGCCCCGAGGTCGGTGGCCCCGAAGCCCACGTTGATGTTCGAGCCGTCCGGGCCGGAGCCGATCGCGGTCACCTCGGCGCCGAGCTCCTCGAACGCGGTCGGCGCGATCCCGGAATACGCGCCGTTGGCGCAGTCGACCACGACGCGCAGACCGGCGAGGTTGGAGCCGAAGCGCTCGACGATGTGCTCGAGGTAGCTCTCGGTGGCGACGCTGACGTGGTCGGTCCGGCCCGGCTCGGCGACAGGCGGCTCGTCGAGCAGCGCCTCGATCGCCTCCTCGGCCAGGTCGGTCAGCTTCTGGCCCTCGGCGTCGAAGAGCTTGACGCCGTTGTACTCCGGCGGGTTGTGCGAGGCCGAGATGACGGCGCCGAGGTCGAGTGCGAGCAGTGCGACCGCGGGGGTCGGGAGGATTCCGGCGAGGACGGCGTTGCCTCCGGCCGAGACGACACCGCGGGCGAAAGCCTCCTCGAGCTCGAGGCCGGACTCGCGCGTGTCTCGCCCGACGAAGACGCGGCCGCCGTCGGACCAGAGCGTCGCCGCTCGGCCGAGTCGCTCGACCAGGTCCGTGGTCAGGTCCTCGCCGACGACGCCCCGGACCCCGTCGGTCCCGAAGTAGCGGCGGGCCAACGAGCTAGCGCTTGGAGAACTGCGGCGCCTTGCGGGCCTTGTGGAGGCCGGCCTTCTTGCGCTCGACGATCCGCGCGTCGCGCGTCAGATAGCCGGCGCGCTTGAGCGGGATACGCAGCTCCGGGTCGGCGTCGACCAGCGCGCGGGCGATTCCGTGCCTGACGGCGCCTGCCTGGCCGCTCGGGCCGCCGCCCTGGACGCGCACGCGCACGTCGAAGGTGCCCTCGACGCCGGCCACCTTCAGCGGCGCCAGCGCCAGCTCGCGGTGCGCGGCCCGCGGGAAGTACTCCTCGATCGTGCGGCCGTTGAACCAGGTCGTGCCGTCGCCGGGCTTCAGGATCACTCGCGCGACCGACGTCTTGCGCTTGCCGGTGCCGCGGTACTGTGCCAACTCACTCATTGGGCGACCTCGCTCATGGCTTGAGCTCCAGCTCGGACGGCGCCTGTGCCTCGTGCGGGTGCTCGGGGCCGGCGTAGATCTTCAGCTTGTTGATCTGGGCGCGCGAGAGGCGGTTCCGCGGGAGCATGCCCTTGACCGCCTTGCGCAGCACCTCGGTCGGCCGGCGCTCGAGCTGGTCGCGGAGCGGCCGGCTGCGCAGGCCGCCCGGGTAGCCCGAGTGACGGTGGTACATCTTGTCGTCGAGCTTGTTGCCGGTGACGGCGATCTTCTCGGCGTTGACGACGACCACGAAGTCGCCCGTGTCGATGTGCGGGGTGTACTCGGCCTTGTGCTTGCCGCGGAGCGTGTCGGCGATCTGCGTAGCGAGACGCCCGAGCGTCTTCCCTTCGGCGTCGACGAGGTACCAGCGGCGCTCGACCTCGCCCGGCTTTGCGTTCCAGGTCTTTTGCATAAAAAGCGGCGAACTCACCGTCCGCCGGGGCGGAATCGTAGCAGCCCGGCACGGAATTCCGCCGCGCCGCCGTGGCTCGGGTGGCGCACGTACGGAGCGCCGAGCGCGGCCTCCGCACACCGGCCGACGGCGACCACGCGGCGGCCTCGGGCCAGCTCGCAGGCGAAAGGAAGGCCGGCCTCGATCTCGGCTCGGCGGGGCGCCCGGTTCGAGGTCGCGCTGCCCGGATGGGTGGGAACGACGTTCCAGAGCAGCACGCTCTCCTCGAGCCCCAGCTCCGCCAGCACGCGATGGACGATGGTCGCGCTCGCCTCCGCGGGGCCGCGGCCGGTGAGCTGGCGCTCGGAGGTGAACGGGATCCCGGAGACGCGGGCGCCGCGGTAGCCGGCCGCCTCGCCGACGAGCAGGATCGGCGCCTCGGCGCGGGCCTCCAGGTAGGCGCGGAGCCGCTCCCTCCGCGCCGCCGCGTCGTCC
>VAWL01000133.1 GCA_005883965.1 Actinomycetota bacterium
TCTTCGGCGGCTCGCTGTTCACGATCTTCGCCGGGATCTACTTCTGGTTCCCGAAGATGACCGGCCGGATGTACGACGAGCGGCTGGGGAAGCTCCACTTCTGGCTGACGTTCATAGGCTTCAACCTGACGTTCTTCCCGATGCACTGGCTCGGGATCCAGGGGATGCCGCGGCGGGTCGCCGATTACGTGCCGCGCTTCGCCGACCTGAACATGTTCATCTCGCTCGCCTCCTTCGGCCTCGGCGCGTCGACGCTCGTCTTCCTCTACAACATGACCAGGAGCTGGCGGTTCGGCCCGGTCGCCGAGGCGAACCCGTGGCGCTCGCTCACGCTCGAATGGCAGGTGAGCTCGCCGCCGCCGATCTTCAACTTCGATGAGATCCCGCAGGTCGTCGGCAACCCGTACGAGTACGGCGTGCCGGGCGCGCGGCACGCGGTCTTCAACGGCGACCGCACTGTCGAGGTCGAGGAGGTGCCGGTGCATTGAGCGTAGGCTCGACGGAGCTCAACAGGGAGCGGAGGTGCCGGCTTTGCCGGCGCCGGGAGCGGAAATGAGTCACGTGCTCGTCGTCGCCAACGAGACGGTCGCCGGGCAGAGCCTTGCCGAGGCGCTCGAGCGGCGCAGCGCTGAGGGGCCGCTGCTCGTCACGGTGCTCGCGCCGGTCAACCAGCCGCGCGAGGGCTACGTCGTCTACGAGGACACGCGCCGCGCCTCGGCCGGCCGGCGGCTGGAGCGGACACTCGAGGCGCTGCGGGGCGAGGGCATCTCGGCGTCGGGCCACGTAGTCGAGGCCGACCCGGTCGCCGCGGTCCGCGACGCGCTCGCCCAGGCCGACCCGAAGGTCGACGAGATCGTCGTCTCGACCCACCCGCGGCAGCGCTCCGGCTGGCTGCGCCGCGACGTGGTCGAGCGGATCCGGCGCGCCGCGGACGGCCTCCCGGTCGAGCACGTCGTCGTCGACCTGGACAAGGAGGCGCGGGCGGAGGCCAACGTGCTGGTGATCGCCAACGAGACGGTCGTCGGCGATCCCTTGCTGGAGAAGATCCGCGAGCGCGCCGCCGAGAGCCCCGCGTCCTTCCTGATCGTCTCGCCGCAGAGCGACGCCGAGGCGGCTGCGCACCCCGAGGCCGAGCGCCGCCTCCGCCGGGCGCTGACGATCCTCCGCGGCGAGGGCATCGACGCCCACGGCCAGGTGGCGCATCCCGATCCCTTCACGGCTGCCTCGCAGGCGGTTCAGGACGAGCGCGTCGACGAGATCATTGTCTCGACCTTCCCGGGCGAGAAGCAGTCGAACTGGCTGCGCGGCGACCTCGTCAACCGGCTGAGGAAGTCGACCGGTCTGCCGGTCGAGCACGTCGAGGTCGAGCGCGAGGCGGAGGTCCCAGCGTGAGCGCGCACGCGGAAGCCCACGGCCCGCCGGCTGCCCACCAGAGCTCGCGCGTCGACGCGCGCACGCTCGGGATGTTCCTCTTCATCGCGTCCGAGATCATGCTCTTCGGCTCGTTCTTCACCGCGTACTTCTTCGTGCGCGTGGCGGCGGGGACGCCGTGGCCGACGCCGCCGTACGAGCTGCCCGTCTTCGTCGCCGGGATCAACACAATCATCCTCGTGACCTCGAGCTTCACGATGCACTGGGCGCTGCAGTCGATCAAGCGCGGCAACCGCTCGGGGCTCCAGGCCGGGTTGACGCTGACCTTCCTGCTCGGGCTCACCTTCCTCCTGACGCAGCTGCTCGAGTACTCGCGCGTCGGGTTTGCGCCCTACACGGACGCCTTCGGCACGGTCTTCTTCTGCCTGACCGGCCTGCACGGCGCCCACGTGTTCGTCGGGCTGACGCTCCTGCTCGCGGCGACGATTCGCTCCTACCGCGGGCACTACTCGCCAGAGGAGCACCTCGGCGTCGAGATTCCCGGCATCTACTGGCACTTCGTCGACGTGATGTGGATCGTCGTCTACACGACCGTCTACATCCTCTAGCGCGTGAAAAACCCGCTCAGGAGCGAGGCGGAGGCGTTCCAGTTCCTGCTGGGCGCGGCGGTCTACTTCGGCCTGATTGCGATCGCGGGCGTGCTGAACGCGTGGGCCGGCCTGGTCGTCTTCATCGTGCTCACAGCGGTCGTGATCGGGTGGTGGCTGCGCGCGCGCAGGATCGAGGAGCAGACGAAGACGGCGCCTGTGCACCGGGGCGCACCGGGCGAGCGGCGCATCCTCGTGATCGCCAACGAGACGGTCGGCGGCGGCCCGCTGCGCGAGCAGATCGAGGCGCTGAGCAAGGGCTACGACACGAAGGTGCTTGTCGTCACGCCGGCGCTCAACACGCGGGTGCGGACGATCACCTCAGACGTCGACCCGGCCCGCGAGCAGGCGCAGAAGCGGCTCGAGGCGAGCCTGGCGCGGCTTCACCAGGACGGCATCGACGCGCGCGGCGAGGTCGGCGACGGCGACCCGCTGCAGGCGATCGAGGACGCGCTCCGCACCTTCGGGGCCGACCAGATCGTCATCTCGACCCATCCCGAGGGCCGCTCCCACTGGCTCGAGCGCGGCGTGGTCACGGGCGCGAAGCAGCGCTTTGCGGTCCCGATCACGCACGTGGTCGTCGACCTCGAAGCCGAGAGCTGAGCGTTTACTTCAGCGTCTTGATGAAGGCGATCAGCGCCTTCGACTGCGCGACCGAGACCGAGCCGGGTTTGATCGCCGAGCTCATGACTCCTGGCGAGAAGCCGGACACGATCTCCTTGTCGGGATCGCGGATCGACGTGAGCAGGTACGCCATGTTGGCCGGGACCGTCTGGCCGGTGGTCAGCTTGACCTGGCTGGCGTAGAGCCCCTTGAAGGTCGGCCCGGTGCTCTTGGAGCCGTCGGTCGTGTGACAGCTCTGGCAGCTGAGCGACGCGAACAGCTTCTGGCCCTGGCCGGCGAGGCCCGGCAGCGGCGGCCCGGCGGCGGCGCTGACCTTGCAGTTCGCGCCGGGGCTGTCGACGCCGGCGCAGGTCGCGACGTAGGCGGCGACCGAGGCTGCGTCCTTGCCGGTGTAGAGGTTCTTCGGCATCGGCGGGTTCGCCAGCTCGATCTGGTCCTTGACGATCTGCTGGATCGTGATCTGCTTGTAGCCTTGCTGGCGATCGGACCTGAAGGCGTCGTCGAGGTTCGGCCCGAGGGTGCCCTTTGTCGACGCGGCGCTCAGGGCATGGCAGGAGCCGCACTTCGAGACGAACAGCGCGCCGCCCTGGGCCGGGTCGCCGCCCTTGGCGATCCCGCCGGTGCCGCAGCCCGCGGCAACGAGGGCAAACGCCGTAGCCAGGACGGCGCCGCCGCCCCGCACTAGTGCCCCTCCAAGCAGTGCTCGCCCGCTTCTGGCCCGCGATCACACGGCGCCAGGAACCACCCTCGTCCTTGCCAAGGCAACCAGCCTTGGCCGCGGACGAGTGCGGCCCCTGGCTTGGTGCTCGCGACCCAGAAGCTAGACAGCACCACCTGAAGGGGCACTAACCGACCTGGGATACAGCCTCCTCGCGCGTCGGGTAGATGGTGAAGACGCGGTCGAGGCCGGTGATCTCGAAGATCTTCGTGATGTTGCGATCGCTGCAGACGAGTGAGAGCTGCCCGTCGTTCGGGCGCAGCCGCTTGACCCCGCCGACCAGGACGCCCAGCGTCGTCGAGTCGATGAACGTCGTGCTCGAGAAGTCGACGATCACGTTCTTCGCGCCGTTCCCAATGACCTCGAGAAGCTGCTGCTTGAACTCGGGCGCCGTGTAGAGGTCGACCTCGCCCGAGAGGGCGATCACGTACGTGCCCTCGCCGAGCTGCTCCGTGCTGATGTCGAAGTTCACTCGGCGGCCCCCACGGCTGGGGAGTTTATCGCTGGCTCTTCGGGAGGAAGGTCTGAAGCTGCTTGAGCGTCTGCTTCGCCTGGGCCGCGTTCGGGCCGTGCGGATCGATCACGAGGTAGCGCTTGAAGGCGCCGATCGCCGTTTGGATCTCGTTCGGCTGGCCGGTGTAGTTGAGCGCCTCGAGCGCAATGCTCCCGAGTTGGAGCTGCGCGGTCGCCTCCCCAGAGGTCCCGCGCGAGGCGGTGGCGACGCGCTGGTAGGCGGACTCAGCCTTCGTGTAGGTGCTCGAGAGCTTGCTGAACGACGAGCTCTCCTTCGTCTTCAGCGCCTGGCTGACCGGATCCGAGGTGAACGCCGAGCCGAGCGTCGAGCTCGTGTCGAGGCCGGGCTGAGTGAAGAACGTGGAGTTGAGGGCGGCCTGCGCGTTCTGCGCTTCGGTCTTCGCGGCCTCGGCCTCGCGCCGGTAGGCGGTCGCGAGCGCGCCGAGGATCTCGAGGTTCTTCGGGTTGCGCTTCGCGCCCCGCTCGAGCGCGCTGATCGCGGCGGCGTTGTCGTTCTTCTGCTGGTAGAGCGTGGCGATGTCGGTGTAGTTGGCGGCCACGGCCGGGTGCGCGGCGATCTTCTTCTGGTCGGACTTGATCCGCGAGTTGACGCTCGACCCGCTGCTGCCGCCGTTGAAGAGGCTCTGCAGCGCGCCGCTGATCCCCGTCGAGCCCGAGCCGACGCCGAAGGCGACGAAGCCGACCGCGAACACGAGCGCGAGCAGGACGTAGATGTACTTTGCGTGCCTCCGGAGGCGCGAGAAGAAGAGCTGGTCTTCCCAGCTCGGCGCCGCCTGCCTGCGCTTCTTCGGCTGCGTCTCCGCAGGCTGCTTCCGCCGCGTCTGTGCCGCTCCTCGGGCCATGCGTCTTAGGGTATCTGGCTTTCCATGGGACGGAAGGCGTCCCAGTCGAAGCGCTCGCCGATGCCGCGCAGGCGGGTTTTGGTCTCGTCGTCACAGAGCGCGCCCTCGAGCCCGGCGGCGTAGATGTCCTCGGGATCCAGCCCGAGCGAGACGGCGGCCTCGCAGTCGCGGGAGAGGTCGGTGCCGAACATGGCCGGGTCGTCGGTGGAGATCGAGCAGCGCGCGCCGGCCGCGACGAGCTGCGGCAGCGGGTGCTCCTCCAGCGAGGCGACCGCCCGGGTGCAGAGGTTCGAGATCGGGCAGACGTCGAGCACGATCCGCCGGTCGGCGACCTCGCGCAGGAGGCCAGGGTCGTCGACCACGCGGACGCCGTGCCTGATCCGGTCGGCGCCGAGCTGCTCGAGCGCCCCGCGCACCGACGGCGGCCCCGCCACCTCGCCCGCGTGCGGGACCGAAGCGAGCCCGAGCTCGCGCGCGAGCGTGAAGGCCGGCTCGTACGGCTCCGGCGGGAACTCCGCCTCCATGCCGCCGAGCCCCACGCCGACGACGCCTCGCTCGCGGTAGGCCGCCGAATGACGGACGACCTGCTCGGCCTCGTCGAGCGAGCAGCCGCGATAGATGTCCGGTGTCAGCCGCACCTCGACCCCGTGCAGCTCCCGCGCCTCCCGAGCGCCATCGCAATAGCCGCTGAAGATCTCGTCCCACCCGATGCCGCGGGCCACGCGCTCGGCGGGCGAGAAGATCCCCTCGACGTAGACGGCGCCGTGCGAGGCGGCCTCCTCCGCGTAGTCGGTGACGACCTGTCGGAAGTCTTCCGCGGTGCGGAGCGCGTTGGTGGTCAGGATCCAGACCTCGATGAAGTGCGCGAAGTCCCGGAAGTCATAGAGCGCCTGGAGCCCCTCCTCGGTCTCGGCGGGCAGCGCGTAGTCATTCCGCTTCGCGATCTCGAGCAGCGTCCGCGGGCGGACCGTGCCCTCGAGGTGGACGTGCAGCTCGATCTTCGGATAGCTCATGCGCGCCAGCGTGGCTCGAAGAACGTCGCCAGCCCGATCGCGAGCACGTAGAGCGTCACCAGCGGAATCACCGAGAGGATTGTCGACACCGGGTCGACGCCGGGCAGGAGCACGCCGATCACGGTCATCACGAAGATCCCGACCCGCCAGGTCCGGCGCAGCTGGGCCGCGGTCATGATCCGCAGTCGCACGAGCGCCAGGACGAAAACGGGGACCTCGAAGGCGAGCGCGACTCCCAGCAGCACGAAACTGACGAAGCGGTAGTAATCCTTCGCCCGGATCTGGATGTGGTAGTAAGACGAGTCGTAGTTGGTCAGGAAGTGGATCGCCGGCGGCAGGATGACGAAGTAGCCGAACGCGACGCCGCCGAGGCCGAGCACGGTCGCGAAGACGACGAGCACGGCGATCGAGCGCTGGCGGTGCTCCTCGATCGCCGGCGCGAGGAAGGCCCAGAGCTGCCAGAAGACGATCGGCAGCGCGAGCAGCAGGCCCGCCCAAAGGCTGACCCAGATCGAGGTCGTGAACGGCTCGATCGGGTTGAAGGTCACCGGCTTCCTCAGGTCCGGCGGCAGCGGCTTGTTCAGCCAGTGGAGGATGTGGCCGTGGAAGCCGTAGGCCACTGCAAACCCTGCTGCGAGGGCGGCCAGGGAAACGATCAGCCGCGCCCGCAACTCGCCGAGGTGCTCGACAAGCGTGGCCTCCTCGCCGTGGCGGAGGCGCCGCGGGAGCACGCTCATGTGGCTAAGAGGAGGAAGGTGGCGAAGCGTCGTCGGCCGGAGGAGGCAGCTCGCTCTTCTCCGGCGGCTTGTCGTTGCCCGTGATCGAGTCCTTGAACTCGCGCATTCCCTTGCCCAGCGAGTGGCCGATCTCCGGGAGCCGTTTCGGGCCGAACACGAGAAGCGCCACGATCAGGATCACCACGAGCCCCGCGATACCGATTTCCGGCATGCACGAAGCGTAGCGCGTTTCTCTCCGGGTATGGACACGCGGTGCGAAAGAAACCGCTCGCCCAGCAGGTGATCGTCGTCACCGGCGCCTCGAGCGGCCTCGGCCGGGCGATCGCGCGCCTGGCCGGCGAGCGCGGGGCGAAGGTGGTCGTCACCGCCC
>VAWL01000134.1 GCA_005883965.1 Actinomycetota bacterium
CCGGCGTGAGCTCGACGGTCGTCGCCCGCCGGTCGGACAGCTCGATGCGTCGGGCGGCCAGACCCGTCTTCTCGAGGCGGTCGACGAGGCGCGTCGCAGTCGTGTCGTCGACCCCGACGCGGTCGGCGAGCTCGCCGACTCGCAGCCCGCCGTGCTCGGCGAGCAGGTCGAGCGCGCGCAGCTTGCTCGGCGTCAGCTCGGCGGCGCGGCCCGGGTGCAGCGAGGCGAGGAGCTTTCGGCTGCGGAGAGCGGCGCCGAGCTCGTGCCAGCGCTGCGAGAGCTCGTCGGCGAGAGGCTTGAGATCACGGCGACTGATAGCTGCATCTTACAGAAGCTGCATAGTGCAGATTGCCTTTGACCGAGGCTTTACCGGCCCCGACTAGGGTCGGCCCGTGGCTCGGTGGCTGCTTGCGCTCGCCGTGCTCGCCGTCGGCCTGGGCGGCGGCCTCGCTGTGGGCCTGTCGAGCCGTCCGGCGGCGCAGACGCGGACGATCCGGACGACGACGGTCAAGCTGATCAGCCAGGGCAAGTCGGCGGGGCGCGCCCCGGCGCCGATCCCGACCCTGCTCGAAGGCTCGACCAACCCTCATTGGCTCCAGCTCTCGGCCGCGATCCCGCCAGACGCGAATCTCGTGAGCGCGGACTACGTCACCCGCCCACCGAGACAGCTCATCGTCACCTGGGACCGGGAACGCCTGACCGGGGATGGCGCGGCGATCTGGCAGCGCCGTGGCGTCGCCGTCTGGCAGCTAGACCGTCGCGGCCGCGGGCTCTGGCGCCGCGTCTACACCTACGAGACGCTCATCAACAACGTGGTCGGCGTCGAGGGCTACGGCATCGAGCTCGGCGACATCTCCGGCGACGGACGGCCGGAGGTGCTGATCACCTTCGCCACCGACGGCAGCGCGGGCGGCGCCGTCTACCACCTGCTCGCAAACGACGGCTATCGCTTGCGACAGCCGCTCGTCAAGTCGCTGTCGCAGGACGAGGGCACGATCTCGTTCGCCGACGGGGCGCTCGTCGTGCGACAAGGCGTCGATTTCCGAGGCCCGGGGATCCACTGCTGCTTCCGCAAGGCTCAGGTGACCTGGCTGCGCTGGAACGGCCGGCGCCTGGCGGTGACGCGCCGCGAGCTTCGCAAGAACCGGCGCGGCTGGCCGCCGGGCGAGATACCGTGGCGCCATGGATCCTGAACGCGCACGCGAGCTTCTGGCCGCCGAGCGGGCGCGGATCGAGCGGGCGCTCGGGCAGCTCGGGCACGCCGACACGGGCGAGCTCTCCCACCAGGACGACCCCGCCGACGAGGCGTCGGACACCTACCAGGACGAGCTCGACGAAGGCCTGTCCGAGGACCTCCGCCGGGAGCTGCAGGCGGTCGAGCGCGCCGAGCAGCGGCTCGCCGCCGGCACCTACGGCCTCTCGGTCGTCAGCGGCAAGCCGATCCCGGACGAGCGGCTCGAGGCGATGCCGACCGCCGAGCGCACGGTCGAAGAAGAGAGCTAGACCGGCCGGTAGATCAGGATCACGATGCCGTCCGGGCCGGCCGGGCGCAACTCGACGAGCTCCAGCTTGACCGGCGCGCCTGTCTCTCCGAAGAGCCGCTTGCCGGCGCCGAGGACGACCGGGTAGAGCATCAGCCGCAACTCGTCGACGAGGCCCCGGTCCAGGAGTTCGCGCGCGAGCGTGATGCTCCCGTGGACCACGATGTCGCGCTCGTGGCGCTCCTTCAGCCCGGCCAGGTCGTCGATGCCGATCACGGTCGAGTTGGCCCACTCTGGATCGGTCAGCGTCGAGGAGACGACGTACTTCGGCAGCCCGTTGAACAGGTCGGCGAACTCGCCCTCGCGCGACGGCCACGCCCTGGCGAAGCCTTCATAGGTCGTCCGCCCGAGCAGGAGCGCGTCGCTCGCCAGCGTCTCGTCGAGCTTGAACTTGTCGCCGTCCTCGCCCCGCTCGAACTGGAACGCCCAGCCGCCCCGCTCGAAGCCCTCGCCGCCGGGATCCTCGACTACACCGTCGAGGGTGATGAACTCGGTGACAACTATGCGGCCCATGTGATCCTCCTCTTGTCGGTCTCGCAGATAAGACCGCGAGAAAGGCGCGGGCTCATCGGTCAGTCGATCAGCTTGCGCTCCATCGCGTGGATCGCGATCCGCCAGAGGACGAGCGCGAACAACGCCAGGTACCCCGCGCGGAGCAAGTCGACCCAGCTCAGATTCAGGAAGACCGCGTCGCGCACCAGCTGGACGCATTGGTGGAGCGGGTTCACCTCGCCGAGGATCTGCGCCCAGCGCGGCAGCGTGCTCAGCGGGAAGAAGGTGCCGGCGAGCAGGAACAAGGGCGTGAGCACGGCGCTGACGACGTAGTTGAAGTTCTCGAACGACGAAGCGAAGCCGGCGATCATGATCCCGAAGCAGGCCCAGCCGAGGCCGGCGAGCCAGCCGATCAGCGGCACGAGCAGCATCCCCCACGACACGTCGAGGCCGAAGAAGATCGCGACGATCATCGGCACACAGCCGTACACGCCGGCGCGGGTGGCGATCCAGATCGCCTCGCCGGTCACGAGCTCCTCGGTGTCGACGGGCGCGGCGAGGATTGCGTCGTACGTGCGCTGGAACTTGTACTTGACGAAGGTGCCGAACATGGCTGGGAACGCGGACGAGAACAGCACGGCCGTCGCCACCGTCCCCGTGCCGACGAACTCGACGTAGGGGAAGCCGCCGACCCGGCTGACGAGCGAGCCGAAGCCGAAGCCGAACGCGAGCAGGTAGATGGTCGGCTCGACCGTCGAGGAGAAGGTGCTCGCCTTCCAGTAAGACGTGAAGTTGACGACCTCTCGGACCAGCACGCCGGTGAGCGCCGACCGCTCGAGCCGGCCGATGCGCTGGGTCTCCGCCCGCGCCGCCATTACTCGATCTCCTCGCCCGTGAGCAGCACGAAGACGTCCTCGAGATTCGCCTGCCGGCGCTCGCCCTCGAAGGGATGGCCGTTCTCGTCGACGCCGAGGATCGAGATGCTCGTGCCGGTGCGCCGAGTGCTCAGGCCGGCCTCGGCTGCCTCGGCCTGCACCTCGGCGAGCCGCGCGGGCGGTCCGTAGACCTCGAGCACCTCACGGCCCGCGTGCTCGGCGACCAGCTGCGCCGGGGGGCCGGCGGCGACGCCCTTGCCGTGCGACATGATCAGGACGGTATCGGCGAGGCGCTGCGCCTCCTCGATGTAGTGCGTCGACATCAGGATCGTCGTGCCCTGCGCGCGGAGGGCGTCGATCAGCGCCCAGAGCTCCTGACGTACCTGAGGGTCGAGCCCGACGGTCGGCTCGTCGAGCAGCACGAGGCGCGGCCGGTGGACGAGCGCGCGGGCGATCAGGAGGCGGCGCCGCATTCCGCCCGAGAGCTTGTCGACCTTGTCGTGCCGCCTGGCGTCGAGATTCGCCATCTGCACGGCGCGCTCGATCGCCTCCTTCCGCTCGGCGCGCGGGATGCGGTAGAGGTGCGAGAAGACGAGCAGGTTCTGCTCCACGGTGAGCGTCACGTCGAGGTTGTCGAGCTGCGGGACGACCCCGCAGTCGGCGCGGGCGGCCTTCGACTCCTTTGGGAGCCGGAAGCCGAGCACCTCGATCTCGCCGTCGTCGGCGATCGCCTGCGCGGTCAGGAGTCGCATCGTCGTCGACTTGCCGGCGCCGTTCGGGCCGAGGAGCCCGACGCAGGTACCGACCGGAACGTCGAGGTCGAGCCCGTTCACGGCCGTGATCTGGCCGTAGCGCTTCACAGCCCCGCGGAGGCGGATCGCCAGCTCGTCGCTCATGCCCTCAGGATGCCAGCGACGGGGTTAGTGCAGCTGCACGCCGACCGCGCCGGCGAAGATGTCCGACTTGCCCTTGCTGGAGGCGGTCGCGCTCCCCCAGCTGAGGACGACGCGCCCGGGCGAGAGCGTCGAGATGCCGAACGTGTCGCCCGGCCAGACCGCGGTGTCGCCGAACTCCGGCGAGACCTGGAGCGGGGCCGACAGGAAGCCTCGCGTGATCGAGAAGGTCCGCAGGTAGTCCGCGTACCCGCGCGGGTCCGCGCCGGACATGAAGCTGACGTAGGCGATCCCCGGCCCGCCGCCCGCCACCTCCATCACGTGCGGAACGTTCTGGCGGTCTGGCGGAACCTGCACCGGAGCCGACCAGTGCGCGCCGCGGTCGGTCGAGTACGACAGCCAGCCCACGTCGTCGTTCGCTCCCTGCGTGTCCCAGACCGCGTAGAGGTTGCCAGCCGAGTCCATGGCGATGTCCCCGTCGATCCACCATTCGTCGAGCGACATCGTGCCGCTGTCGGGCCCGAGCCTGACCGGCGCCGACCACGTCGCGCCGCCATCGGTCGAGCTCGTGAAGTAGCTGTAGCCGGGGTTCATCGAGTAGGTCGTCGTGTCGGTGATCTCGTAGCCCTGGTAGAGGACGTCGATGCGGCCGCTCGGCTCGACGACCATCGGCGCGCTGTCGCCCCCGCTCGCCGGGAAGCCCGGGCTGACGTAGGTCATCGCACCGAAGGACCGGCCGTGGTCGGCAGACCGTTGCATGACCACGTTGAGCTGGCCGGTGGCGAAGCCGCAGCTGCCGTTGGCGGCGCACAATTCGGTGACGGTGCCGCGATCAGGGCCGTAGTCCCAGGTCACGTAGACCGCGCCGTTCGCGCCGGCTGCGATGAACGGCCGGTCGCCCCAGTTCTTCGGGTCGGGCGGAATCAGCTCGGTCGACTGCGTAAAGGTGCGGCCGTGGTCGAAGGAGGCGTCCACCACCGGATACCACTGGCTCGCCTTCGTCCGCATGAAGACGGCGTAGACCGTCCCATCGGGCCCGGCCGTCACCGCAGGGTCCCAGGCGTTGTAGTTCGAGCCGACGGTTCCCGGAAGCGAGATCGGCTGCTCGAAGGTGGCGCCGCCGTCGGTCGAGCGCGCGAAGGCGATCCCCCTGCATCCCATCCAGACCTCGTACACGTTGCCGGCTGCCTGGTCGGCGGCCTGCTCGACCTCCGCGTTCTGGCCGGAGCACGAGGTGCTCAGGTCACTGACCGGACCGGGCGCGTAGGAGAGCGAGGAGCCGAACGCCGGGCTGGCCGCGAACAGGCCGAACCCGACCAGCGCTACGACAACTCCCGAGACCCGCCCTCTGACCACGGAGCGATTCTCCGCTTCCCCCGCGAAGGCGTCAAGCGCGCGCGGCCGGGTTCCAGAGGCGAAAGCCGCCGAGGAACGCGTTCTCGTTCGCGCCGACGCGCGTGTTCGGCGGGAGCTCGCCGAGCTTCTTGGCGTTGCCGCCGCCGAGCACGACGTAGTCGGCCTCCACGGCGGCGGCCAGGCGCTCGATCGTCTCCGCTACGGCGGCGCGCCATTTCTTCTTGCCGAGCTTTTCGAGCCCGCGGATGCCCACGTAGTCCTCGAACGTCGCCTTGCGGAAGGGCAGGTGCGCCAGCTCGAGCGGCTCGACCACACCGTCGACGACGAGAGCCGAGCCCAGCCCGGTGCCGAGTCCGAGGAAGAGCATCTTGCCGCCCTCGTAGCTGCCGAGCGCCTGCATCGCCGCATCGTTCACCACCTTCGTGGGCACGCCGAAGGCGCGCTCGAAGTCGAACCCGACCCAGCCGCCGCCCAGGTTGAACGGCTCGGAGAGCACGCGGTCGTCGCGCACGGGCGCTGGGACCCCGACCGAGACCGAGTCGTAGGCCCAGTCGCCGGTGATGCCCTTCACCCCGTCGACCATCTGCTGCGCGGTCAGGCCGTGCCCGGATTCGAAGCGGCGCCGCTCGCCGCCGCTCGACAGCAGCACCTTTACGTGCGAACCGCCCACGTCCACCGCGAGCACGACCGGCGCTGTCATCAGTCCTCCGGAGGGGCCAGACGGCGAAGGGCCTCGGTGGACGGAACGAAGTAGTAGGCGCCCGTCAGCGCCGTCGTAAACCGGGTGAGCGCGTCGGGCGACCCGTCGTCGAGACCGGCCATGCTCTCGAGCATGGCCGTGAGCGGGCGCTGCGTGGCGCTGAAGCCGACGAACATGGTCCCGTGGTCGCTGACCGTCCCGTAGGGCATGTTGCGCCGGAAGATCTTCCCGAACACGTCCTGGTCGGTGCTGGCGACGTGCGAGTCGGCCGGCTTGTCCTCGAGCTCGACGCTGTCGGTCTTCCGCCGGCCGATCACGGCCTCCTGCTCGGTGTCGCTCAGCGATTCCCAGGCGTGCGCGTCGTGCGCCCACTTCTGCAGGAGCAGGATCGTTCCGCCGGCGCCGGGCTTGCCCTCGGGCACGAGCACGAGCTCCGGCGCGTCCATCAGCGATGGGTTCTCGGTGCCGTCGATGAACCCCGTCAGGTCGCGATCGTGCATGTACGGCCAGCTCGAGGTCTCCTCGACGAGCGTGGCCAGCCCACGCAAGGCGGCGATCGCCCCGCGAGAGGTCTCGAAGACGACGTCGTAGGCGCTGCCCGAGAGCCAAAGCACCGTGTCGTGCTGCGTCGCGGGCATCGTCAAGCCGTCGCCGACGATGGCCTCGTCGAAGCCGGCGAGATCCGCGAGAGCGCCTTCGGGAACGGTCTCGCACCAGAGCTGCGGCCGGAAGCCGGCAACCAGGTTGACGCCGCCCATCGTCGTCCTGGGCTCGCGCAGCGACGCGACCGCGCGCACGAGCTCGCCCGGCTCGACGTCGCCGGACGCGTCGAACTCGAGGTACGCGTGCGAGGCCGTCCCGAGCGCGAAGATCCCGCCTTGCGCGGTGTTCATGCCCGCTAGGCCGGCGCTCCTTCGACCGCTTCCGCCGGAGCGGCCGGAACGCTCTCGATCCAGCCCGCGACCGCCTCGGCGACCTCCTCCCAGCCGTCGGCAACCATGTGCAGGTGCGGCCTGCCGGCGAACTCGAGATAGTCGGTGTGCGCCGGCGAGCGCTCGTACTTCTTGTACTGCGCCTTCGAGAGCTTCGCGGGAACGGTGTGATCCTCGTCCGCGCCGACGATCAGCAGCGGCGCCCGGTCGCCATTCTTGAAGTGCACTTCGGTCGGCGGGTGCAGGTGGAAGTTGGCGAAGCCTGCCTCGTAAAAGATCTGGCCGGTCTCGGGGACGCAGTAGCGGTCGTAGGCCTCCTTCGCCTTCTCGGGCGTGAACGTGTTCACGAAGCCGTAAGTGAACTCCTCGGGCGTCAGCGTCACGACGCCGTGCCACTTCGACGGATGGGCGAGAGCCGGCGAGCCGGCCTTGAGCGTCGAGAACGGCAGCGCGAGAATGCCCTTCGGCGGTGCCGGGCTCATCGCCACGCCGGCCCGGCCGAGCCCGCGATCGAGCAGTAGCTCGACGAACAGCCCGCCGTAGGAGTGGCCGATCAGCACGGGGGGCTGATCGAGCTCACGGATCAGCGCCTCGTAGTGGTCGACGATCTCCTTCACACCGAGGCCGACCGAGTCCTCGGGGGTCTCTCGCATGTCTTCCACATCGCCGTGCTTGCGCGGCCACTCCGGCGCGGCAGCTGCGGCCGGTCGGTTTCCACGCGGTCTCCCTCCGCTCGGATTGCCCCGGCCGACCCTACACCCGCGTCCAGTGGGTGCGCACGTACGGACGCCGGAAGCCGAGCCCGGCGAAATACCCGTACGCAGGCGTGTCCAGCTCCGGCGACGGAAGCTCGATGTCGGCCAGGAAGCTCGTCGCGCCGCGCTGCAGGCCGTCGGCGACGATGAAGGCACAGAGCGCCGCGTCCGGCTCGTAGTCCTCGGTCATCACGCCGGGGACCGGTGCGTCCATCCCGAGCCAGGCCGGCCCGTCCGGGCCGATGAACATGCCGCGCGCCGCCACGATCTCGCCGTTCTCGCGAGCGACGTACTCGTGCCAACCGGGCCTGCCGATGAGGCGCTGGAGCCAGGGGCCGGTGTCGAGGCGATAGATCCGCTGCACGAACTCGGCCCACTCGTCGGCTGTCTCGGCGGTGACGCGCTCCACGCTGAGCTCGCCCTCGCCGGGCTGCTCGAGCGGGCTGCCGTCCCGGACGACGCGGTCCTGGGCGTCGAACGGCTCCAGCCCGCGCTCGCGCAGCAGGTCCTCGTAGCCCTCGGGCCGGCAATGCGGCAGCGACTGAAGCAGGAACATCGAGATGCCCGCCTCCTCCCACCCGCGCAGGATCTCGTCGATCGACTTGCCGCTCGCCGGCTCGATCACCCCGAGGCCGATCGCGCGGCTGAAGTAACGGCGGCCGGTCGCGGCCCACTGGATCACCAGCGCGCCGGCGACCTCACGGAAGCCGAGGCCGACCTCGGCCGCCCAGTCCTCCGGCGCGGCCGAGTAGACGTCGGTCCAGGCCCGCGCCTCGGCGGCCTCGATCGCCGCTGCGGCTTGCGCGTCGACCGGCGCGGTGTCGATCACTCGTCCGCGCCGACGGTGGCGAGCTCACCGGCGGGCGCATGCGCCGCCGCGGGCTGGTCCCGAAGGAGCGTGACCC
Source organism: Actinomycetota bacterium (assembly GCA_005883965.1). Lineage (GTDB taxonomy): Bacteria > Actinomycetota > Thermoleophilia > Gaiellales > Gaiellaceae > AC-32. The sequence goes on from VAWL01000134.1 coordinate 8,450, forward strand.
CGAGGACTGCGCCCGCGGCCGCGAGCGCAGCGCCCGTCAGGAAGGCGACGTGGTAGCCGCCGTTCAGCGACTCGGCAAGCGAGTGGCCGGCGGCGCGCAGGGTCTCGGAGCGGCGCTGGGCAAGGCTGGCGAGGACCGCGAGCCCGAGGGCGCCGCCCATCATGAACGCCGTGTTGACGACGCCCGACGCGAGGCCCGACTCCTCCGGCGGGACGTCGCTCATCGCCGCGAGCAACAGCGGGTTGAACGCCATCCCGGCGCCGCAGCCGAGCAGGATCATCCCCGGCAGCACATCCATCCAGTAGTCGCCGCCGACGGGCGCGCGGGCGAAGAGGAGCAAGCCGGCCGCTGCCAGCCCGAGACCGATCCCGAGCGGCTTGCGGATCCCGAAGCGCAGCACCAGCTTCGCGGAGAGCCCGAGCGAGAAGAAGCCCATGATCAGGCTGGTCGGCACGAACGCGAGCCCGACGTGCAGCGGGTCGTAGCCGAGCACCCGCTGCAGGTAGAGCGCCGAGAGGAAGAAGAGCCCGAACATTGCCGCAGCCCAGAGCACCCCGACCACGTTGGCGACCGACACGTTGCGGTGCTTGAAGAGCCCGAGCGGCACGAGCGGCGAGCGGACGCGCGCCTCGAGCGCCAGGAACACTCCTAGCAAGACGGCGGAAGCCGCGAGCAGGCCGAGTGTTCGGGCCGTGAGCCAGCCGACCTGGTTGCCGTTGACGATCGCGTAGACCGCGATCATCAGCGAGGCGGTGACCGTGACCGCGCCGGCGACGTCGAGCCGCCCCTGGCCCATGCCCGCGCCTCCCGGCAGCAGCCAGAGGCAGAGCGCGAAGACCGCGATCCCGACCGG
>VAWL01000072.1 GCA_005883965.1 Actinomycetota bacterium
CAGCTCCGCTGCGGCTACGCGTTCGACTCGGCCAGCGCAGCGGAGAAGCTCTCCTACGACCTCTGGTACCTGCGGAACCGCAACCTCGTCGTGGATCTCGCAATCTGCGCCAAGACCGTCTCCACTCTGCTGTTCCGATCCGGCCGCTGAGCCTACAATCCGCAGACGGTGACGAAGAAGCGTGCCGCAGCTCGCGGGGAGATCCTCGAGCCTCCCGAGGCTCCGGAGGGCCGACGCCTCTGGTTCCGAGTCGAGGACGTCGAGCTCAGGTGGCTCCCGCTCAGCGAGACGGCGTTCCTGCTCTGGGTGCTCGCGGGGCTCGTCCTGGTCTGGCTGGTCGTCGCCCTCGTGCTGCTTCTCGTCTAGCGGCCGTAGACGAACGTACTGCCGCCGAGCAGGCGCCCGTAGTGCGCCTGCGCGAGCAGCCCGAAGCCGGGCCACACGTACCAGCGGTAGACCCCGGGCCGGAGCCGGTAGTGGTGGCCGTGGTAGACCCAGCTCCGCGGCAGCTTGAAGTGGCCGTGCCTGGGCCAGGCGGTCAAGATCCGCCCGCCGCGGAACAGCTGGACGTTGTAGTACCTCGCCCCTTTCACGGGCAGCCAGGCCAGATGCGGCCGGGAGCTGACGCGTTCGCCGGGGACGGGATTGACCAGCCTCCCGGTCCCCGTCACCGTCAGCGCCTGGGTCGCCGAATTTCCGGCCACGTCGAACGCGGTCACCGTGTAGTGGTACTTCGCGCCGGGCCGGAGGCCCTTGTCGCGTAACGCGTGGGCCGTGCCGCGATAGATCAGCTTGCTGGGGCTCGAGCCCCGGGAGCGCGCAACCTGCTCGACCTGTGTGTCGGGAGAGGCCGTCCAGGCGAGCAGAACGCTCCGGTCTCCATGCTTCGCGGTCACCTTCGCGAGACTCGGCGGGGTCGCGTCGTACGAGAACCCGTACGTAGCGCTTCCGACGTTGCCCGCGTTGTCCGTGCACGTGCCGGCGACCGACGCGTTGCCGTTGTCCGGGCCCCCGTAGGTCGTGGACGAGCACCCTGCGAGCCCCGAGGTCGCATCGCTACCCGCGAATGACACGGGGACGGGATGGTTGTACCAGCCGTTTGCATCAGGCGGGCGGCTCGGGACGGCCTGCACGGCGGGCGGCGTCTTGTCGATGCTGACGCCGAAGGAGTCTGTGAAAGTCGTCGTACCCCACGTCGCAACGCAGGCGAAGTGCGTGACGCCGTCGGTGGTGAGCGTTCGAGCATTGCAACCTGAGTCATTGTCGGGCGTCGGGTTGAACGTCCAATAGACGTGGACATTGCTCACATACCACCCGTTCGCGCCGGGCGTGCCGTCGACGTGGCGGTCGGCGGTCGTACTACCCGCGGCCGAAGGCAAGGCAAGGCTGGTCAAGACCAGTGCCAAAACAAACAAGCGGCGCCTTGCCGTTGGGATCCTTTGCACGACTCTCTCCCAAAGCGTCGTCCTCAGGGGTACCTGCTTGTCAAGTTAACTACCCAGTTTCGAACGTGTCAATTCGCACGGCTCCGCCGTGATTACGCCTCGGTCACCCGCGCGGGCGCCGTCCGGGACGATCAAGCGCTTCAGCGTCTCGCGTGCCGGAGCCCATCCGGGGCCGATCGGGACGAACGTGGAGGACCCCGAAGCGGTCTTCGCGACCGCGCTGGCCGAGGGGACGCTCGTTGCGAAGGATCTCCGCACCGCCAGAGCCCTGATCCGCGGAGGTGCTCCGCGATCCGCCGAGGGTCGCCCGCTAGATGGGCCGGGCAGGGATCGAACCTGCGACCTTGGGATTAAAAGTCCCCTGCTCTACCAACTGAGCTACCGGCCCCGCGGCGAGTATAGGCTGGGAATACCAGGGGCCAGGAGGTCGTTTTCATCTTTGCGCCGGAGTGCGTGATTCCACCTCCTCCGGTGACGTAGAAGACCAAAAGGAGAGTGAAGGAACTGAGCACCGTTAGCTTTGAAGTACCGGTCCAGGCCGTCCTCGAAGAGGCGGAGGAGCGGGGCATGATCGAGGAGAGCGTCCTCGAGGGGCTCGCGCACGAGCACGAGCTCGAGGAGGACGAGCTCGCGGAGATCCGTGCCGAGCTGGAGGCCCGTGAGGTCGAGATCCTCGCGCCGGTCGAGCCCGAGCCTGCCCGCACGGAGCCGGAGCACGCGCCCGCGCCGGCAGCGAGCGGTTCCACCGACGCGCTGACGCTGCTGATGCAGAACGTCGGCCGTTACCCGCTGCTCACCGCCGCCGAGGAGGTCGCGCTCGCCAAGCGCATCGAGCGCGGCGACCGCGAGGCCAAGGAGCGGATGATCAACTCGAACCTGCGCCTGGTGATCTCGATCGCCAAGCGCTACCAGAACCGGAGCCTGCCCCTGCTCGACCTCTTCCAGGAGGGCGTGATCGGGCTGAACCGCGCGGTCGAGAAGTTCGACTGGCGGCGCGGCTACAAGTTCTCGACCTACGCCACCTGGTGGATCCGGCAGGCGTGCCAGCGCGCCGTCTCGGGCCAGTCGGCCACGATCCGCGTGCCGACGCACGTGCACGAGCGCCGGGTCAAGCTCGGCGGCGCCGCAAGCCGGCTCGAGGCCACGCTTGGCCGCGACCCGACGCGTGAGGAGCTGGCCGAGGCGACCGGGCTCTCGCTCCGCCACGTGGATGAGGCGCTCGACATCGCCGAGGCGCCGGTCTCGCTGAACCGCGCGATCGGCTCCGAGGAGGATGGCGAGCTCGGCGACCTGTTCGCCGACGAGCAGGCGCCCGACCCGGCCGCCGAGGCAGCGGACTCGATTCGCCGGCAGGAGATCCGCCGGGCGGTCGCCGAGCTGCCCGATCGCGAGCGGCGGATCCTCGAGCTGCGCTTCGGCTTCGACGCCGATCCGGCGTCGCTCGAGCAGATCGGCAAGGAGCTCGGCATCACCCGCGAGCGGGTGCGCCAGCTCGAGGCCGCGGCGTTCGAGCACCTGGCAGTCGAGCTCGACGGGCTGGCCGAGAACGATGACGAGGAATGGGCGGCCTAGGGCTATGCTCTCGGTCGCCCGCCCCCGTCGACTAGCGGCCTAGGTCACGGCCCTTTCAAGGCCGTAGCACGGGTTCGAATCCCGTCGGGGGCATAACGACCCGGTCCGCTGCTCTGACCAGCTGAGCTACCGGCCCGCGCGCCTAGCCTACCGCGGTCGCCGAGGCTTTCTCGGCAGGCGGATCACCGTAGATGCCGAGTCCGGTCGCGGGATCGAAGAAGTGCAACCGATCAGTCCGCACGACGAGGTCGATGTCCTGCCCCTCCCCAGCCCGGGTGCTTCGGTCGAGGCGCGCGACGAAGAGACTCCCCTTCTGCTTCGCATGCTCCTCGGTGGCGGCCATCGCCTCCTCGCCGACCGCCGCGGCGACATCTGCGCCGCGCACCGGCGGAGCGCTGACAGCGAAGTGCACGAGGACTTCTGAGCCCATGTCCTCGCAGATGTCGGCGACCGCCCACATGCGACGATCGTCCTCGACTCCCGCGCTGGAGAGCGCCGCGTCGTTGATGTCCTCGGGACGGATCCCGAGGATCAATCGCTTTCCCTCGAACCGCTCGAGCGCCGGCCGCGCGGCGCGCAAGGAATCGTCCACCCGCAGTCGCTGGTCGCCGAACTGCGCCACCAGCGCTCCATTCGCGCACCTCAAGTCAGCCCCGACGACGTTCATTGTCGGCGAGCCGATGAACTCGGCCACGAACAGGTTGACAGGCCGCTCGTAGAGCACCGAGGGCCTGTCGAACTGCTGCAACACGCCGTCTCGCATCACCGCGACCCGGTCTCCCAGCGTCATCGCCTCGACCTGGTCGTGGGTGACGTAGATCGTCGTCACCTCGAGGTCGCGCTGCAGCCGGGCGATCTCGGCCCGCATCTCGACACGGAGCTTCGCGTCGAGGTTCGAGAGAGGCTCGTCCATCAGGAACGCCTGCGGTTCGCGGACGATGGCGCGGCCCATCGCGACGCGCTGCCGCTGCCCGCCCGAAAGCGTGCGGGGGCGCTTCTTCAGCACACCGCTCAGGCCCAGCACCCGCGCCGCGCGCTCGACCCTCGTCGCGATCTCGCGCCTCGGCAGCTTCTGCATCTTGAGCGCGAACGCCATGTTCGCGTACGCGGACATATGCGGGTAGAGCGCGTAGTTCTGGAAGATCATCGCGATGTCCCGGTCCTTCGGCGGAACCCGGTTGACTATCCGCTCGCCGAGCCAGACCCGACCTTCGCTGATCTCCTCGAGCCCGGCGACCATGCGCAGCGCCGAGGTCTTGCCGCACCCCGACGGGCCGACGAGAACTACCAGCTCGCCGTCCGCGATCTCGAGATTGAGCTCGTCGACGGCCCTGGTGCCGTCCGGGTAGACCTTCGTCAGGTTCTCGAGCTTGATCTGGGCCACGCTCGTCCTCTTGTAGGCGCGGCGAAACTCTATGTGCTTCTTGTAGCATCGCGTCGCGTTGGAGGCCGCGGCCCCGAGCCGGTCACGACGGCGCTGGGGGGATCTGTTCGAAGAGCGCCGGTTTCTCGCCCCTGCGCTAATCGGCCCCGCGGTCCTCTTCGTCGGCCTGCTTGTCGCTGTTCCTCTCGGCCTCGCCGTCTACCTCAGCTTCACGAACGCGACCTCCGGCTCGCTCAGCGGAACCTGGGTCGGACTGGACAACTACATCCACGCCTGGGACAGCTCGAACTTCCGGACCGCGCTCGAGAACACGATCATCTTCACGCTCGCCTCGCAGGCGCTCGTGGTCGTGGGTGCGGCGATCCTCGCGCACGCGCTCCTCCGCCCTTTCCGGGGCCGCTGGCTGCTCCGTTTCCTGATCGTGCTTCCTTGGGCTGCCCCGGTCGCGCTGAGCACCATCGGCTTCCTCTGGATCTTCGACTCGCAGTTCAGCGTCGCGAACTGGACGCTAGTGCACGACGTAATGCCGGGCGGCGGCCACCTCTATCTCTATAAGCCGGCCAACTGGGTGCTCGGGGTGATCGACGACCTCCCGTGGGTGCACACCGGCAAGATCGATCCGTTCAACCCGCCCCAGTGGTTGGGCCAGGCGACGCTCGCGAAGCTCTCGATCATCGCGGTCCAGGCGTGGAGGATCCTCCCGTTCGCGACGGTGATCTTCCTCGCCGGCCTCGCCTCGATCCCGCCCGAAGTGGAGGACGCCGCGCGGATGGACGGCGCGACCGGCCTACGCAAATTCTGGCACGTGACGCTGCCGCTGCAGCTGCCGATCGCCATCGTCGCGCTCCTGTTCGGGATCGTGTTCACCGCGACCGACATGACCGTCGTCTACATCCTGACGAACGGCGGACCGTTCAACAGCACGCAGGTGCTGACGACGTGGGCTTACCAGACCGGCATCGTCTCGAGCTCGCTCGGCCAGGGGGCCGCCGTCTCCCTCTACCTCCTGCCGGCGCTGGTGGTCGTCACGGTGTTGATGCTTCGGTTCGCGCGCAAGGTGGAGATCGGATAGTGCTTCTCCAGGCAATACTTGCCCGCTTCTCGCCCGCGATCGCACTGCGTCAGGCACCACCCTTGTTTGGCGCTCGCGACCCAGAAGCTGGACGGAATCACCCGGAGAGACACCGATGACGTGGAGCGCGATTCGGTCGCACGGGATCTCCTATCTGATCGTCGGGCCGTTCGCGATCGTCCTGGCGTTCCCGTTCTACTGGATGCTGACGACCGCCCTGAAGACGAACGGCGACCTCTACAACCTCGCGAACGTCCCCTTCAAGTTCACGACGACGCGGGGCGACCCGGAAGGGCAGTCGCCGACCCTCCGCCACGTCACCTTCATCTTCCACCACACGCAATACGTGCGCTGGCTCGAGAACACGGCCTTCGTGGGCGCCATGGTGGTCGTGATCACGCTGGTCGTCGCCGTCCCGGCGGGGTACGCCCTCGCCCGGCTTTCCGGCCAGCTCGGGCAGAGCGTCGGGGTCGGCATCTTCTTGACATACCTGGTGCCTCCGACCCTGCTCTTCCTGCCGCTCTCGAGGGTGATCTCGAAGCTGGGCCTCGAGGACCGGCTCTGGTCGCTCGTCCTGGTCTACCCCTCGTTCACGATCCCGTTCTCCGGCTGGCTGCTGATGGGCTTCTTCAGGACGATCCCGGTCGAGCTCGAGGACGCAGCCCGGATTGACGGCTGCTCCCGGCTGAAGGCGCTGTGGCGTGTGATCTTCCCGATCTCGCTGCCTGGGATCTTGACCGTGGTGATCTTCACGTTCTCGCTCTGCGTGAACGACTTCGTCTACGCGATCTCGTTCATCTCCAATTCGACCAACCGGACGCTCTCGGTCGGCGTGCCGACCGACCTGATCCGCGGGGATGTCTTCTTCTGGCAGTCGCTGATGGCGGCGACGCTGATTCCGAGCATTCTGCTGGCGCTTCTCTACAACAGCTTTCTCAATCGGTTCATCGAGGGCCTCACCGGCGGGGCGTTCCGGTGAGGTACGACAGGCGTATCGAAAGGAGGGAGGTATGGCAAGGAACGACAACGAGCTCGAACGGCTAGGGCTCACCGGCGGCCTTACCCGCCGCGAGGTGGTGCGCAGAGGCCTTGGCGGGTTCGTGATCCTCTACAGCGGCGCGCTCGCCAAGACGGCCGCCGCGGGGGTGCCGAAGTTCCGGAACAAGGAGCTCAAGAACACACTCAAGATCATCCAGTGGAGCCACTTCGTGCCAGCCTACGACACGTGGTTCGACAACGTCTACACGAAGAAGTGGGGCGCCAAGAACGACACGGACGTCAGCGTCGACCACATCGCACTGGCGCTGCTGCCGGCTCGGGCGAAGGCCGAGGTGGCGGCCCGGAGCGGCCACGACATCTTCGGCCATCTCTCGCCGCAGGCGGGGCTTGAGGACAACGTCATCAACCACAAGGAGATCATCCAAGAGGTCCAGCGCCATCTTGGGCCGGTCGGGAAGGTCGGCAACAAGAGCTGCTACAACCCGAAGACCAAGAAGTGGCACGGATTCCCGGAGAACTTCGTCCCGGACCCCGTGCACTACCGCAGGGACCTCTTCCACCAGGTCGGAGTCAAGTCGCCGAACACGTGGCACGACGTCCTCAACGCGGCGCCGAAGCTGAAGGCGATCGGGCACCCGGTCGGGATCGGCATGTCCAACGAGCTCGACTCGAACATGGCCCTGATCGCGCTCATGCAGTGCTACGGCGGCTTCATCCAAGACGCCCACGCCCACGTCACCATCAACAGCAAGGGCACGCGCGAGGCGCTGGCGTTCATGAGGAGCCTGTTCAAGAAGGGCATGACCAGCGAGGTCTTCGCCTGGACCGCCGCCTCGAACAACCAGGGCTATCTCACAGGCCGCCTGTCGCTGGCGCTGAACGCGATCTCGATCGTGCGCAGCGCGGAGCTGCAGGACCCGACGCTCGCCAAGAACACCGCGCTCCTGCCGATCCCGAAGGGACCGAACCGCCGGCTCGGGCTCGAGCACGTGATGGGCGTCTACACCATCTGGAACTTCACGAGCAAGCCGCAGCAGAAGCTAGCCAAGAAGTTCATCGCCGACCTGGAGATCAACTACGCGGCGGCGTTCCACCACAGCGAGTTCTACAACTTCCCCGCCTTCCCGAAGGCGGTCTACGGCTACCAGAAGCAGCTCGGCGAGGATCACCACCCGCCCAAGGGCAAGTACCGGATCCTCGACACGATCGCCCGCAAGTACACGGCCAACATCGGCTTCCCTGGGTACTCGAATGCCGCGATCGACGAGATCTTCAACACCTTCCTGATCCCGCAGATGTTCGCCCAGGTCGCGCAGGACAAGATGACGCCTGCCGAGGCGGCGAAGTCCGCGGAGCACGACATGAAGGCGATCTTCGCCAAGTGGAGGAAGTTGGGGAAGATCTAGGCTTCAGGCCGGGCCCGCTCTGCCGGGCCCCGGCTTAGCGCCAGAGCGCACCGACTCGCTCCTCGTGACCACGGCTCGGCGATTCGCGGCACCGACTCGGGGACCTCGACGTCAGCTAGTTGGGGTCAGTCGGGCGAGGCCGTTGAACTTGTTGCACTTGGCGCAGTAGATCGCGACCTGGGCGGTCAGGTCGCTCGCGGTCAGCTTCGGCATCGCGTAGTCCTGGCGCCCCCAGAACTGCTCGAGCGTGCCGACCTGCTTCCATTCCACGCGCTGCTGGCCGTGCAGCTTGACGAGGTAGACGTAGAGCTCGGGCGCCCGGTGCGTGAGGAAGTTCTTGCTCAGCCGAACCACGAGGCGGCCGTGCGGCTCGCGGACGATCGACGCGGTGCCCGTGGTTTCCCAGGTGACCGCGTGGAAGGTTCCGCTCGCGAGCACCGCGGGCCGGCCACGCGCGAGCGCGTTCCCGGAGGCGCCGCCGGCGAAGACCAGTCCGGCCGCTACGCCGCAGACAGCCGCCGCGATCAAAATCGCCGCCAAGAACCGCCGCCGTTTACGGACGAATGCCATTGCGCCTGTGCCTCACTTTGCCATACACGGCACGTGCCGTTTCGGATTCCGCTCTACGCTTAGGGGCCCAGGGCGGTTAGCTCAGCTGGGAGAGCGCCTGCCTTACAAGCAGGAGGTCGCTGGTTCGAGCCCAGCACCGCCCACTGTCAACCATACGGTTTTGCGCGCCCCCGAGCCTGTCCGGAGGGGCCTTGTGGTCAGTTTGTGGTCAGTTGTCGCCGCGCAGCCAGGCACGCTTCCGCGAAAGCGGCATCAGCAGCCCCGGCCTACGAGAAGCACTCGGGGTAGGCACTCACGAAGGCCTTGAAGTCCGTGTACTGCCGAACGATCACGTTGCGTTCGCGAGCGCTGGGGTGAGCACGCCGTTCACTTCCGACGCCGCCGCCCCTAAGCCTGCGGCATCCAGTACGCCGAACGGCCCCAGTTAACGAACAGCAATCAAGATGACCGTCACTCGGCCTGAGCGCTTGAGTTGTGCTCCCGCTCTGACCGTACAACGTTCGGGATGCCTCATCGGGAAGCGAACGGCCCGCGTCGCGGGCGTACCGCTTGAGAACGACCCGCTCTTGGAAACCGCGCCAAACCCCCGGCTGCACACAAGCGTCCAGTTGACGCTGACGTGTTGGTTTGGTCGCGCAAGTACTCGCACCTTGATCGTTAGCGGGTGTTTTGTGCTTCCGGACGCAATCGTGACCGCGTAGTCGCCCGAAGCCGACGAACGGCCGATGACCCGAGATGTGGTCGAACTTGCCGACGCGGCCACGCTGAGAACCGCGAACATCGCGCTCCCAACGGCAACGATATGCCTCTTGCGGTGACTGGCGTGATCAGGGTCGATGACTTCGACCACCTTGCGACCTTGGCGGAGCGAGATCGTGCCGCCGGCGTTCTCAACGATCAGCAGCGCGCTCACCGCTTCGCCGCCTGGCGCTTCGCCTTCGCCTTCGCCTGCTCGCGCTCGTAACACTTGCGGCAGATGCCGTGACTGACGGACGTCGATCTAGCCCTCGTAGCAGGAAAGCCCGGCTCCTTCGACTGCTCCTCCTTCGCCGTGGACCGAGCCTGGTCGCAGAGTCTCGGGCGGATGTAGATTCAGCCCGTCTCCAATAAAGGAGTGAGCAATGCCGAAGTCGCCCGCAGTTGAAGTGGAGCTGAGAAGCGAACACCTGAAGGGCATACGGCCAGACGGTTCGGACGTCACATTCAGGTTGAAGGCCGAGGCGAAGGGTGACGATGCGTCGTCCCTAGAAGGCAATGGAAGGCACTTCGGGTCAGGTGGGGCACACAACGACTGGAGCGTGACCGGTTCCGTCAGTGGAGATGTCGTGACGCTCGCTGGTGTGACTACTGATTCGAACGAGTCGTTCTTGATCGGGTCGCCCGTCAACCTCGTCGGGGACGCTTCCTCCGGATCCATCACGCTGGCTTTCGGCCCAATAGCAGGGGGACAGTTCGCGGGCCAGACCATCGTGGGGACGGGCGTTGGGACGGTGACGATCAACAGGAGCTAGGCCGCTGCAACCGGCAAAACAACGATCCGTCGAACCTGCGTCTCTTCGCATCGCACTCTGAGCACAAACAGCAGGAACACCGCGACAACTGCGACGCTCGCGAGGAGCGCGTGCGGCAGGCGATGGCCCGAGCGGTCGATGAGGTGAAGGGCGAGCAAGCCCTACACGCCTCCTGAATCTTCCAGCGCGTCGCGCGCCTTCTGGAGTTCTTCGTCCGCCGGAAGCGGGAACGCCGTCATCACCTGCGCCACTGGGAAGAGCGCCTTCAGGTGATCGAGCGAGACGATCTCGATCTCATCATCGACCGGTCGTCCGCTCCGCTCTTCGAGGACGTAGATCGCCTCCGACCGCAGAGAGGATCGTCACAGTTCGCGCGGTCAAGCCAGTTTTCATACGAGTTCGCAGGCGTCGGCCGACAACCGCGGGGCCGCCCGGCGTCGGCATCAGGCACCAGGTTGGAGCCGGAGCGCGGCTCCGTTCCGCATGCGGCTGAGAACGAAGCCCCTCGGGAGTGGGGGTCGAGGTGCTCCGGCTCCATTGAGCCGGACGAGCTTGGGCTCCCAGAGACCCCAGCGGCTCGAGCCCCCGCCGCCCTGGGGAACAAGGGCGCCCGGCTCACCCTCTAGAGACGTACGCGGCGACACTTCTGAGCTGGTCCAAATAGGTCAACTGCGCAGGTACCACCTTCCGCCCGGTCTACTCGTTCTCCGGCCGCAACGTCTTCGACGACACCGTCGCGGCGCTGACCGGCGGGAAAGCCACCGGCCTCGGCCTCGAGGACGTCGCCGCCGCGCAGACCTAAACTCCCTGCGTGCTGATCGCGCAGATCTCCGACGTCCACGTCGGCGGCGCCCGCTACCACCAGGAGCTGCTGCGGACGGCGATCGACGAGGTCAACGTGGCGGAGCCGGACCTGGTCATCGTCGCCGGCGACCTGACGGACGACGGCTACCCGGACCAGTACCCGCTAGCGCACGAGGAGCTGGCGAGGATCGCATGCGAGCACGTGGTCTGCGTGCCGGGGAACCACGACGCGCGCAACGTCGGCTACGTCCTTTTCGAGGACACCTTTGGCGCGCGCGACTCGCGGCTGGCGCTCGATCTTCCCGGCGGAAAGCTGGCCCTCGTCGCGGTCGACTCCTCGAAGCCGGATCTCGACGAGGGCGAGATCGGCCGCGAGCACTACGGCTGGATCGAGGAGGGCTTCGCGGGCGAGGCCGACCTGCGCCTGTTCGTCTGCCACCACCACCTGATGCCGATCCCCGGCACCGGCCGCGAGCGCAACCAGGTGCTCGACGCCGGCGACGTGCTCTCGCTGCTCCGCCAGAGCCGCGTCGACCTCATGCTCGGCGGGCATCGCCACGTGCCCTACGTCTGGCCGGTGGCGGGGATGCTGCTCGTCCATTCCGGCACCGTCTCGACCCTCCGCACGCGCGGATTCCCGCACCCCGCCTACAACCTGATCCGCGTCGAGAACGGCCGGATCTGGGTCGAGCTCCGCATTCCCGGCGGCGACCACCGGAGCCTCGGCGACTTCCCGCGCGACTGGCCCGAGGAGATCTCCGCAAGGCATACCGACCCGTTTGTGCGCCCCCAGCGCGGCGTCACGCTGGTCGAAGACGGCGACTGACTCTTTTGCCGCGCTAGAGAGGCCGATTCCGCCGACATGCGCAGCAACGGGGGTCCCGGCTCCGCGGCCCGCTCGCCCCGTGGCGGAGGTTCAAATCCCGTTCCCGCTGTGAGAGGCTCCGGCAACGGAGCCTCTTTCGTTCTACGCCGACTGCGAGAACCGGTCGCCGTGGCTGGCTCAGCGCGAGCCGGACGGTCCGGCGCAGCCGCTTGCAGCCGACACGACGGTCGACGTGCTGATCGTCGGCGCCGGGATCGCCGGGATCGCGACGGCGTTCTTCGTTCTGCGCGCCACGCGCGCCCGCGTCCTCCTCGTCGAGCGCGACCGCGTCGGGTGCGGGGCGAGCGGCCACAGCGCCGGGCAGCTGACGACCTACTTCGAGCGTCCGTTGTCGGACATCGCCGACACGTTCGGGTGGCGCCTGGCGGCGGACGCGCAGCGTGACTTGGAGGACGCGCACGACCTCCTCGACTCGATGGTCGGCGGCTCCGGTGCGCGCCTCCGAATCGAGCGCTTCACCGGCTACCTCGCGATGTTCAACCGTGCGCAGCTCGAGGTGCACCTCGGTAGCCTGCTCGTTCGGAAGCGCGCGGACCTGCCGGCGTATGTGTGCATGGTCTCCGAGGAGGCCGACTTCGTCGAAGAGCTTCCGACCGAGCTTGACGGGTTGTACGAGGTCGTCCCTCAGGCGCAGGTGAATGCGTTGCTCGAGATCGGCGGCGACCGGTATCGCGCCGTGCTCGCCGAGCCCGCAGGATGCTCGAACAGCTCCGTGTTGTGCCAGCAGGTGCTCGGGCACCTGCTGGCGACGCATCGCGATCGCTTCGCGTACGCCGACTACTCGAAGGTCGAGCAAATCGTCGTCTCCGATGACCGTGTCGTCGCGACGGTCGGCGCACATCGTGTGGTCGCCGACCACGCTGTCCTCTGCACGAACGGCTTCGTGGACCACGTCGCCGAGGACGAGGGCGGCGTGCCGCTTCGAATCGCCGACGACCAGCAGATCACGGGACGCGTCGCGTACATGGCCGGGTTCGCCGAAGACTCGGCGCGGCTGCCTGCGGCGATCAGCTACATCCGCAACGAGATCATCGGCGGGCACACGCCATACGTGTACGTCACGCGCAGAACCTACGACCGCGACGGCGACACGGTGACCCTGACGTGCATCGGCGGGCCCGAGTATCCGCACGAAGCGGCGTACGACCGCGACGCGCCGTTTCCGGGGCCGCTGCTCCAAATGCTCGACGAAGAGGCGCGGCCGTTCGCGCAACCGGCCCGCCCGCCCGGTAGGCCGTACGACTTCCAGTGGCACGGCCTGATGGGCTACAACGACTGCGGCCTGCGCGTGGTCGGCGCACACCCCCGGCGGCAACGGCTGCTCTACAACCTCGGCTGCAACGGCGTCGGCTTTCTGGCTTCGATTCGCGGCGGCCACCGGATCGCGGAGTTGCTCGCGGGCCGACACGTGCCCGCCGGCGTATTCGACCCGCGCCTCGTCGTCGAACCCGTCGGAGGTCATTGATCGTTCCGCGGAGCGGGTTCGCGAAATACTCGGCCCGGCCCATCGAAAGACCCTCTTGTTCAAGGCGATTCGGGCCGATAGAAGGCCCGTGGAAGCGGCTGAACAATCCTGGCGACCGCTCGGCGAGCTGCTCGTGAGCAAGGGTCTCGTCACTGCCGACGAGCTCGACCATGCCTTGACTGAGCAGGAGGAGACCGGGCGGCTGCTCGGCGCCATCCTCGTCGAGCGCGGCTTCGTCTCCGGGCCGGCGCTGGCCGTCGCGCTGGCGGAGCAGTACGGCGTCGAGCTCGACCAGCAGCGCGGCTTCGGCACCGGCCTCTGGGCCGAGATCGACCGGCGTCATCGCGAGGGCCGCGGCTCCGAGCCTGAGGAGAACGTCGTCAAGCTCGAGCCCGCCAAGCCGTCGCTCGAGGCCGTGCCCGACCCAGACCCGGAGCTCGACAGGCTCCACGCGGAGAACCGCCGCCTGCAGGAGGAGATCGCGCATCTCCACGAAGAGTTCACGAAGCTGAGGCTGATTGAGGCGCCCGAGGCCCCGTCCTCGCACCTGCTGTTCGTGCCGACGCCTGCGCGCTACCTCGTCGTCGAGCGCCAGGGCCCGCCGCCTGCTCCCGGCGAGGAGCTCGAGCTGGACGAGGGCACGTTCCTCGTCGGCAAGCTCGCGCGCGCGCCCTTCCCGGGCGAGCCCCGGCCTTGCGCGTTCCTGCTGGACCGCTAACCCGTCGGCTTGACGACGACGATCCGGCCGAAGCCGGGCGCGTTCCCGATCGAGATGTACTGGTACTGCGCGGCGTCCGTCAGCTGCTTGATCGTCTGCCGCTCGACGGGCTTGATCTGGCCCGGAAGCGGCGGCTGCGCCTGCGGCAAGGTTTTGCGGAGCGGGTGCTTGAGGTTGCCGTCGAGGTCGCCGCGGTGGAAGAAGAGCGTCGAGCTGAGGCTCTTCGCACCGGCCGCCGGTGGGAAGAAGACGAGCACGTTGTCGATCGGCTTCGCATACTCGAGCGTGTAGAGCGCGAGCTCGAGAGCCTCGCGGCGAAGCATCGTCACCGGCAGCAGGTGCTGGTCGCTCCCGGGGATCGCACAGTCCTTGCCGGTGCCGCAGAGGATGAAGATCGCGTTCTTGCTCTGCGGCTGGTAGAGCTTGAAGTCGCCGAGCGTCGACGGCTTGGACTTGGTCGGGATTCCGATCGCCTTGATGCCCGAGCTTCCGGGGAGGCCGCCGACCCTGATGCCGTCCAGAGGGTCGCCGCTGGGAAGGACGTAGCCGCGGCCGACGTGGTCGGCGATCTCGAGGAGTTGCGTGCGGCCGGTCGAGGCGGGCTGCCAGCTCGACCACTGCGCCGCCGGCTTCGGCCCGGGGCGCTGGACGAGCACGATGAAGGCACCGAGCACGGCGCCCACGAGCACGCCGAGCGCCAGGTAGGCGATCGTGAAGCGGCTTCTCGTCCCTAGAGAACGGGCCACGCGGCCTCCTTGGTCAGGTCGATCTGGGGCGCCTTTAGCTTCGCCGACTCGAGGATCTGAACGAGCTCGTCGCCGAACAGCTCGCGCTTCTCGATCAGCTCGTCGGCGATCTTCTCGACTGCCGCCTTGTTCTCGAGGATGAACGCGTGCGCGGTCACGTACGCCTGGCCGAGCAGCTGCGCCGCGAAGGCACGCTTGTCACGGTCGTTGAGGACGCCGGCGAGCGGGTCGTGCCCGAGGACGCCTCCGTCGCCAGTGCGGTTCATGATCTGCGTCCCGATCTGCTGGAGGCGCTGTGAGATCACGTCGCGCTTCTGGTCGAGCGTCTTCTTGGTCGCGCGCCCGTTCGTGCTCGCGAGGTCGACCTGCTCAGGCGCCATGCCGCAGGCGCCGACCATCCAGGCCGCCCGCGCGGTCGCGCCCTGGACGTCGCCGCCGACGCCGGTCGAGTTCTCGCCGTAGAAGACGCGCTCGGCGGCCATCGCCCCCAGCGCCCAGATCAGCTGCGCCATCTCCTCCGAGCGCCACGAGCTGAAGCGCTCCTCCTTCTCCCGCGCCTGGTGGTGGCCGAGCGCGGCGCCACGGCGCTTGATCGAGAGACGGGTCGACTCGGCACCCTCCATGTAGTGGTGGGCAGTTGCCGCGTGCCCGGCCTCGTGGATCGCGATCGCGCGCGTCTCCTTGGGGACGTACTCCGTGCCGATCGCGGTGCCGGACTCGACGGTCGTCATCGCCTCGACGATGTCCTGCCAGCCAAACGCGAGCCGCCCGTCGTGGTGGGCGATCGTCAGCGCCATCGAGCAGACCTGCTCGATCATGGCCGGGCTGTAGCCGTTGGTCACGCGCGCCAGCTCGTCGCGGCGCTTGGCGGTATTGAGGTCCTCCTCGTGGGAGACCTTCGTCAGGTAGAGGTCGAAGATGTCGAGCCGGTCGTTCTTGGTCGGCGTCCTGAACCAGACGTGACGACCCATGCGCCCCGGCCGGGTCAGCGCCGGGTCGAGGACCTCCATCGGGACGTTGGTCGCGCCGACGAAGTAGATCTGGCTCGTGCCGGGCCTCGTGTGCGGCAGGCGCAGGCTGACGCCCCTGACCCGCCGCGGGACGACGTACAGGGCGTCGAGCAGGGTGTTCGTCCGGTTCGTGATCATGCGGCGGAAGAACGGCGGGTTGTCGATTCCGTCCATCACGACCAGGAGCTGGTTCAGGGCCAGGCCGCCACCGCCGCCCATCATCCCTCCGAAGACTCCCTGGTTGAGGATGCCGTTCCGCGACGGCTTCTCGGGCTCGCGCTCCGCGAAGACCCGCTCCCGCCAGGCCCGCGACTCGAGTACCAGGTCCTCGCTGCCGGTGAGCGCGCCGTTCGGGCCGAAGAAGCAGAGGTCGTGGAAGCTCTGGGGCTTCGGGCTCATCGAGGACGCGCCTCCGAGCGACTGCCGGCGCGTGCCCACGGCATCGATCTCGTCGATGAAGATGATGCACTGGCCGCCCCACTTGCGCGCGAGCTTCTTGGCCTTCCGCGCCATGAAGCGGACGATGATCGCGTCCATTCCGAGGAACGTCTGCGCGAAGCCCGAGCCCGGGACGGTCACGATCGGCGAGTTGAAGCCCGTCGCGATCGCCTTGGCAAGCATCGTCTTCCCCGTGCCGGGCGCGCCCAGGAAGAGCAGGCCGCGCTCGCGCTTGCCGCCCGCCTGCTCGAACGCCTCGCCCGACTGCCAGAGGCTGACGACGCGGCGCACCTCCTCTTTCGCCTCGGCCTGGCCGCGGACGTCGTCGAGCTTGACGCCCCAGTCCGCGTCGCCGGGCTCGAAACCGCGAATCTGGCTGACGCCCATCGCCATCAGCGGCCCGAAGAGGATCACGAAGTTGATCAGGAAGAACAGCGGCAGGATCGCGACCTGGGTCCAGAAGCTCTTCGACGTGACGATGTGGTCCCAGAACCAGGTGAAGGTGTTCCGCGCCGAGTCGATGAAGCTGGTGTCGGCGGCGCCGTTCTTCAGCACGTTGATCAGGTAGACGAACAGCACCACCAGCGCGAGGGCGTAGACGACCTTCGCCCAGAAGTGCCAGAACCAGACGCGCCGGCGGGCGACCACGTCCTCCTCACGCAGCTCCTGGCTGTCGATCCCGAACAGGCTCGGCCAGCGGATGAACCGGTGGAAGATCAGGTCGAGCGCGCCGCGGAAGGCGGCGAGCGAAAGCAGCGTGGCGAAGATCGACCAGCCGATCGGCCAGCCGCTGTGCTTGTGGAACCAGACGAAGAGCGCGGGCGAGGTGAGAATTGCGACGGCGGTCGCGGCTCGGCGCAGCCAGCGCCACTGCGTGTTCAGCTCGCGCTGTTCGTCCGCGGAGAGCAGCCCTCCGGCGACCAGGCCGGTGCTCATCGTCTGAGTGTAGTTGGCACTAGTGTCAGGTACTTGGACGCAAATGTTTTGGATCTGTTTGCGCGAGATGAGATTGAGCGGGCTCACAGGTACCACCGGCCGCTGTACCTGACCCTCGGGCTCGACGTCGCTCTACAGCTTGGCGTCCTGGCGGCGATCGCCTTCGGGCCGCCCGGGGACTGGCTCTGGGACGCGACCGGCGGGCCGTGGTGGGCGCGCGTCTTCGAGCTGTCGGCGCTCGTGCTGGGCGTCTCGGCGCTGGTGCGACTGCCGCTTTCGTGCTGGCGCGGCTGGGTGCACGAGCGGCGTTGGGAGCTCTCGACCCAGTCGCTCGCGGCCTGGCTCGCGGACGCCCTGAAGGGACTGCTGGTCGGCGTCGCGCTGACCGGGCTCGGGATGGTCGCGCTCGTCGGCTCGGCCCGCGCCTGGCCGGGCTGGTGGCCTGCGGTTGCGGCTCCGGGCGCGGCGCTGCTCGCGCTAGTCCTGGGGCTGATCGCGCCGATCGTCTTCGAGCGGCTCTTCAACCGCTTCCGGCCGCTGCCCGACGAGGAGCTGGCGGGCGAGCTGCGCGAGCTGTCGGTCCAGGCCGGCGTGCCGGTGCGGACGATGCTCGTCTCGGATGCGAGCCGCCGGACGCGCAAGCACAACGCCTACGTCTCGGGGCTCGGGCCGACGCGGCGGCTCGTCGTCTTCGACACGCTGCTCGCGGACGTGCCGCGCGACGAGCTTCGCGTCGTCGTCGCCCACGAGCTGGGGCACCGGCGCTTCCGCCACGTCGCCGCCGGGACGGCGCTGGCGATGGCCGGAGCGGCCGCAGCGGTGCTGATCCTCTGGGCGCTCTTGTCGTGGCCCGGGCTCGTGTCCGCGGCCGGAGCCTCTGGGGCGGGCGATCCGCAGGTCGTTCCGCTCGTCCTGCTCGTGCTGTTCGTGCTCGGCGTTCTCGCGCTGCCGTTCGAGACGTGGGTCTCTCGGCGCTGGGAGCGCACCGCCGACCGGTTCGCGCTGAAGCTGACCGGCGACGGGGCCGCGTTCGAGCGCGTCTTCCGGCGGCTCGCCCGGGCGAACCTCTCCGACCTCGATCCTCCGCGCCTCCTGTACCTGCTCCTGTTCACGCATCCCACGCCGCCGGAGCGGATCGCGGCAGCCAGAATGGCGTCGTGACCCACGCGCACGCCCACACCTCGGCGCGCGGACGGCTGGCCGGCGCCCTCGCGCTGATCGTCGCGCTGATGGCCGGCGAGATCGCCTTCGGGGTCGTCGCCGGCTCGCTGGCGCTGCTCGCCGACGCCGCCCACATGCTCACGGACGCCGCCGCGCTCGGGCTCGCGCTTGCGGCGGCGTCGTTCGCCGGCCGGCCGGCGCGGGGGCGCTGGACGTTCGGCTTCCGCCGGCTCGAGATCCTCGCTGCGCACATCAATGGGATCCTGCTGCTCGTCGTCGGTGCCGTGATCGTCTTCACGGCCGTGCGCCGGCTCGTCTCGCCGCCGGAGGTTCGGGGCGGGATCGTCCTCGCGGTCGCGCTCGCCGGTGTCCTGGTCAATCTCGCCGCGGCCGGGCTCCTGCACGCGCCGAGCCGCGAGAGCCTGAACGTCCGCGGCGCGTTCCTGCACATCGCGACCGACCTCGCCGCGTTCGCGGGGACCGCGGTCGCCGGTGTGGTCATCCTCGCCACCGGCTGGAATCGAGCCGACCCGCTCGCGAGCCTCGGCGTCGCCGCTCTGATCTTCTGGTCGAGCTTCCTGCTGTTGCGGGAGTCGACGCGGATCCTGCTCGACGTCGCGCCCCAGGAGCCCGCCGACGTCGCGCAGGCGATGTTGGAGGTGCCGCGGGTTTCGGAGGTACACGACCTGCACGTCTGGACGGTCGGCAGCGGCTTCCCGTCGGTGTCGGCGCACGTCCTCGTCGAATCGGGCGCGGAATGCCACGCGATCCGCCGCGACCTCGCCGGCCTACTCGCCGAGCGCTACGGCCTCAGCCATTCGACGCTCCAGGTCGAGCACGCCCACGTCTCTACGCCCGATGCGTCTCGTCGCCCAGTCGTCGTCCACCGCCGGGGCGAGCCTTCTTGAGACAGGGACGACCGGGAGCTCACGCTCGGGCCGAGGTTCTGGTCACCGCTGCCTGGGTTCGCAGCTCGCGTTGATCCGAAGCAGCCGGGGCCAGCGGTCGCGGTTCTCGGCGACGTAGTGGTAGGCGCCCTCAGTGAGGCCGGGAAATGCCCGGAAGACGGCCGCCAGCGGGCGTCCGCCCGGGAGCATTCTGGCCAGGGGCTCGGCTGCGGCTCCGGCCGAGTGGAGCGTTCCGGCCTCGTCGACCAGGTGCCAGGAGGCGAGCTTTGCCTCGGGGCTCAGCTCCGCCAGCAAGCGCTCGCCCTCCGCACTCTGGATCGCGACGGCGCGCAGGCGCCCGGGCCGGTCCCAGGCGAGGATCTTGCCCAGCGACCACTTGCAGAAGCCGCAGTCGGCGTCGTAGAGGACGACGCCCCGAGCTCGCCCGGTCATCCGGGCGCCTCCCGGACCGTCGGTAGCCGAAACGGATTCCCCAACACGTGCGGCATCGTCGCACTAAGCTCCGAGGCGTGGCGGGGCTCGAGGGCAAGACGGCGATCGTTACCGGCGCCTCGAGCGGGATCGGCGCGGCGATTGCCCGCGCGCTCGCTGGCGCCGGTGCTCGCGTCGCCGGAGGAGCGCGGCGCACAGACAGGCTCGAGACGGACCTCAAGCTCGAGCTCGACGTCACCGACCCGGCCAGCTGCGAGCGCTTCGTCTCCCAGGCCGTGGAGGAGCTCCAAGGCCTCCACATCCTCGTCAACAACGCCGGCCTCGGCCTCGGCCGCGACCCCTTCGACGCGAGCACCGAGGAGGACGAGGAAACCGTCCTCGAGACGAACGTCCACGGCCTGATGCGCATGACACGTCTCTGCCTGCCGCACATCCGGGACGGTGGGCACATCCTCAACATGGGTTCCATCGCCGGCCGCCAGGCCTACGAGAACGCCGCGGTCTACGTGACCTCGAAGTTCGCGGTGCGCGGTTTCAGCTACGCGCTGCGAGAGGACCTGCTCGGCCGCCCGATCCACGTGACCACTGTCGACCCCGGCCTCGTCGAGTCGAACTTCTCGCGCGTCCGCTTCCGCGGCGACGAGGAGAAAGCGAAGGCCGTCTACGCGAACGTCGAGCCGCTCACGCCGGATGACGTCGCCGAGTGCGTGCTCTTCGCGCTCACCCGCCCGCCGCACGTGAACGTCGACGAGCTCGTCGTCAAGGCCCTGGCGCAGTCGAGCCCAGTCCGCATCGTCCGCGGCGCCTGATGGCGCTGACGATCCTCGAAGGCTCGACCTTCTGCATCTGCGATGAGCGGGGCGACATCGACGGCCAGACGCACGGGCTGTTCGCCGACGACACGCGCTTCCTGTCGCTGCTCCGCCTGACCGTGAACGGCGAAAAACCGCTGCTGCTCTCGTCTGGCAAGGTCGACTACTTCTCGGCCGCGTTCTACCTGCGCAACCCGATCGCAAGCGGCCTGCCGCACGACACCGTCTCGATCACGCGCGAGCGCTTCGTCGGCGACGGGATGCAGGACCTGATCGTCGTCCAGAACCAGGGGATGGAGCCGCTCTCCTTCGAGCTCGCTCTGGAGGTCGCGACCGACTTTGCGGACATCCTCACCGTCAAGGAGCACGACTTCGCGCTCGGCAACCCCGCACAGGCGCGCCCGCTGCCGCCCGAGGTCGAAGGCGCCTACGAGGAGGAGCACAACCAGTTCGTACTGCGCGACGTGAACGGCGACGGCGCCGCGACGACGCAGGTCTT
>VAWL01000135.1 GCA_005883965.1 Actinomycetota bacterium
AAGCCGTACTCGAAGGTGAGCCCGTTCGCGTTCACCGGCGTGCCCGGATAGCCCTGGACGTCGTCCTCGTTCAGAGAGCCGAGGAACCACGGCTCGGGCAGCGCGCCGAAGCCTGCCGCGGTGATCGCGGCGCCCGCGTTCGCGACCTGCCTGTCCACGTGGACGGTGTAGACGTGCTCGCCACCGTCTTCGTGCATCCCGGGATCGCTGTAGTTCTTGCCCGGGCCGAACGGAAGGGACGGGAAGCGGTACACGTCGACGAAGTCCGTGCCCTTGCTCGTGTTGTCGATCTGGTTGCGCCTGATCGTGACCCGCGGCGCGCGGCCGATCTGCGGGAGGACGACGGTGAAGTAGTACGGCACGCGGATCTGGTCGGAGCCGCGCGTGAAGACGACGAAGCCGGTGTTGTCGCCGCGCGGCGAGAACCTCGGCGCGGCCGCGAGGACCGGCACGTCGACCGTCCCGCCGGGCGGCACTGTCACGACGGACTCCTCCGGCGTCACCGACGCGCCCGAGCTCGCCGACTGCGCGTCGACCGAGACCGTCCAGGCGCCCGCGCCGCCGCCTGCGTCGCTGAGCGAGACCAGCAGCGGCTTACGCGCGGCCGCGTGGTCGGTGTTCAGGAAGCCGAACGAGAGCGAGCTCGGATCGGCGAAGAGTTTCGGGCTGTTCGCGGCCGCGACGTTGACGAGCCCCGCGCCCTCGAGCAGCACCGAGGCCTCCTGGGTGCGGGCCGTGTTGCCCCAGGCCGGACCGGCGGTCGTCATCAGCGCCGACTTGACCTGGGCCGGCGTCCACGTCGGGTGCTGCTGGAGCAGCAGCGCCGCCGACCCGGAGACGTGCGGGGCGGCCATGCTCGTCCCGTCGAAGACCGCGAAATCCTCGCCCGCGAACTCGCGCAGGGTCGAGGAGAGGATCTGCCCGCCGGGCGCTGCGAGATCGGGCTTCAGCACGTGCGTGAAGTTGGTCGGGCCCGCCGACGAGAAGCTGGTGACGATCCCGCTGCGGCCGGTCTGGATCTCGAGTGGGTTGTTCTGGCCGGTCGCGCGGAAGGTCGTGCGGCCGCCGTGGGCGTCCAGGAACGCGCGCAGGTTGGCGCCGTCGAGGTCGGAGACCATCCCGCCCGGGATGCCGAGGAATACGGGGATGAAGTTCGCCTCGCCGAAGCGGTTGTCGACGAGGATGATCCCGTTGCCGCCGGCGCGCTGGACCCGCTCGACCTTCGAGGTGAACGTGCAGCCGCCGCGCGAGACGAGCGCGACCAGGCCGCCGAGCGACCCGGCCGGCAGCGAGGACTTCGTGCCGTCGTTCGGGTCGAAGCCCCGTGGCGCGCAGAGCTGCCGGTCGATCGGGTGCCCGTCAGTGCCTGTGATCGTGCCGACGTCCTGCAGCAGCTGGTCGAACTGCTGCCAGCCCGGCGGGACCTCGAGGTTGAACGAGAACGGGACGTGCTGCGTGCTCGCGGGCGCTCCCGCCGCGGTCACGTTGATCTCCGGCAGGAAGACGTGCAGGTTCGACACCGCCGCGACCGAGATCGCTTCGGGCGCGTTGCTCGGCGTGCCGACCGTGCCGAGGCCGAAGTCGTCGCGGTCGTTCCCGGCCGAGATCACGGGGACGACGCCGGCTGCGGCGACGTTGTCGGTCGCCTCGATCAGCGCGTCGCTGGAGGGATCGATCTCGGGGCCGCCACCGGAGAAGTTGAGCGTTGAAGACGCGGTAGTTGCCGAGCCACGCGCGCGGCGCGATCCCGGAGAGGCCGGTCACGAGCGGGTGGTCAGGCCCTGGCGGCGCGATCGTCCCCTGGACACCGGCCGCGATCCCGGACACGTGCGTGCCGTGGAACGACTGGGTGCGGACGAGCGGCAGCTTCCCCGGCTTGCCGGAGCCCGGCCCCGGGAAGGAGCGCGCGACGATCACCTTCGGCGTCGTGAACTTGGTGTTGCCCCTCGGGAAGCCGGCCGGGTACGAGAAGCCGGCCGGGTTGAAGAACGGGTTCGTCTGGTCGATCCCGTCGTCGACGACTCCGATCTTGATCCCCTGGCCGAAACCGCCGGTGGTCGCCCAGAACTGGTCCGCATGGATGACGGAGGGGCTCTTGTTCGTGTTCAGGCGGTACGCGACGCTCGGGTAGATCTTCCTGACGGCCTGCAGGCGCGCAAGGGTCGGCAGGGCGCGGTAGGGCAGGCGCAGCGCGAAGCCGTCGAGCACGACGCGGTAGCGAAGCTGGATGCGCGCCTCCGGGATCGCACGGCGGATCTCCGTGGCAGCCCTGGCCTGCAGGCGGGCGAGGCGCGCCAGGTAGGCGCGGGAGGTCGCGCTGCGCACGTCGAGCGGGTGCCGCTGCCCGGCCGCGTCGAGCCCGTGCACATAGGCGGCCGCGAGCGGCGGGGCCTGCAGGTCGACGATCACCGTCACGCGGCCGGAGGCGTGGCCGGCGGGAATCCGGATCACGCCGTGTCGGATACGCGGCAGCACCTGGTCGCCGTGACGAGGGAGCCGGATCCGGTGGAGGTTTGCGCTTGCCGAGCCGACCGTGAAGAAGAGCGCCGCGGGCAGGACGAAGAGGGCGAGTGCGCGGCGCAAGGCGCTCAATGTAGCGCAGAATCATCGTAGACTCGGCGCTCCGTGGAAGGCGTCTTCGCAGGCAAGCGCGGCCTCGTTCTCGGCGTCGCGAACCGCCGCTCGATCGCGTGGGCGATCGCGAGCAGGCTCGACGCCGGAGGCGCCGAGCTCGCCTTCACCTACCAGGGCGAGCGGATCGAGAAGAACGTCCGCGAGCTTGCCGATTCCGTCGGTTCGCCGCTCATCACGTCCTGCGACGTCCGCTCGGACGAGGACCTCGAGCGCGTCTTCGGCGACGTCGGCGAGGCCTTCGACGGCGGGCTCGACCTGCTCGTCCACTCGGTCGCCTACGCCGCGGCCGAGGACCTCGAAGGCCGCTTCACCGACACGCCGCGGGAGCGCTTCTGGATGGCGCTCGACGTCTCGGCGTACTCGCTCGTCGCCTGCGCGCGCCTGGCCGAGCCGCTGCTCGAAGCCCGCGGCGGCGGCTCGATCCTGACCATGACCTACCTCGGCGGAGTGCGCGCGGTCCCGCACTACAACGTGATGGGCGTCGCCAAGGCAACGCTGGACTCGTCGGTGCAGTACCTCGCCTGGGACCTCGGCCAGAAGAACATCCGCGTCAACGCCGTCTCGGCCGGGCCGGTGCGCACGCTGGCCGCCCGCTCGATCGCCGGCTTCCCGACGATGGAGGCGATCATCGAGGAGCGCTCGCCGCTCCACCGCCCCATCGACGCCGACGATGTCGGCGCGGCCGCGGCCTACCTGCTCTCCGACGACGCGAAGAACGTGACCGGGACGACGCTCTACGTCGACTCGGGGTACCACGCGATGGGCATGTAGGGACTCGCTGCCCTCCGTGGCCTCGAGCGTGAAGCTGTGTGACCGGCATGGCCGTTCGGGTTCCGTCTGCGGGAACGCTGTTGCCCCGGTGATGTCACGAAGACGCCCCGCTCGCGACCAGCACGAACGGGGCGTCGGGCACGCTTGTTCGACTCACCGGGCTCCTCGCCACATCGCCACGCTCACGGCCAGGACCCAGACGAGCATCGCTGGAATCGCCAGCATGCCCACGAGAGAGAAGCTCGCAACGACCACCAGGATTGCGGCGAGGGCACCGACCCACGCGAGCCAGCGGCCGAAGACCGCGGTTCGCACGATGATCCAGGACGTTGTCGCAATCGCGACCGCGGCGGCGAGCATGCCGCCGATGCCGAGTGCGGCGTAACCGATCTGTGGGAGGTAGCGGAGCGTGTCGGCGCCCGGTAGCGACTCGTTGTCGCCCGGCGACTTGATCGCGAAGCCGATCGCTCCTCGCGACGCGGCGGCGACGAGGAGCATCGCCACGAAGACGGCGCCGCTCGCGACCACGAGCGAGGTCAGCTCGCCGGTTCCACCCTCCCCCACGAGTAGGCGAGACCGAAGCTTGGCCAGGAAGAGCAGGAATACGAGCCCGCCAACGGCGAAGAAGTACATGGAAACGACGGCCGTTGTCTGGTTTCCGCTGTCGGCCCACCAGGCGATCAGCTTTGCGTCGCTGGTGCCGTGGGGAATGTTCAGCATCGCTGTTCCCATGAAGAAGAGGAACGCGAAGGCAAGACCGGCGATCGCGCCGAGCTTGCCACCTGCCGTACCCGTCGTGGTTGTTTGAGTGCCAATCGCTGCTGTAGCGGACACGTTGAGCCTCCTTGTCGGGCGCGGGTTCGCGCGTTGCACTGACGCTACGTTCGCGCCCGCCCGGAGTCGTCGTGACGAGCACTGAGATGTGCCTCGGTGCCAGCACCGGGATCTCTCACCGAGATCTCAAGCGGGGGAGGCGCGCAGATACGTCAACACCGCGAGCACGCGGCGGTGGTCGTCTCCGCTCGTCGGCAGGCCCAGCTTGCCGAGGATCGACCGAACGTGTGTCTCGACGGTTCGCTCCGTAAGCCACAGCCGTTTCGCGATCGCCGCGTTCGTCCGTCCTTCGGCCATCAGCGCGAGCACCTCGTGCTCCCGCGGCGTCAATTCGCGGAGCGCATCCTCGTGGCTCTGCGGCGCGAGGAGCGTCGCGACGACCTCCGGATCGAGGGCTGAGCCGCCGTCGCACACTCGCCGCGCCGCGTCGAGGAAGTCGTCCACGTCGAGCACCCGCTCCTTGAGCAGGTACCCAAAGCCACCTCCCGTCGCGACCAACTCAAGCGCGTAGCGGGTCTCGACGTGCTGCGACAGGACGAGGACGGCGGTTTGCGGGTAGTCGCGACGGATGTCGGCGGCGGCGCGCATCCCTTCGTGGTCGTAGTCGGGCGGCATGCGCACGTCGACGACGGCGAGATCCGGCTCGTGCTCGGCGACGACAACGAGGAGCGCCTCGGCATCGCCCACGCGCGCAACGACCTCGTGCCCGGCGTCCTCGAGCAGCCCCGCGAGCCCTTCCCGCAGCAGGACGGTGTCCTCGGCGATCACGATCCGCATGGAATCTCCGCCTCGAGCCGGGTGCCCGCGCCGGGCGGGCTGTAGACGAGCAGCGTCCCGCCCTGAGCCTCGACGCGGTCGGTCAGTCCGATCAGCCCGGTGCCGCCGGCCACCGTCGCCCCGCCGATGCCGTCGTCGACGACCACCAACCTCAGCGCGCCGTCGACCACTTCCGCTTCGATGCGGACGCGCGAGGGAGACGCGTGCTTGACGGCATTGGTGACCGCCTCACACGCGACGAAGTAGGCGGCCGCCTCGACCTGCGGAGGAAGCCGCTCGTGCGTGGCCTCGAACTCGACGGGAACGGGCGCCGCTCGGGCGAGGTCGGCGAGAGCAGCGGCGAGCCCTTCGTCGAGCCGTGGCGGCCTGACCCCCGCGGCGATCGTGCGCAGGTCCTCAATCGCGTGTCCGACTTCGTCAACCGCCGAGTTGAGCGCCGGCTTGAGGATCTGCGCCTCGCGCGGGAGCGAAAGCTGCAGCCGCCGCAGGACGATCCCGAGCGTGACGAGCCGTTGCTGTGCTCCGTCGTGCAGGTCGCGCTCGAGCCGCCGGCGCTCCTCGTAACCCGCCTGGACGACTCGCGATCTCGACTCCTCCACTTCGGCGAGCTGGATGCGCACCTCGACGCGCAGGCGTGCGATCTCGATCGCGAGGCTCGCCTCGGTGAGAACGCTACGGAGGAGGTCGGGCCGGTCGAGCAGTGCCGGAGCGTGCAGGAGCAGCGCAATTTCCCGCCCTCGATGCTCGACCTGCGTCACAGCGCGACCGTCGACCGGAGGGTCGCCGACGACGCCCGAGACGGCGTCTGCGTAAGCCTCGCTCGCCGGGAGCCGAAACAGCAGCTCGGCGCTCGGGTCGCGAAGGGCGGCGGCAAGCACGGCGCCGACCCCCTCGGGCTCGCCGCGCCCCTCGCGTACGTCGTCGACGAACGCCCGCACGCGCTGCAGTCCGTCGTAGCGGGGGCGGTCGAAGCGCCAGTCCACCGCCGCCTGCGCACGTCGGCGCAGCGGGCCGAACGCACACGTAGCCAGGACGGCTGCGAAGGCCGCCACCCAGGTTGAGCCGTGCCCGACGACAACACCCGCGAGCAGCGAGACGGCGGCGAACAGGAGCCCGAGCGACGCCGTGACCGCGGAGTAGACGAGCGTCCGGTTGATCAGCCGGTCGATGTCGTAGAGCCGATAGCGGGTCACAGCGACGCCGACCGCGAGCGCTACGGCCGCCTGCGTCGCGAGCATGACCGCGAGCACGGTGTCGCCGGGCTTGCCGAGCACGAAGCCCCACGCGAGGAAGCAGACGACTCCCAACGGGATCAGCAGCGCGGCCCAGGCGAGCCAGAGCATCTGAAGCCGCTCGATCCCGTCCGAGCTCCGGTAGCGGCTCCGAGCCGCAGCCACCCCGACGAAGAGGCTCGCGAAGACCGCCAGCCACACTGGCCCCCTTAAAAACCCGACCGCGTCAGGCCACCGGGCCGGGATCGGGTTCGCCACGTCTTCGAACGGGCTCTCGAGCTTCGCCGAGAGCACCAGCAAGACCACGAGGAGAGTGATCGAGAACGCCGCGAACAGGGCGTACGGACGCCACCGCCGCGACGGAAGCCGGCCGTCCGGGAACACGAACGCGATCGCAAGCGGCCAGGCGAAGAACACGGGCCACAGCGAGGAGACGAGCGCCGCCCACGACCCGCCCGAAAGCGATCCCGGATGTGCCTCCAATGCGGCCCACGCGTACGGCTGAGCGCCGAGCACCGCGGCGAGCGACAGCGCGCCTAAGACGAGGATCCAGCCAATCGGGTTAGCAGGCCGCTGCACCGCGATCAGCACACCGACGACCGCCGGTGCGAGCACGGCCGCAAGGAGGAACGGGTACAGCCACCACGCGCCAGACCCGGGAACGTCCTTCGCCGCGGCGATCCGGTCGAACACCACCCCGCCTACGATCAGGATGAGAGCCGCGAGCGCGAGCCCACAGGCGGCGAGACGCGGGACCATCCGCACGCCACCCATTGTCGCGGCTCGGCGCGCCGCAGGCCACAGTGCTGGCACCGAACTACCGCGTCCGCTCCGAGGTCGACGTCTTCGCGGCCGGCGACGCGACGCAGTTTCCGCTCAAGGCAGGGCGGGATCGCCTCCCAGATGGCAGACGCGGCCGCGCAAGGCATCGCCGCACTCGCCGGCGCGCCGCAGGCCACAGTGCTGGCACCGAACTACCGCGTCCGCTCCGACGTCGACGTCTTCGCGGCCGACGACGCGACGCAGTTTCCGCTCAAGCAGGGCGGGATCGCCTCCCAGATGGCAGACGCGGCCGCGCAAGGCATCGCCGCACTCGCCGGCGCGCCGGTGGAACCGGAGCCGTTCAAGCCGGTATTCCGAGGGGTGCTCCTGACCGGGATGAGCCCGCGTTACCTGCGTGGCGAGCCCGGCGGCCGGGTCTCCGAGGTGGACACCGAGCCGCTCTGGTGGCCGCCGGCCAAGATCTCGGGCCGCTATCAGGTGCCAGCGCTGCGGGCCGAGCGGTACCGTCACCGTCGCCGGCCGCACGACCCGGTGGGAGCGGGTGCGCCCGTCGACCGTGAACGTGGCGCGCACCGGCCCGGCGGAGGCGAGCCGTAGGACGAGCCGGCCGTGGCCGCGCACCCAAAACCAGTTCTGCCGGTAGCGCGGCGTGCGCTGGTTCCACTCGGGGCAGAAGACGACGTTCGTGTTCGTCGGCTCGTGCATCGGCGGCGGCTCGGCCGGCCGCCCTTTCGCGAAGGTCGTCACGCCCCCGTCACGGGCCAGCACGCCCCAGCCGCGGGCAACGAGCGCACGCCACGCGAGCCAGCCGGCGCCATGGCCGTAGAGCCCCGCGTGGAGCGCGAGGTAGCGGACGCCGAGCCGGTCGATCAGCCGCTCGGTCCGCGGCGTCCAGACGCCGCAGTCGATCGGCTCGAGCTTCAGCGCCAGGAGGGCTGCCTTGAGCGGCGCCACGGTCGAGTAGCCGCCGGGCCGCTGACGCTGCGCCTGCATGTCGTAGTAGAGGTAGAGGGCACCGTGCCCGACGCTCGGGTGCAGGACGGGCAGCTCGAGGAGCCGGCCCGGCGGCTGCGAGCGAAGCGCCGCGTAGGCCGTGTTGTGCGCGTCCGCGGCCACCGACCGGTAGGACGAGACCCCAAGCCGCAGGTCCAGGGCCACGGCCACAACCACGACCAAGTAACAGACCCTTACGAAGTTCGGAACTGCCCGGGCGAGCCGGGCGACGGCGAAGGCGGCCAGAGCGGCGAGGGCGAGACAGGCGACTGGGAGCTCGCGCTCCGGCACGCGCGGGTAGCGCAGCGGTTCGAAGTGGTGCCAGAGCGTGGCGTAGAGCGGGAAGTGCGTCCCGAGCGCGAGGAGGACCGGGACAATCGCGCCGATCGCGAGCGCGACAGCGAGCCCCC
Source organism: Actinomycetota bacterium (assembly GCA_005883965.1). Classification (GTDB taxonomy): domain Bacteria; phylum Actinomycetota; class Thermoleophilia; order Gaiellales; family Gaiellaceae; genus AC-32. The sequence goes on from VAWL01000135.1 coordinate 8,435, forward strand.
AGCGCCGCGCGGCGACGAGCACGATCAGGCCGGCGACGCCCAGCAACGGCGTCAGCCACCCGAGGAAGATGAAGCTCTCGGGCCCGTGCCGCGCGTGCCGGGTGACCAGGTCAAGGCCGGTCGCCGAGTAGAACGCGACTTCCCGCAGCGAGCGCCCGCCGGCCCCAATCGACCCGGAGATGTTCAGCGTGGCCACGAGCAGCGCCGCCCCGGCCGCCGCCGCCACGCATGCCGCGGCTCCGGCGAGCAGCCACGGGCTCCGCGTCCGGCAGAGCGCGTAGACGAAGAAGAACGGGACCGCGCCCAGGGCGAGGTGCAGGTCGGAGAACGGGATCGAGGCGATCGCCGCGCCGGACAGGACAATCCACCAGCGGCTCCCTCGGCGCGCGCGCTCGAACGCCCAGAGCGCGAGCGGGATCAGGATCGAGATCGGCCCGCGCAGGTGCCCGGTGCTCTGGGCGACGCGGTAGGGCGCCAGCGTGAAGACGAGCCCGCCGAAGAGCGCCGCGACGCGTGGCAGGCCGAGCTCCAGCAGCCAGAGCAGCGTGAACCATCCGGCCGCGAGGTAGGTCAGCAGGATTAGGACATTCCAGGCGACGACCGGCCCGAACGCCTCCGTCAGCGGCCAGAACGGCAACCCGAACGGCCAGCCGCCGAAGTTGACACGCGGGGTCGACTCCGGTTGGAAGGTGTACGGGTCGAGCCAGGGGGCGCGGCCGTGGTCGAGCTGGTGGCCGACGAGCCAAAGGTGGTAGACGGCCTGCAGATCGTCGCCCGAAGAGGCCTCGCCACGAATCGCTTCCGCGCGCGCGGCGAAGTGGGTGCCGAAGTGCTCCGGCGCGGGCCACATCGCGGCCAGGCCGGCCGCGAGGTAGAGCGCGCAGGCGAGGGCTACAAAGCCCGGGCGGCCGAGAGCAGCTCGTCGAAGTCCGGCACCTCGGCCGTCTCGTAGCGCCATGCGCCGCGGACCGTACCGTCCCGGTCGACCAGGAACGCCGTCCGCTCGGCCACGTCCTCGAAGCCGCGGAACTCGTGCGCGATCCCGAAGCCGCGAACGGCGTCGGCGTTCCAGTCGGAGAGCAGCGGGAAGTTCAGGTCGAGCGCCTGCATCCAGGCGACGTGCGACCAGGGCGAGTCGCGGGAGACGCCGCACGGCCGCACGCCCACCTGTTCGAACTCCGCGCTCCTGTCACGCAGGAGCTCCATCTCGCTCGTTCAGGTCGAGGACCAGTCGAAGAGATAGAAGAGCAGCAGCAGCGGGTGTTCGGCCGCGAGCTCGCCCAGGGACACGCGCTCCTGCGGCCCGATCCAGACCGTCGCATCCGGGATCTGCTCGCCCACCTTCAGCATGGACGCGATCCTACGGGACGAGCGCGACGTCTCTCGTCACCGGCGCGACGCGCTCGCCGAACAGGCGGTGACTGCCGCGGAAGAGGGTCAGCGTGCCGGCGGTCAGCGACGAGGTCGCGACCAGACCGCGGTCGACCGCGAGGTTGAAGGAACCGGGCGCCGTCGGCATCGTCCGCACGAGCTTGTGGGTGCGCCAGTCGTAGACGCGGAGGACGCCGTCGTTCCCACTCGTCACGTAGGCGTAGCGGCCGTAGCGCGCGAGCCCCGAGGCGTCGTCGAAGCGGACATGAGCCGGCGCCGTCCCCGCAGGGAGGGTTGCCACCGGCCGGCGGGTGCGCGCGTTGAAGACCGTCAGCGTCGACCGGTCGTCGTAGGTCACCCAGAGGTAACGGCCGTCGGGCGTGAAGGCCGCATCGTGCGCCAGTCCGTGGGGATCGACGTGGCCGATCAGGCGCGGCCGGTCGATCACGTGCGTGTCGACGAGCGAGATCGAGCGAGCCCGTTCGCCGAGCACGACCCAGAGCCGGCGCTGGTCCGGGCTGAACGCCATGTGATGTGCGCCGTAGCCGACGAAGATCCGGCGGACGACTCGGTGGAGGATCACGTCGAGCTGCCCGCGGGCGTCGTCGGTCACGTAGACGTAGTCGCCCTGAGGGGCGAAGGCGGCGATGTGCGGGGAGCCGAGCCCGTGGATGACCCGGATGACTTTGAGCGTGTCCGTGTTAATCAGCGTGACCGCACCCGTCTGCGTGCTCACGGCTGCCGCCTCGCCCGCGTAGGCCTCGACGTTCTCCGGGTCGGCGGGCAGCGTCCACCAGCGGACGACGTGGCCCGTCGTCGCGTCCACTGCGAGCAGCCGGTTCTCCGACTCGACGGTCACCAGCGCGATCGGCCTCGACGTCGCGTGGAACGTCGGCTTCGGCAGGCTCTGCGCGAGTGCGAGGACGGCCCAGGCGTGCCGGATCGCGGTCGCCGCGGAGATCTTTCCGGCCCGGAACTCGACCACGAAGTGCGGCCCGGCCGGGAAGTGCTTCCGCTCCCAGCGCGTGGCTGCGCCCGGCGGCGCGGGCACGCGCTGGTAGCGCAGACCGGTCAGGCGCGCGTAGCGCTTCAGCACCGCGACGTGCGGGTCCGAGCCGTAGACCTCGTCGAGCGGCTGGTGGTACCAGATCGTCAGCGCGGGCTTGATCCGCAGGATGAAGTCGCGCATCGCCCGGTTCTCGGGCTCCGACATCGGCCGTGGCCCGGAGTAGTAGCCGTCCCAGGGCACGCCGTTGTGCTTCCACGCGACGGGCCAGTTGCGGTTCAGGTCGACGCCGTGCGCGTTCTGCCGCGTGTTCGCCGCGACGCCGTCCGGGTTCGCCTCCGGGACGAGCCAGAGGTGAACGCCGGGCGGCAGCGGCATCGTGCGCAGCCGCCGGATCACGGCGAGCCCCGCCGTCTCGTTCCCGTGGATGACGCCGACGACAAGCGTTGCCGGCGCCGAGGGGTCACCGCGCTCGTAGGCGACGATCGCCCTGCCCTTGACCGAGTGGCCCACGACCGTCCGCGGCGCCGCAGCCGCCACGCCGGTGGCGACGAGCGCCGCGAGGATCAGCCCGCGCAGCACCAGCCCTCGATCCGGGGGAAGCCGCCGAACTGGGACGAGACCCGCGATCCCCCGACGATATGTCTCGGCGGCCCCGGCCGGACGAACACCCACTGGTCGGCGGTCGGCCAGGTCACGAGGAGCCAGCGCCCGTCCGGCGAGCGGACGACCTGGCCGAACGTGCCGGTGCCGCGGAAGACCACGCGGCGGTGGCTGACTACTTCGCTCAGACCCGCACGGCGGCGGATCGCGGGCCCGGCGGGGCGGAGCGTCGTATGCCGGAACGATCCCGAAAGGAGGTCGTAGGCCACGAGGCCGTGGCCGTCCGAGTAGACGATCACGCGGCCCGGCCGCCAGACCGGAGGAACCGCCGCCGCCGGGCCGATTGTGCGGTCGCCGGTCCCGTCGCCGGCGACGACGTGGAGCTTCCCTCCCGAGAGGTACGCGATCCGCGTGTCGGCCCGCGTCCCCGTCCACGCGGGGAAGCGCGGCGAGGGGCGCGGCAGCGTCCAGCGCACATTCCCCTTCGGGTCGAGCGCAACGAGCTCGCTTGGCTTGGTGGCGGCGACGAAGAGGCCGTGGGGCGACCACGCCGCGTCGCGGTAGGAGCCGAGGCGCCGGCGTGAACCGTCCTGGTTGACGATCCAGGTGCCGCCGGGGCCGGAGACGAGCAGCCGGCCGGGCGCCGGGAGCGAGGAGAGCTCGGTCTGGGCGTGCTGGACGCCGACGGCCTTGCGCAACGAATGGACGACCGAGCGGCCGGGCGGGCTCAGCACGGCGGCGACCGCGGCTGCGACCAGCGCGCCGGCGACGAGCGGGCGCGCGTGCCGCCGCGGCCAGGCCACCGGCTCGCGCTCGGCGTACGCGCGGCGGACGACCGCCCAGGCGCGGTCCTCGGCGGCGCGCTCCCCCGGCGCCTCGAACTTCACTCCAGCCGCTCCTTGAGCGAATCGAGCCCGCGGCGCAGGCGCGAGTTGACCGTTCCGCGCGGTAGCTCGAGCAGCTCGGCGATCTCGCCCGGCGTGTACTCGAGCAGGTAGCGCAGGACGATCACCGCTCGGTGCTCCGGCGTGAGGCGGCCGAGCTCGTGCAGGAGCTCGTCGTCGCGCTCCGGCCGGTCGGGCGCAGGCGCGTCGACGGCTTCGCCCTCGGGCCGCAGCGCGCGGGCGCGGGCCCAGTCGATCGCGCGGTTGACGACGATCCGGTGCAGCCACGGCCCGAACGGGCGGCGGCGGTCGAAGCGGTCCAGAGCCCGGACGGCGGCGATGAATCCTTCCTGCGCGATGTCCTCGGCAGCGGCCGCATCACGAACGACCAGGTAGGCCGCGCGGTACGCGGGGCCCCAGTGCGCGCGGAAGAGCGCCTCGAAATCCGCTCCAGCCGCTCCTTGAGCGAATCGAGCCCGCGGCGCAGGCGCGAGTTGACCGTTCCGCGCGGTAGCTCGAGCAGCTCGGCGATCTCGCCCGGCGTGTACTCGAGCAGGTAGCGCAGGACGATCACCGCTCGGTGCTCCGGCGTGAGGCGGCCGAGCTCGTGCAGGAGCTCGTCGTCGCGCTCCGGCCGGTCGGGCGCAGGCGCGTCGACGGCTTCGCCCTCGGGCCGCAGCGCGCGGGCGCGGGCCCAGTCGATCGCGCGGTTGACGACGATCCGGTGCAGCCACGGCCCGAACGGGCGGCGGCGGTCGAAGCGGTCCAGAGCCCGGACGGCGGCGATGAATCCTTCCTGCGCGATGTCCTCGGCAGCGGCCGCATCACGAACGACCAGGTAGGCCGCGCGGTACGCGGGGCCCCAGTGCGCGCGGAAGAGCGCCTCGAAATCCGTTTGAGAGCCTGCCTGGGCCCGCCGCACCCAGGCCCGCTCGTCGCGGCCGGAGCCCGCCATGGCGTGCCGACTATACGAGCGCAGGCGTCGAGGAGGTCCATCGCCGCAGATACGGATGGACCCCGCCGCGAGGTCCCCGCGTAGTAAGGGCGTCGACGAAGGAGGAGCGATGAGACGGGCACTGGCACTGGCGGCGATCCTTGGCTCGGTGGGCGCAGGGGTGGCCGCAGCGGATGGCGGCGGACCTGCGCCGGGGCTGGATTACGGGAACGGGATCGTGGTTCCCCCCGGACTGTGGCGGGACGTGGCTCTCTCCGACGGTCGCACGACCTTGCTGGAGTCGATCGTGATCGACACTGGAAGGGTGGAACGGACCAGCTTTCTGAAGGGCTCCCTCGGCATCCCTCTCGTCTCCTACAGCGGCCAGACCGGCGGGCTCGCACGCGACGGCTCGCGGCTCGTACTCGCGAGCTGGCCCGGCGCTCAGGCCGCGACGCGGTTCGTGGCCGTCGACCCGGTCGACTTCCGTGTCCAGGAGCGCGTGAAGCTGCGCGGGCGCTTTGCCTTCGACGCGCTCTCCCCGAACGGGTCGGTGATGTATCTGATCCAGTATCTCGGCAACCCGGGCGCGGTCGCGCAGACCTACGCTGTTCGCGCCTTCGACTGGCGCACACGGAAGCTCGTCCCCGGCGCGGTCGTCGACAGGCGCGAGCCCGACGAGAAGATGACAGGCCTCCCGATGAGGCGAGTCGGGACGCCGACCGGCTGGGCCTACACCGTCTACCAGCGCCCCGGCAAGCGGCCGTTCGTGCACGCGCTCGACACGGTCCACCGGCGCGCCTTCTGCATCGACCTTCCGTGGCGGAACTCGGACACTTGGATCCCGAGGGTCAAGATGCGCGTGCGCGGCGACATGCTCGAGCTGCGCCGCGACGGCCACACGATCGCCCGCATGGACAGGAAGACGCTGAAGGTCGAGTCCTAAGAGGCCAAGGGGACAGTCACAGGGACAGTCACAGGGACAGTCACAGGGACAGTCACAGGGACAGTCACAGGGACAGTCACAGGGACAGTCACAGGGACTGTCCCCGGTAGCTCCTAGGCGGGGACGGCGGCGGGCTCGGTCGCGTCCGCGATCGCGCGGACGACCTCGACGATGTCGCGGTTCGCGTTCCACACGCGGCGCTGGCGGTCGGCGCCGTTGCCGCCGCGCACGATTTCCGCGATGCCCTCCAACTCGCGCTCGCAGCCGAGCTCGCGCGCGTGGGACTCGAGCTCCTTCAGCGTCCGCCGGACGAGCTGTGCGACCGGCACGCGGTTGCGCCGGCCGGTGGCGAGGTCCATCACCGGCGCCTGCAGCCCGTAGCGCGCGGCCAGCCACTTGTTCTCGGTGGTCAGGATCCGGTGGTACGACGGGATCTCGGCGCCGACCGCGTGCCGCTCGGAGTAGAGCTTGACCAGGCACTGGCAGTAGGCGGCCAGAGCGACCGCGTCTTCGACCCGCGTGACCGCGTCGCACACGCGGATCTCGACCGTGCCAAACCGCGGGTGCAGCCGGATGTCCCACCAGATGTGCGTGTAGTCAGCGATGCAGCCCGTCTTCTCGAGCTGGCCGACGACTTCGGCGTAGTCGGCGTAGTCGCGGAAGCGCGGCGGCGGCCCGGAGCGCGGGAAGGCTGCGAAGACCATTTGCCGACTCGACGCGAGCCCGGTCGGCTCGCCGCGCCAGAACGGCGAGCTCGCGGACAAGGCCAGGAACTGCGCGAGGTGGGCGAGCAGGCCGTTGACGACCTGGACGGCGCGCTCGGGGTCGTCGACCGCGACGTGGATGTGCAGCCCGAAGATCAGCTCGCGGCGGGCGACGTACTGCAGCTGGTCGACCAGGTGCCGGTAGCGGTCGCGTGCGGTGATCCGCTGGCGCTCGAAGAGGCTGAAGGGGTGGGTGCCCGCCGACCCGACGCGCATGCCGCGCTCGGCCGCGATCCCCGTGACATATCCGCGCAGCTTGCGCAGCTCGCCCTCGACCTCGCCCGGCGTCCGGCACACCGGCGTCGCGATCTCGAGCACCGACTGCATCAGCTCCGCGTTGATCTGCTCGCCGAGCTCGTGGCCCTCGGCCGCGGCCAGCACAGCCTCGATGTGCTGGACGAGGTCGAGCGTCTTGCCGTCGAGCAGCATGTACTCCTCCTCGACGCCGAGCGTGTACGGATCGCCGGCGCCGAAGTTGTGGTCGAGCACGCTGCCGCCCTCGGCGAAGCTCGAGCCCGTGATCGTCGGCGGGAAGATCTGCTTGGTCACGCGATCACCGCCTCGAGCTCGATCTCCAGCAGCCACCGCGGGTCGAGCAGGGCCGCGACCACGTAGCTCGTGTTCACGGGGCGCACGTCACGGAAGACCTCGCCGTGGGCGCGGGCGATCTCCGGAAAGTCCTCGGCGCGGGTGAGCATGATCCGCGTGCGGACGACGTCCGCGGTCGACGCGCCCACCTGCTCGAGGGCGGCCAGGGCGATCGCGAGGCAGCGGTGCGTCTGCCCGAAGGCGTCCGGGGGCGGATCGGCGTCCTCCGGCATGATCGGCGCCGTGCCCGCGACGAAGGCGTGCTGTCCGACGCGGACGACCCGCGAGTAGCCGGCGGCCTCTGCGAACGGGGAGACGGCGGGGACGAGCTGCCTGTCCACCCGACTAGTATCGCGCGCCGTGGACGCTCTTCGGCAGGTCGAGGGCTGGCCGGCCGAGACGGTAGCCGTCGGCGTCCTGCGCGACGGCGAGGAGGTTGCTACCCAAGGGCCGCGCGAGCACGTCTTCCGCTGGGCCTCGATCACCAAGCCGGTCACGGCGCTCGCGACGCTGGTCGCTGCCGAGGAGGGCATCGTCGACCTCGACGAGCCGGCCGGCCCGCCCGGCTCGACCCTGCGCCACCTGCTTGCCCACGCCTCCGGCCTGCCCTTCGAGGGTCTGACCCCGATCGCCCAGCCAGGCCGGCGCCGGATCTACTCGAACGGCGGCTTCGACGTCATCGCCGAGACGGTCGCGGCCGCCGCTGAGATGCCGTTCACCGAGTACCTGGAGGCCGCCGTCCTGCAGCCGCTCGGGATGCAAGCAGAGCTGCGCGGGTCGGCGGCCTCCGAGCTGCACGGGACACTGGACGACCTGCTCCGCTTCGCCGCCGAGCTGCAGCGGCTGAAGCTGATCGCGCCCGAGACCCTGGTCGAGGCAACGAGCGTCCAGTTCCCCGGCCTGGACGGCGTCCTCCCGGACATCGGGCGGATGGAGCCCAACGACTGGGGCCTCGGCGTCGAGCTCCGCGACCAGAAGTCGCCGCACTGGACCGGCTCGCGCAACTCGCCGCGCACGTTCGGCCACTTCGGCGGCAGCGGCACCTTCCTCTGGGTCGACCCGGAGCCGGGCGTCGCCCTCGCCTGCCTGACCGATTTCGACTTCGGCCCGTGGGCGCTCGAAGCGTGGCCGCAGTTGTCCGACGCTGTCCTCGCCGGCTTCACGTAGCCTCAAGGCGCTTGCGCGTCGCCCTCGCCGCAGCCTTCGGAGCGCTCTTGCTGGCAGGGTGCAGCGACGGCACGCCCTCGAAGACGACTGCTGTAAAGCCCCCAGCTCGTCCGCATCCGCACCGGCACGCGGTCCGGCCGACGAGCATCGCCACGAGAGCCCTCGGCCTGCCGCCGGTCCACTCGCGCGTCGTCCCGGGCTACATCCTGATCGCCGACCGGAACAACAACCGTGCGCTGATCGTCTCGCCCTCGAAGCAGGTCGTCTGGCAGAAGGGTGGCCTGAACGACCCGGACGACGCGTTCTTCACGCCGGGCTACCGCTCGATCATCACGAACGAGGAGTTCAACGACACGCTGACCGAGGTCTCGCTGCGGGGCAGGCGGGCGATCTGGAGCTACGGGCACGCGGGTGTCGCAGGCTCGAGCCCTGGCTACCTGAACACGCCCGACGACGCCTACCGCCTGCCGAACGGCCAGACCGTCGTGGCCGACATCCAGAACTGCCGGATCGTCTTCCTCTACAGGTCCGGCAAGGTGGCGCGGATCCTCGGCGGCAGCTGCGCCCACGACCCGCCGCGCGGCTTCGACAGCCCGAACGGCGACACGCCGCTGCCGGACGGCGGGCTGCTCGTGACCGAGATCGGGGGCTGGATCGACCGGATCGCTGCGAATGGGAGCCTGCTCTGGTCGATCCGCTCGCCCGTGGCCTATCCCTCCGATGCGCAGCTCCTGCCGAACGGCCGAGTGCTCGTCGCGAGTTTCACCTCGCCCGGCCGGATCGTGATCGTCGACCGGCAGGGGCGCGTCACCTGGTCCTTCGGCGCGGCGAGCGGGCCGGACTCCCTCGACAAGCCGTCGCTCGCAGTCCGCTGGCCGAACGGGATGATCGTCGCGAACGACGACTACAACCACCGCGTGATCGTGATCAACCCCCGGACAAAGCGGATCGTCTGGCAGTACGGCCACACCGGTGTCCTCGGCACGGCGCCGGGCTACCTGAACAAGCCGGACGGGCTCGACCTTCTGCCGGCGGCGGTCGTGCCCGCGCCGAAGCGCGGTCCGCTGCGGCCCGCACCGAAGCTCCACTTGCACGTCCAGCGGGTCGGGAGCCTGCCGCAGCCGGTGTCGAAACTGGCCGTGGTCGCGCTTCCCGGCGGGAGGATCCTCGCGCTCGGCGGGCTCGTCGGCGGCAGCTCGTCGACAGAGATCCTGCTCGGGCCGCCTTCTCGGCTGCGTGCCGCCGGCCGGCTGCCGGTGCCGACGCATGACGCAGGGGCGGCGCTCGCCGGCCGCAGCGCCTACCTGTTCGGCGGCGGCGAGGCCGTCTCGACCCCGGCCGTCGTTCGCGTCGACGCAACCACCGGCGCCGCGCGGCGGGCGGGGAGTCTCGGCGAGCCGCTCTCCGACCTCGGTGCCGCGACGATCGGCGGCACCGCCTATCTGGTCGGCGGCTACACCGGCACGCGGTACGCCACCGCAGTCCTCCGGTTCCGGCCCGGACGGCCACCCACGCTCGTCACCCGGCTGCCGGCCGGCCTGCGCTATGCCGGCGTGGCCGCGCTCGGCGGGCGGATCTACGTCGCCGGCGGACTGACGACGGCCGGTCCCTCACGCGCCGTGTACGCGATCGACCTGGCCGCCGGAACGGTCACCCGCGTCGCGACCCTGCCAACGCCGCTCGACCACGTCGCGCTGGCCGCGCTCGGGTCGCGCCTGCTGCTCGTCGGCGGCGGCTCGCGCACCGTGCTCGCGATCGACCCGGCCAGGCGCACGGTGCGCACCGCCGGCACGCTGCCGAAGGCTCTGACCGATCCCGCCGCGGTCTCGCTCGGCGGCAGCGTCTACGTCCTCGGCGGCGGCACCGCCGACGTTCTCCGGCTGCGTTAGTCCTCCGCGAACAGCGGGCGAAGCAGCTCGTCGAACGTCTCGCGGTCACAGCTCGCGACGACGGCCGGCGTCAGGGCGCGCACGGAGGCCGTCCGCGGGACGTTCATCGCAAGTGCGACCTCGCCGAAGTAGTCGCCCGGCTGCAGCACGCGCCGTGGGCCCAGATCCTCCTGGCTGACGGCGAAGATCCCCGAGAGGACGAGGTAGAAGCGCTCGCCCGGGTCGCCCTCGCGCACCACCTGCCGGCCGGGCGGAACCTCCTCGCGCTCCAGCCGACGCGCGATCTTCATCAGCTCCTCGCCGGGCACCGAAGCGAGCAGCGAGACCCGGGAGAGCTCGGAGACCGTGGCGGGCACGAAGCGGGGCATCGCCGTATTGTGGCCGTCGTGGGCGAGCTCGCGGAGTGGCGCTTCTGCCCGCGCTGCGGCGCGGAGCTCCGGCACGAGGGCTCGCGGGTCGAGTGCCCGGCCTGCGGCTTCGTGGCATACGGGAGCTCCAAGCCAACCGCGGGTGCGCTCTGCGAGGACGGGGAGGGCCGAGTTCTGCTGGCCCGGCGCGCGCACGAGCCGTTCAAGGGACGTTGGGACATCCCCGGTGGCTTCCTCGAGGAGGGCGAGCACCCGCTCGACGGCCTCCGCCGCGAGCTGCGCGAGGAGACCGGTCTCGAAGTCGAGCCGCTCGAGTTCCTGGGCGCCTGGATGGACCGGTACGGCGGCGACTCGACCGCGGAGGCGACGCTCAACCTCTACTGGACTGCGCGCGTAGTCAGCGGTGAGCCCGTGCCCGCCGACGACGTCAGCGAGCTCGCCTGGTTCGCAGCGGACGAGCTTCCCGCGAAGGACGAGCTCGCCTTCGAGAACGTGCCGCTGGTGCTAGCCGCCTGGCGGCAGCAGCACCCGTAGTGCGAGCGGCTCGATCGCCAGCTCGAGCGGCGGCTCCAGCACGGCCGGCTCGCCGTCGACCTCGGCCCAGACGCCGCGGTGGCGCCCGAGCCAGAGCGCTCGCAGCCCCGCAAGCGCCTCGCGCCGTCGGCGGTGCCGCTCGCGCCGGCGGACGAGCGACGCGTAGGCCCCGAGCGAGACGTTGTTCAGGAAACGGCGCTCGCCGACCCGGCCGAGGTCGACGCGGCGCTCCTCTCCGGCGAACGTGTCGAGCGCGCGGGCCAGGTCATCGCGGCCGAGCCCGAGGTCGCGGGCGAAGTGGTTCCGCGTCCCGTACGGCACGACCACCAGCGGGAGATTTCGCTCCGCGGCCACGCTTGCCACCGTTGCGACCGAGCCGTCGCCTCCCGCAACGCCCAGAACGTCCACCTCGGCCGCGCGCGCGATTGCGGCGGCATCGTCGCCGTTGCCGAGAACACGAGCCTCGATCCCGCGGCGTACAGCCTCGGCTGCCAGCTCCCGCGCGCCGTCCCCGTCCCCTGCACGCGGGTTGATCAGGAGCAGCGCCCGCACGGGCGGGAGCGTATAGGCGCCTCCGACCGCGAAGTTAGGCCGTTCGGCCCATTGCCGACGGCCGCCGCCGTCCCGATGATTTCTCCATGGCCGAGGGCGACCTGTACCGGATCGAGGACGAGATCGACGAGGGCTGGCTCGAGCGCTGGCTGGAGGCCGGCATCGAGACGATCGAGGCTTACCTGGCGAAGCACGCGGCGTTCGTCGACTTCCTCGAAGCGGCCGAGCAAAGCTAGCTGGAGAAACCGATTCGCCGTCGTCTGCGTTAGTACGCAAGACGATGAGGATCAGCTATCTCTGGAAGGGCCTGCCAGGCCACCCGCTCCACCCGCCGCTCACCGACGCGACAATCGGCGCCTACACGGCGTCGACGGCGATGGCATTCGCGAGCGCGATCGGCGTCGCGCACGTAGCAGCCGCGAACGGCTGGTGGCTGGCGCTCGTCGTGGGCCTGATCATCACCGCGTTCACCGCGCTGACCGGCTTCGCCGACTGGCTGACGATCGAGTGGGGCTCACCGCTGTGGAAGACGGCGACGTGGCACATGCTCTCGATGCTGACCGCGACCGTGTTCTTCCTCATCGCGGCGCTCGTCGGGCACTCCGGCTACCGACACGGCGCCGTGGAGACCGGCCCGTTCATCCTGACCCTGGCCGGCTTCGGCTTCCTCACGATCGGCGGCTGGCTCGGCGGCGCGGTCGTCTTCGTGCATGGCATGCGCGTGCTCAGCCTGGTCGACGAGCCGGCGGGACGAGCGGTCGCGCCCATCCCGCACCCCGAAAAAGAGGACGCCGAAGCCTAAGCTTGGCCTTGCCTCGGGATCGAGGCCCCGATATTTTCCCGGAGGGCAGGTAGACATCGCCAACGGGAGGGGAGCCATGAAGAGCGTGAAGGCCTGGTTCGTCTTGGCGGCGGTCTCCGCAGTCGTGCTGGGGCTCAGCGCCTCGGTCGGCGCCGCCGGGACGGGGACAGGCTCGGCAACCGTCAGCTCGGGAACCGTCGGGGCGAGCACTGCGGCGTGCCTCTCGCACGTCGTGGGCGGGCTGAGCGAGGACTGGTACGAGTACTACACGGCGGGCTGCACGGGTCACGACGAGCCGGAGCTCGACCCGGTCTCGTCCGCTCCCGGCTCGGCGCGCAACATCACGTGGCGCGTCGCGCTGCCGGCCGATGGGACGTTCCCGGTCTCGAGCGTCGGGCCGACTTTCTGGTTCGGGGGCACGGTCAAGGACACGAACCCGAACAAGATCGGCGGCGAGGGGTTCCTCGAGCTGCAGTTCTACCCGGACTCCTTCGCCAAGAAGTGCTCGTCCAACGGCGGCTTCTCGGTCACGCAGCAGGCCAACGTCTACACGGCGTGCTCGCCCGTCTGGACGATCGCGCAGCAGGGAGGCCAGATCATCGAGCCCGCCGCGTTCAACGGCATGCTCACGGACGCATCAGGAAAGGGCCCGTTCGTCATGCACGCCCTCGACGTCGTCGACGTCCACATCTGGGCGCCGTCGCCCACCTCGGCCTACCAGGAGCAGGTCAGGGACGAAACCAGCGGGACCACGTCGAGCGTGCTCGTGCTCAACAGTCCCAAGGATGGCCCGCTGACGCCGGAGTTCGACACCAACCAGATCGGGAACGCGCTCGACTGGGGCGGCGTCTGGGACACGCCGATGGCATTCGTCTGGGAGATCGGCCACTCGGACCTCTACGGTGACCATCCCGGCGAGTTCTGCGTTCCGGGCCAGACGTTCTGCGGCTCGTTCAACAACGACAACTGGGCCGGATTCCAACCGATCCGGATCTTCGATGCGACCTTCGGTGACGGCTCACACCAGCAGAACTGGGCGGCGGTGTCCGACACCGGCGGCAAGGCCGAGGTGCTCGGGAACTCGTTCGTCGGCCCGACGGACTGCACGCGTTACGGCGGTCCGTTTTGCATCTACCCGTGGTTCTCGTGGGACGGGGCGGCTCTCAACTACGGGGTCAGCTACCCGAACACGGTCGACAACCTCGGTAAGGCGAACCAGTTCGCGCAGAAGACGAAGTGTCCGGAAGACGGCGTCTTCGCCGGACCGACCTACTGCGACACGATCATCCGCTAGCTAAAGCCAAGGACAAGGAGGCGGGCACCTCGGTGTCCGCCTCCGCCTTTGGCCGTTCGGCTAGGCGGCGGCTTCGGCGAGGCCGAGGCGCTCTTCGAGCATCGACTTCGGCATGGCGCCGACGGCTGCCGCTGCGGGCTCGCCGTCCTTGAACAGGATCAGCGTCGGGATCGACATCACCCCGAAGCGCTGGGCGACCGCGGGCTGCTCGTCGATGTTCAGCTTCACGATCTTCAGATCGTCGCGCTCCTCCGCGATCTGGTCGAGCACGGGCGCGATCGCATGGCACGGGCCGCACCACTCGGCCCAGAAGTCGACGAGCACGGGCTGCTCGCTGCCGAGCACCTGTGTGTCGAAGGTCTCTTCGGTGACTGAATCCATTTCTGATTTTTCCTTTCTACCTGGAGTCTCGGACATTGAAAACGCGGGGTCGGAGCCCATTGTTCCCACTCGCTACGATCGCCCGATGGAGCAGGTCTTCGTCTCCTTGCCGACGGTACCCGACCACCCGGGTCTTGAACGCGACCTGCTCGAGCGCTGGGAAGAGGAGGGCACCTTCGAGCGCCTGCGCGAACAGAACTCCGGCGGGCCGCGCTTCGGCTTCATGGACGGGCCCATCACCGCGAACGCGCCGGCCGGCGTCCACCACGGCATCGGCCGGACGCTGAAGGACGTATTCCAGCGCTACAAGGCGCTGCGTGGCTTCGACCAGCGCTACCAGAACGGCTTCGACTCGCAGGGCCTGCATGTCGAGGTCCAGGTCGAGAAGGCCCTCGGGCTCAACTCGAAGCGCGAGATCGAGGAGTTCGGCCTCGCCGAGTTCGCCCGCCGCTGCCGCGACTTCGTCGCGGAGTACGCCGCGATCCAGACCGCGCAGTTCAAGCGCCTCGGCCAGTGGATGGATTGGGGCAACGACTACTTCACCTTCTCGGACACGAACATCGAGTACATCTGGCGCTTCCTGAAGGAGTGCCATCGCCGCGAGTGGCTCTACAAGGGCCACCGCGCGACGCAGTGGTGCCCACGCTGCGGGACCTCGCTCTCCAAGCACGAGCAGGCGGGCGACGAGAACTACGCGGAGCTCGAGCACCCGTCCCTCTTCGTGCGATTCCCGCTCAAGGGCCGGGAGGGCGAGTCGCTCGTCGTCTGGACGACCACGCCGTGGACGCTGCCGGCGAACGTCGCCGCGGCAGTGAGCCCGGAGGCCGAGTATGTGCTCACCGCGGACGGCGAGTGGCGGGCCGCCGAGCGGGCCGCCGACGCGGAGGTCGTTCGCACGGCCTCCGGCGAGGAGCTCCTCGGCCTCGAGTACGACGGGCCGTTCGACGACCTGCCCGCGCAGGAGGGCAACGTCCATCGCGTGATCCCGTGGGACGAGGTCTCGCTCGACGAAGGAACCGGCATCGTCCACATCGCGCCGGGTGCCGGCGCCGAGGACTTCGAGCTCGGGCGGATCTACGAGCTCCCGGTGCTGACGCCGATCGACGACGGCGGCCGGTTCGTCTCGGGCTACGGCGCCTTGGAAGGGCTCTCGACCGACGAGGTGGTCGAGCCGGTCGTCGCGGCCCTCGAGGAGCGGGGGCTGCTCGCCGAGCGCGGAACGATCGTCCACCGCTACCCGGTCTGCTGGCGCTGCCGCACGCCGCTCGTCTTCCGCGTCGTCGACGACTGGTTCATCGCGGCCGACGGGATCCGGCAGCCGATGCTCGACGGCAACGCGACCGTCGAGTGGACGCCGCCGCAGTACGGCAAGCGGATGGACGACTGGCTCCGCAACATGGACGACTGGAACATCTCCCGGCGCCGCTACTTCGGCCTACCGCTTCCCTTTTACCCGTGCGGCTGCGGGCACCTGAACGTGATCGGCTCGCGCGCCGAGCTCGAGGAGCGCGCCGTCCGCGGCCTCGACCGGCTGGAGGAGCTGCACCGCCCGTGGATCGACGGAGTCGTCGTCCGCTGTGAGGAGTGCGAGGGCGAGGTCGAGCGGATTCCCGAGGTCGGCGACGCCTGGCTCGACGCGGGCATCGTCCACTTCTCGACGCTCGGCTGGCAGAACCCGACGTGGGTCGAGCACGGCAACGCGACCGGGGCGGCGGCCGGGCTGACCGGGGCCGACCTGCCCGACCACGCCTACTGGGAGAAGTGGTTCCCGGCCGACTGGGTCACCGAGGGCCGCGCCCAGATCCGGCTCTGGTTCTATTCGCAGTGCTTCATGGCGATCACGCTGGACGGCCGCCAGCCGTACCGCAAGGTGCTCACCTACGAGAACGTCCTCGACGAGACCGGCCGCGAGATGCACAAGTCGTGGGGCAACGCGATCGAGCTGAACGAGGCGCTCGAGCGGATGGGCGCGGACTCGATGCGCTGGGTCTACTGCATGCAGAACCCGAGCCAGGACCTCCGCTTCGGCTACGGGCCAGCGGAGGAGGTGAAGCGGCGCCTGCTCACGCTCTGGAACTCGGCTGGCTTCCTCATCACCTACGCCAACATCGCGGGCTGGAGGCCGGAGTGGGGCGGAGAGCCGTCGTCGAAGCACCCGCTCGACCGCTGGCTGGTCGCGCGCACGGCGCAGCTCGTCTCCGACGCCGAGCGGGACTACGAGCGCTGGTGGACGCCAGGAGTAACCGCGTCGTTCCAGGCGTACGTCGAGGACCTCTCGAACTGGTACATCCGCCGCTCGCGCCGCCGTTTCTGGGACGGCGAGCCTGCGGCCCTACAGACGCTCTGGTGGGGACTGGCCCAGGCGCTACGGGTGATTGCGCCGGTGATGCCGTTCCTGACCGACCACCTCTGGCGGGTGCTGGTACCGGGAGAAGAGGCGCCCGGATCTGTCCACCTTGCCGGTTGGCCCGATGTTCCTCCGCCTGACGAGAGCCTCCTCACCGACGTCGCTGCGGTACGCCGCGTGGTCGAGCTCGGCCGCCAGGCCAGGGCGCAGTCCGGGATCAAGTTCCGGCAGCCGCTTCGCCGAGTCGTCGTCCAGGGCGCCGACGACGTGTCGTCGCACGCCGGCGAGATCGCCGAGGAGCTGAGCGTCAAGAACGTCGAGTTCGGCCCGGTCGAGGCGAGCGAGCTGCGCGTGAAGCCGAACCTGCCGGTGCTCGGCCCGAAGCTCGGGAAGGAGCTCGGCGCGGTGCGCGCTGCCCTCGAGGCGGGTGAGTTCGAGGAGCTCGGGGACGGGCGGTTCCGCGTGAACGGCTACGAGCTCGGGCCCGACGAGGTGCTCGTCGAGCGCCGTGGCAAGGAAGGCTGGGCGGTCGCCGGAGAGGACGGGCTGACCGTCGCGCTCGACCTCTCCCTCGATCCGGAGCTCGAGCTCGAAGGCCGCGTGCGTGACCTGATCCACTCCGTCAATGCGCTCCGAAAAGAGCGCGGTCTCGAGATCACCGACCGCATCGAACTGACGCTTCCAGAGTCCGACGCCGACCTGCTGGCCCATGAGGACTGGATCAAGGAAGAAACCCTCGCCGAGAAGGTCGAGGCCGACGGCTCGGAGCTGCGGATCTCGAAGGTGTAGCGAGGAGTAAGCCCGTCACTCGGGGGGTGGTGGTGACGGGCTTCTCCCCATTGCTCGCCGCGGGCCTCAAGGCCAGTAGAGAGCCACGCGACTCGCATCGCCCAGTACGTGGAAGGTATCCGGCCCGCACAAACAAGCCAATAGGCCGAGCGGCCCATCTTTCCAACCCGCACGGAGCAGGTTTGCAAGGCCCGCTCTTCGTAGGCCAATCTTTCTCCCTCCGGTCGGCGCGCGACCTATCATCAGCAGCGCCCAGTGACACCACAGGACAAGGCCCTCTACTTCAACGCTCTGCCGCTGCTGCTGCTGGCGGGCACGTACCTGCTCGTCTTCGTGGCCCTGTTGCCCACGCTCTGGCGGGAGCGGAGCCGCGTCACGGCGAGCGACCTCGCCCTCGCGTCGGTCTTCCCGGGGATCGCGATTCCGGCGGCGATCTTCGGCGCCCTCGTACTGCACGACCGGGAGCCACTCGGCGGGCACGTCTGGTGGTCCTTCGCCGCCTGCGTAGTTGGGCTCGTACCGGCGCTCGTCTTCCTTGCCCGCTGGGACCAGCGCGGGAGCGTGATTCTCGGCGCCGCTCGCGCGCGGGAGGCTGAGGAGCTCGTCTCGCTGCGCGACCGGGAGCTCGATACGGTCGCCGGCCTGGCCAGCTCGCTCGCGCGGACCCAGGAGCCAGAGGCCGCCGGGCGCGCTCTCCTCGACGAGGTGGTCGCGCTCATGGGCGTCGAGTTCGCGGCGCTGGCGCTGGTCGACGACGAGGGACGCGAAGCGCGTGGGCTGGTTGCGCGCTCCTCCACCGGCGACATCGGCTGGTGGGCGGACATGCGGCTCGGCCTCCGCGACGAGCCTTCGGGAATCGCGAGCGCGTATTTCGAGGCCGCCCCGGTCGCGGTCTACGACATCGAGTCGTCCGCCCTCGTCAGCCAGCGGCTCGCCCGGGCCGCCGGCGCGAAGAGCGCCGCCTTCGTCCCGCTGACCGTCTCGGCTGCCGCCCTCGACGACGCGCTCTCGCGCGAGCGTCTAGTCGCGGCGATCTCCCGGCGCATCCGCTCGTCGCACGACCTCGACACCATTACCCGCGTGGCCGTCACCGAGACGGGCCGGGCCCTCGGCGCGTCGCGCTGCTTCCTCCGGCTCGGCGAGCCCGGAGAGCGGCTGCCGATGCGGGCCGAGTGGTGGGCGGACGGGCTCTCGCCGATCGGCGACGAGCTGGCCGAGCGCCTGCCGGTCTCCAACCTTGCCGCCCGAGTGCGGCGGACCGTGGCCGTGGCCGACGTCCTCGACGCGGAGGAGCTCGACGAGGGCCGGCCCGCGGGGCGCGACGCGCTAGAGCAGCTCGGCACGCGGGCCGCGCTGGCAACGCCGGTGGTCGCGTTCGAGCGGATGCTGGGCGTCCTCGGCCTGCACCGTCCCGAGCCCGGGCTGTGGTCGCCCGCGGACGTCTCGCTCGCCGAGGCCGTCGCCGATGAGATCGCCCTTGCGATTCACGTCGCCGGGCTGCTCGAGGAGAACCAGCGCCGGCTCGGCGAGCAGAGCGCGCTGCTGAAGGCCGCACAGGTCGTCACGAGCGAGCTCGAGCTGAACGCGGTCCTCCAGCGCCTCGTCGACCAGGTCGCGACACTCCTTCGCGCCGAGGCGGTCGACTGCTACCTGCTCGATCCCGGGCGGGGCGTTCTCCGCTGCGCGGCTGTCCACGGTTTCCCGGCGAGCCTGGTCGGCTACGAGTTCCCGATCGACAAGGGCCTGGCCGGACGGGCGATCGCACGCGGCCGTCCGGCGCTGGTCGAGGACTACGCGGAGATCCTCGAAACCGTCCCGAACGAGACGTACGCGGGATTCCACGGGGCGATGGTCGCCCCGATGCGCTGGGCCGGCGAGGTCAAGGGCGTGCTCGGCGTCGGCTCGCGCGACCCGCAACGGAGGCTCACGAGCGGCGAGGCGAGTCTGCTCGACGCCTTCGCCAACCTGGCCGCGCTCGCGCTGCGCAACGCGGAGAGCTTCGAGGAGCGGAGCCGCCAGGCCCGCATCCAGCGCGGCTTCTACCGGATCGCCTCGGCGCTCGGCCAGCCGATCTCGCTCGAGGAGACGCTCGACGCCCTCGCGCAGGCGGCGGCCGAGGCGCTCGGCGGCGCGAGCGCGGCGGTGCTGATGCCGGTCGACGGCGACCTGCGGCTGGCCGGGCTGCACGCTCTGCCGGCCCCGCTCGTCCGGTTCCTCGAGGACGGCCTGTCCGATCCCGGCGACCCGCTCCGCTCGTCCGCGCGGCGCCGGCGCGTGCTGGTCTCGTCGGCGCTGGCCGACGACGACCGCTTCGGGGCCGAGTGGCGGCGCGTGGCTGAGGAGGCCGGCTACCAGTCGTTGCTGGCCGCGCCGGTCGAGACGCCGCGCGAGGACGACGCCGCGCTCGTGCTCGTCTTCTTCCCCGAGGAGCACCGTTTCGCCGACGACGACCTCGAGCTCGCCCGCAACCTGACCGGCGCCGCCCGAGGGGCGCTGGAGCGCAGTGACCTTTTCGAGGGCGAGCGGCGGTCTCGCGCGCTCGCGCAGCAGCTCGCGCGGACGAGCAGCCTGCTCGCCCCGGAGCTCGACCCGGCCACGCTGCTGGACGAGGTCGCGCAGCGGGCGCCCGAGCTGCTGCTGGCCGACGCCGCCGTACTGCGCCTGCTCGAGGGAGACGAGCTCGTCGCCGGCGCGGTCAGCGGCGAGTCGGCCAGCGTCGCCCTCGAGAGCCGGCTTCCCTCGACGGCACGCCTGGCCGGCGACGCCGTCCAGTCCCGCGCCCCGGTTGCGGTGGCGGACGCGCGCGAGGACCAGCGCCTGCTCCAGGCCGATCCCGTCCTGGGCGCGGGCTACGCGGGCTACCTCGGCGTCCCGCTCGTCGGCCCCCAAGGGACGGTCCACGGCGTGCTCTCCGTCTACTCGCGGGAGCCGCGCCAGTGGCGTGAGGAGGAGATCGAGGCGCTCGGCGCCTTCGCCGGGAACGCTTCGGCCGCCCTTTCCAGCGCCGAGCTCTACCAGAGCGTCGCGCTCGAGAAGGAGCGGAGCGTCGCCATCCTCTCCAACATCGCCGACGGGATCGTGGCCGTCGACCGCGAGGGGCACGTGGTGCTCTGGAACGCGGCCGCGGAGGCGATCACGGGCGTCCCGGAGGCCGAGGCCCTCGGGCACCCACCGGGCGAGGTGCTGCAGCGGGAGCTCGAGTCTCCCGGCGAATCGCCGGCCGGAGAGCGGTTGTTGCCGATCCGTCGCGGCGGCGAGGAGATCTGGCTCTCGCTCACCGAGGCGGTTATGCGCGACCCCGCCGGGGCCGTGGCCGGCCGGATCTTCGCCTTCCGCGACATCTCGGCCGAGCGAGTCGTCGAGCAGATGAAGTCGGAGTTCGTCTCCAGCGTCTCCCGCGAGCTCCGCTCGCCGCTGACCTCGATCTACGGCTTTGCCGAGACGCTGCTCCGGGACGACGTCCTCTTCGGCGAGGAGGAGCGCTCCACGTTCCTGGGCTACATCGCGTCGGAGGCCGGCCGGCTGACCTCGATCGTCGACCGCCTGCTCTCGGTCGCCAGGCTCGATTCCGGCGACCTCCAGGTCAACCTCGCCCCGACCGACGTCGGCGCGCTCGTCACCGAGGTCGTGCGCTCCGCCGAGCACACGCTGGCGACAGGCGGCCACCGCTTCGTGCTCGAGCTCCCACCCGAGCGGCTGCAGGTGGACGCCGACCGCGAGAAGCTGCGCCAGATCGTCACTGACCTGGTCGAGAACGCCGTCAAGTACTCACCCGGCGGCGGCACGGTCACCGTCTCGGTGCGCCGTCGCGACGACGTGGTCGAGGTGCAGGTGGACGACGAGGGGATCGGTGTGCCCGAGTCCGAGCAGGAGCTGATCTTCCGCAAGTTCTACCGGGCGGCCTCGCAGAGCCGCGACCTCTCGAGCGGCGGCACGGGGCTCGGCCTGTTCATCGCCAGGGAGCTCCTGGCGGCGATGCGAGGGCGGATCTGGGTGCGGCCGCGCGAGGAGCGCGGCTCGAGCTTCGTGTTCACCCTCCCGCTCGCCGGCCGCGCCGTCCTCTTGGAGCGCGAGTAAGCGAGGTGGAAAGCGGGTATGCGCAGCGAACCGGGTGACGACATGGTGAGGGTCCTGATCATCGACGACGAGGCCCCGATCCGGCTTCTCTGCCGGGTCAACCTCGAGGCTGAGGGGATGGAGGTCATCGACGCGGGCGACGGCCCGACCGGGCTCGAGAAGGCTCGCAGCGAGGAGCCCGACGTGATCCTGCTCGACGTGATGATGCCCGGCCTCGACGGCTGGCAGGTCGCCGAGGCCCTGCTCGACGACCAGCGCACACGCTCGATCCCGATCATCTTCCTCACCGCCCGCGCCGAGGTGCGCGACCGGGCGCGCGGCCTCGACCTCGGCGGGATCGACTACGTCACGAAGCCGTTCAACCCGGTCGAGCTCGCGCCGCTCGTGCGCGAGCTGATCCACCGCGTCGGCCAGGGCGAGCGCGACGACGTGCGCCGCGAGAAGATCGCGGAGCTTCGCGACCTGATCGAACCGTCGTAGCGTCGGGCTAGCGGCCGGCGAAGTCGGTGGTCACCACGAGGGCATGGGCGTAGCCCTGGAACGTGCCTCGGGTGGCGCCGACTCCGACGGTGCGGTAGCCCGGGCGCAACAGGTTCGCCCGGTGCTCGGGGCTCGCCATCCACATCGCGACGATCGTCCGTGCCCGCGAAAACGAGCCGACACCCCAGGCGAGGTTCTCGCCCACGGACGGGGCCTTCACGCCCTGCGAGCGAATTCGTGCAGAGAACGCTCCGTGAGCGAACGACTGCGTCCGCAGCATCGTGCTGGAGTGGCCTCGCGCTGCCCGCTCGAGGCGGTAGTCCAGGCGAAGCGGACGAACCCCGTGCGCTGAACGCACCTGGTTCATCACAGCCAGAAGCGAGGACTCGGAGCGACGCAAACCTGCTCCGTGTGCCTGGCCTCCGAGGATCGTCGCGGCGATGGCGGCCGCCGCCAATGTCGTTACTCGTCTGGCCACGAGTGGGGGCATATAAGCAGACGTATCGGACAGAAAGCTGTCCAAAACTGAGCGATTTACACTTTTCGAACACGAAGGCTGCTGCAATAAGCGGAAAGTTGGCCTTTTGGGTCGGAGCTACACTGAAGCTCCCGGGACGTAGCGCAGCCTGGTTAGCGCGCCTGCTTTGGGAGCAGGAGGCCGGCGGTTCGAATCCGCCCGTCCCGACTAGAAGCGTGCCGCCCACCACCGTACGCTTCACCCATGCGCACGTGTCCGGCATGCGGGACGGAGAATCCCGAGAAAGCTCGGTTCTGCCTCGAGTGCGGCACCGCGCTTGTCGACGCCGCGCCTCCGCCGCTGCCGCCGGGCGAGGAGCGCAAGGTGATCACTGCGGTCTTCGTCGACCTGGTCGGCTCGACCGCACGCTCCGAGCAGCTCGACCCGGAAGATGTCAAAGCCCTGGTCGCTCCCTATCACGCGCGGGTGCGGGCCGAGCTCGAGGGCCACGGCGGGACGTTCGAGAAGTTCAGCGGCGATGCGATCCTGACCTTGTTCGGGACCCCGAAGGCGCACGAGGACGACCCGGAGCGTGCGATCCGAGCAGGCCTCGCGGTCCGCCGGGCGCTCGCCGAGCTCAACGCGGAGGACGAGTGGCTCGACCTCCACATCCGGATCGGCATCCACACCGGCGAAGCGCTCATCATGCTCGGCGCGCGCCCGAGCGAGGGCGAGTGGTCGGCCGCCGGCGACGTGCTGAATACCGCTGCGCGAATCCAGTCTGCCGCGCCGATAGACGGCATCCTCGTCGGTCGGACGACGTATCTCGCGACGAAGGACGCGTTCTCCTTCAAGGCGGCCGAGCCCATGCAGGCGAAGGGGAAGGCGGAGCCGGTCGAAGTTTGGGAGGTCGTGGGAACGCAGGACGAAGCGGGGCCGCGACCGCGCGGCGAAACGGCGCTCATCGGACGCGAAGCCGAGCTCGATGAGCTCCTCGCATTCTGCGATTCGCTCGTCGAGGAGCGCTTCACCGGGCTGGCGGCGATCGTCGGAGCGCCTGGAGTCGGCAAGAGCCGCCTCCTCCTGGAGCTCGTCGGCCGCCTCGAGGGACGCTTCGACGTCCACTGGGGCAAGTGCCTCTCCTACGGCGAGGGCATCACGTACTGGCCCATCATGGAGATCTTCAAATCCGCAGCGGGGATCCTGCAGAGCGACGACCGTGAGACGAGCGCGAAGCGGCTCGACGCCTTTCTGGAGACGCTCGGCACGGAGGACCTCGACGAGCTACGGACGATCGCCTCAGCGCTCTCGAACCTGATTGGGATCCCGACGACGCCCCGCGGGACTTACACCACGAGCGATATCTCGCAGGCCGAGCTCCACTGGGGCATCCGGCGCGCACTGGAGATCCTCGCGCGAGAGAAGCCGATGGCGGTCATTGTCGAGGACCTTCACTGGGCCGAGCCGACGCTGCTCGAGCTGATCTCGTACGTTCTCGGCGAGGAGTCCGACGTGCCGCTGCTGCTCGTCGGGACGGCACGCCCGGAGCTCGAGGATGACGCGCCCGGTTTCCTCGGCAGGGAGGGCCAACGGCGCACAATCGAGCTGCAAACGCTCGGGCCCGAGCAGGCCGCCGCTCTCTTGACGGATCTCACCGGCGACGCCGCGTTCGCCGAGACGCGGTTCGCTGAGGGCCTGATCGCCAACGCGGGCGGCAACCCGCTCTTCATCGAGGAGACGGTGAGGATGCTGCGCGAGGAGGGGTTGCTCGAACTCGAGCGCTGGCAGGGCGAGGAGATGCGCGACGTCCCCGTTCCGACGAGCGTGCAGGGGCTGATTAGCTCCCGCCTCGATCGGTTGGCAATAAAGGAAAAGCAGCTCGCCCACCATGCGGCTGTGGTCGGTGCCGTCTTCTGGGCCGGTGCGGTCGCACATCTCGGGGCACAGGAAGGGGCGGCTCGTGAGGATCCGAGACCGGGCCTGACGGAGCTCGAGCGCCGTGACTTCGTCGCGCACCTCAAGGCATCTTCGGTCGCCGACGACGAGGAGTACGCGTTCAAGCACATCCTCATGCGGGACGTGGCGTACGGGCAGGTGCCGAAGGGCCGCCGCGCTCAGCTCCACCTCGGTTTCTCGGAGTGGGTGAAGAGCCTGCCGAGCAGCGCCGACGAGTTCGTCGAGATCGTTGCGTGGCACCTCGAACAGGCATGCGTGCTCTCACGGGAGGTCGCTCGAAGTCCGATCCAGCCGCCGACCAGTGAGGCCGCTGCCGCACTCGCCGACGCCGCGCGGCGTGCGGAGCGGCGCGAGAGCCTCCGCGAGGCGCACCGGTACTACACGCGCGCCCTGGAGGTCCTCGACGATAGGCACGACGAGCTGCGCTTCGAGCTGCGCCTGCGCCGCGCGGAGATGGCGATGATGCTCGGGCAGCTCAAGGAGGCGTGTGAGGAGCTGCTCGAGGTGGCGGAGAACGCATCACGTCTCGACCGCACGGACATCGAGTCAGAGGCGCTGCTCCTGCTCGGTGACATCGACCAGCGGCAAGGGCGCATCCCAGAGGCGCACCAACGGCTCACCGAGGCGGAGAGGCTGGCAAGCCTGACCGAAGATGGATCTCTCCGGATCAAGGTCGCGTTCGTGTTCGCCACCTTCGTGGGCGACTACCAGGGTCGGCACGACGACGCGATCGAGCGCCTCCGAGCCGCCATCGCCACCGTGGAGAAGAACGGCGACCCGGCACTCGTGGCCGAGGGCCACCTTCGGATCGCGGCTTTGCTCATGAGCCGAGATCTCGCAGCCGCGGAGCCGGAGCTCCGCCGCTGCCTCGAGCTCGCCTCCGATCTGGGCAGCCACAGAATGGAAGCGGAGGCGACGTCCTGGCTCGGAATGACCGCCTATCTCCGCGGTCGGCCCGAGGAAGGCGAGCGGCTCTGCCTGCAGGCCCGAACGTGGTTCGAGCGTACCGGCGATACCTACTTCCAGGTCCAGAACGTCAACCTGGGGTTGGCGATCTTCGCCCTCGACGACGGTCGGCCTGAGGAGGCGGAGGCATGGCTTCGCGAGGCGCTTCCCGTGGCGCTCCAGATCGGCGGCTGGGCGATGGTCTTCACGTATTGGCGTCTCGCCGAGTCGCTGGTGGCCCAGGACCGACTGGACGACGCCCGCGAGCTCGTTGCGTTCGCGGCGCGGAGCGCTCCCGAGGAAGACGCCGGCGGCCGCGCTGGGCTGCTGATGGCGGAGGCGGCCGTCGCAACCGCCTCGTACGAGTCGACGGCGGCCGCGACGGCGTTCGCCGAGGCGCTGCGGCTGTTCGAGGAGCTCAACCGCCCAATCGACCTGGCTGACGCCCGGCTCGCACTCGGCCGGTCTCTTCGTGCGTTCGGCGACGTCGCCGGCGCCAGGACCGAGCTCGAGCGTGCACGGGCGCTCTTCTCCCGCATCGACGCGACGACGAGGCGCGACGCGATCGACCGCGAGCTGGCGGAGCTAGTCGAGGGGCCGGCTCCCGCCGGCCCCTCGATTGAGCAACGTTGATGTTGGTCTTACTTCCGGCGGATCAATCCTCCACCGCCGAAGGCGGAGACGGCTGCCGGAGCTTGGCCGATCGGGCTTAGCGCCTGCTTCTGAACCGGCGCGATCGGGGCTTGAACCACCGGCGGGGCGGAAGCGGGCATGTTCGCCGCAACTGCGACCAGTGAGAGGCAGTCGTTTACGTAGGGTGCCGTCACCTGGAGCGTGTTCGAGCCAGTCGCCAGGGTGCTGAGGAAGCTGGACGGAAGCGAGAATGACTTGACGTCCCAGAGGTCACCCAACGCATTGGCAGGTCCAGCTGGCGTTGAAGCGCCCTGGAAGATCCCGCCCTCCTGCACGATCTGCGTCTCGTTCACAAAGATTGCTCCGTCGTCATTGCCATCGCCGCCGAAGTTCTGCCCGTCGCCGACGATGAAGTCGAGGCTCGCGCTGCCGGTCCCCGGCCACGGGACCCCAGTCAGCGTCTCGCTCCAGCTGTCCGCGGTGTCGGTTTCGTCGGCGACGTTCGAGTCGTTCCCGCTCCAAAGCACGACGTTGCGCCAGTTCGCGGCATTGCCGTCGTTGTAGAAAACGATCAAGGACACGCCGTTGATGTCGGCGATGATGCTGTTGCCTTCGTCTCGCTTGATGAAGTCGGCAAGGTCGAACGTCCCGCTCCCGCTTGTCAGCCCTGCGGTGACGAGGGTCGTGACGTCCGCCTCGTACGACTGGCTGTTCGTATAGGGCGCGCCATTGCCTGAGCCCCAGCAGTTGCTGGCCGCCGTGCCGATGTTCGCGCCCGTGATGGACTGGCCCCCGAACGACACGGTTGCATTCGAGTTTGCATCGCTCGAACTTGTCGGGCCGTTCCACAAGAGCAACGCCTTGCTAACTGGGCCCGTAATGCCGCTGACGGCGATCGACCCTGTGCCGTCGCCAACGTTGCCATTACCCGTGAACCCTCTCATGCCTCCGTAGCCGAACTCCTTGATCTCGGTATCGGTGGCTGTCAACTGCGCACCGCTCTGGGTGAAGGTCGTGCAGCTGGCGTTGTTGCACGTAGTGGTGCATGTCGAGCCGGTGCAGTTGGTGCTCGTCGAGACGTCCTGTCCACTCTGCGTGTTCTGGTACGGCACACCATCGACGGTCCCGTGCTGATTGGCCGTGCAGGTGCCAGGCGTATGGCAGTCGGCAAGGACGAGGTTGT